>JAHBAL020000315.1 GCA_018500105.2 Anaerolineae bacterium
AGATGTGTATAAGAGACAGGGCAAGCGCCCACTATTTTGAATGCCCCCCTCGCCCCCGGAACCAAAGACAACGACGCTTCGCGCTTGGTTTACGAGCCGCTGGCCTCGGTCGGGCTGGATGGCGCACTCATGCCATCGCTGGCGGCTGAAATCCCCACCAAGTCCAATGGCGGCATCGCTGCCGATGGCAAGAGCGTGACTTGGAAGCTGAAGAAAGGCGTGAAATGGCATGACGGCTCAGACTTTACCGCCGATGATGTGGTGTTTACGTATGAATATTGTTCAAAGAAAGAAACCGGTTGCAGCACCGCCGGTCGTCTGAGCGGCATTACCAAAGCGACTGCGGTGGATGCCAACACAGTGAAACTAGAGTATAACGATCCGCAAAGCTATTTCTACAAGGCATTTGTCGGGACAAACGGCCACATTTTGCCGCGCAAATATTTCGGCAAGTGCATCGGCGAGGCATCGAGCAAAGATGCCGATTGTCAGAAGATGAACAATAACCCCATCGGCACGGGGCCATACAAGGTCAAAGAGTTCAAGAGCGGCGACCAAGTGACCTACGAAGCCAACATGAATTACCACGTGCCCGATCAACCCTTCTTCAAGGATGTGATCTTTAAGGGGGGCGGTGATGCGACCAGCGCCGCCCGCGCTGTCTTCCAAACCGGCGACACCGACTATGCGTGGAATTTGCAGGTCGAGGCGGCGGTTTTGGCGCAATTGCAACAAGGCGGCAAAGGTGATCTGAAGACCGCCACCGGCCCCAACGTTGAGCGCATCATGTTCCAACCCAACGACATTAGCCCCGAATTGGGCGATATGCGCGGCGAAATGGGCAAGCCGCACCCATTTTTTAGTGATAAGAATGTGCGCAAGGCGTTCAGCATTGTCATTGACCGCAAGACGATGGCCGAGACGCTGTATGGCCCAGCCGGTGACCCAACCTGCGAATTTTTGACGTGGGAGCCATACCTGAAGTCAGATCAATTGCACGGCGGGCGCAACAAGTGCGCCACACCCGACTTTGACACCGCCAACAAACTCTTGGATGATGCAGGTTGGAAGAAGGGCACGGATGGCATACGAGCCAAAGACGGCAAGAAGATGAAGGTGAGCTTCAGCACCAGCGTCAACCCATTGCGCCAAAAAGAGCAAGCCCTGATGAAGGACGCTTGGAACAAGCTCGGCGTTGAGGTGGATTTGAAGGCGGTGGATGCGGCAGTGTTCTTCAGCACCGACGCTGGCAGCCCCGACACCATCGGCAAATTCTGGTATGACATTCAAATGTATACCAATGGTTCGGGCGTGCCCGATGCCACCGACTACTTGTGCGACTATCACAGCAAGGAAATTTCGGCCAAGGCCAACGGCTGGCGCTCTGCCAACCAGATTCGCTATAACAGCAAAGAATATGACGGCCTATGTGATCAACTGAAAACCACACTCGATGCAGCCAAAGCCAACGAAATCGCTCTAAAAATGAACGATATGTTGGTGGCGCAAGATTACGTGGTGTCGCCATTGGTGGCCCGCAAGACCGTCAGCGGCGTCGCCAAAGGTCTGAAGAACGCTGGCCCCAATCCTTGGGACAGCGAAATGTGGAATATCGCCACTTGGGTGAAATAAACCTTATGTGGGGGCGCGGCATGCCGCGCCCCTATGTAGCCCGCTGTCTTTCATACCTCGCACGAGGTATATTTTTATCCTACGATCATTAGACATCTAACGATATAAATTTTAAATATGACATTATCCTCCAACTTCGCCGACGTCGCCGGGGTGCGCGTCTCAACTGATCACTACATCAACGGGCAACGGATGGCATCGCCGACGCGCTTCACCGACATCTCGCCCATCACCGGCAATGTCATCGCCGAAGTGTCGCGGGGCGGCGCTGCCGAGGTGAATGCGGCGGTGGCGGCAGCAAAAGCCGCATTTCCGGCATGGGCAGCTTTAGGGCCACACGGGCGATTGCCTTACCTCGAAAAGCTGGCCCACATCATCGAAGACCGTGTGCCTGATTTGGCAACCGTCGAAACGACCGACAACGGCTCATTGCACGAGGCCAGCCGGTTGCGCGTGATGAAACGCGGCGGTCACAACATCCATTGGTTCGCCGAATACGCCGTCTCGCTCAAGGCCCCCGAATTTGCCACCCCGCATCGCCAAGCCTATAACCGCGTGAGCTATAACCCAGCCGGCGTCACCGCCCTGATCACGCCTTGGAACGCGCCTTTTATGCTTTCAACCTGGAAAGTGGGACCGGCGTTGGCGGCTGGCAACACAGTGGTGCTAAAGCCGCCAGAGTGGGCGCCGCTCACTTGCTCGCTGCTGGCCGATTTTGCCCACGAAGCGGGCATTCCGGCGGGCGTGCTAAACGTGGTGCAAGGCATCGGCGAAGAAGCGGGCGACGCGCTGGTCAAGCACCCGGATGTGGCGCGAATTTCATTCACCGGCTCGCCCGAAACCGCCCGCATCATCGGGCGCAATGCCGCCGCCAACCTTACGCCGGTCAGTTTTGAATTGGGCGGCAAGTCGCCGTTGCTGGTGTTTGACGATGCCGATCTCGATCTGGCATTATTCAACATGCTCGACCAATACGACAACTGCGGGCAAGTGTGTTTGGCGGGCACGCGCATTTTGGTGCAAGAATCCATCGCCGATGAAATGCTCAAACGCATGATTGCGGGCGCGGCCAAATTGCGCCAAGGCAACCCCATGCAGGCCGAGACGCAAGTCGGCCCGCTCATCCATCCCGAACATTTGCAGCGGGTGCAAGGATTTGTCGAACGCGCCCAGCAAGACGGCGCGACCTTGGTCTATGGCGGGCAGGTCAATCCGGCCTTGGGCGGGCTGTATTACGAGCCGACCTTGTTCACTAACGTGCGCGAAGATGCCGAACTTTGGCAACGCGAGGTGTTTGGCCCAGTGTTGATTTTCGACACCTTCAAAGACGAGGCCGAGGCCATCCGCAAAGCCAACGCCACCGACTACGGCCTCGCCGCCATCATTTTTAGCCAAGACGAAGCACGTGCCAACCGCGTCGCCGCGCAAATGAACGCCGGTTTGGTATGGGTCAATTGCTTTTATGTGCGAGATCTGGCCCAACCCTTCGGCGGCAATAAATCTTCGGGCATCGGGCGCGAAGGCGGCATTTGGAGCTTTGACTTTTATTGCGATTTGAAAAACGTGGCGCACAAAGTCGGCACGTTTAAATAACCGGTAGCGCCGTCATCTTGACGGCAAACGCAGCCGTCAAGATGACGGCGCTACAGACGGCGCTACAAGACAAAAAAACAAACCCTTTTATCTTTTCAATACTTCATTCAACCATTCAACCATTCAACTAATCAACTAATCAACTAATCAACTAATCAACCAACCATCCAACCACCCAATCAACCAATCAACCAATCAACCAATCAACCATCCAACCAATCAACCATCCAACCAATCAACCAACCATCCATCCAATCAACCACCCATTCAATACAGGAGGACACTTATGTCACAAAAATCATCACATAGCCAGTTGGCAACTGGCACACTCGGTTTCCCGGTCGCGTTGGCAACCGCCATCGGATTAATCATCGCATCGTCGGTGTTACTCACCGCCACCCAAGGCTTTGGCGCAGGCGGATGGGTCTTTGCCATCGCCATTCTCATTGCTTACCTACTCATGATGTGCCAATCTACCAGCTTTGCCGAAATGGCGGGCATTTTGCCCACCTCGGGCGCGGTCTACGACTATGTTGCGGCAGGCATGGGGCGATTTTTCGCCATCACCGCCACCCTCGCGGCTTACCTCATCGTGCATATCTTCGCCGGTTCTGCCGAGGTCGCTTCGATTGGGTTGTTCGCCCAAGTCAACTTTTTCCCCGACATGGCGGCTGACAGCACATGGATTATCGGAACCATCGTTGTCTTGGTATTTATGCTCATTAACTTAGCTGGCGTCAACATTTTCGGGCGTATCGAAACCATTATGACCGGCATCATGTGGGTGACGCTATTCTTGTATGGCTTGCTCGGCACACTTCGTGCCCCGACATCCGGCATTACCGGCTTTTTTGGCGAATCGGCGATTGGCGACGATTTGGGCGCTGTGGCAGCCATGATCGGCCTCGCCATGTTTTTGTTTGTGGGGGTCGAATTTGTCACCCCACTGGCGGCAGAGCTAAAAAACCCGCACCGCAATATCCCCCGTGCCATGTATTTGGGCCTCACGCTGGTGGCAGTAGCGATGTTTTTGTATGGCGCTGGCATCGCCCGCCAAGTGCCTAATGTCGAGGTTGAAAAAGGCGTCATGCTGTTCGACACGCCGCTCCCCATCCCCGAATATGGCAAAGCCATTTTAGGCACGCTCGGTCAATATTGGCTAGGCATCGCCGCCTTTTTGGCGGGCTGCTCCACCGTCAATACGCTCATCGCTGGCATCCCGCGCATTTTGTATGGCATGGCCAAAGACAACACCGCCCCCAGCATTTTTGGCTATTTGCACCCGCGCTACAAAACGCCTTGGGTCGGCATCATTTTGTGCGCCATCATCCCCATCGTCGGCACAATTTGGGTGCGCGGCGATATCAACAGTATCATTGCGCTGGTGTTGGCCGCTGTGTGCGCATGGGTATTTAGCTACATCATGGTCAATCTGTCGGTCATCGCCCTGCGCAAACGCCGCCCCGATCTAGCCCGCCCGATCAAAGCCCCGTTCTACCCCATGCCGCAAATTCTTGCCATCATTGGCATGGTGCTCACCATCTACTTCGTCACACCGCCCTTCTTGCAACCCAGCCAAATTTATGTGCCATTTGTGTTCATGTTGGCATTGAGCGCCGCGTTTGCCTTCGTTTGGCTATTTATCATCCACCGCACCGACCCTTGGACACCCGTCGCCCCTGAGACCATCCTGAAGGAGGAAGGGCTAGCCTAACTGTGCAGATCAAGCAAATTTTAGAATCGGTTAACCGCGAAATTACGCAAAAAATGGGTGACAATGCCTCATGCAAAATCGCAGACAACGGCGCGTATAGCGATATCTGGGTCAATGATTTACATTTTCGGGCGCAACCCCGCGAAATCAAACAGTTCATGGGTCGCACCATCGAAGTTGATTTTTGGTGCGAACTGACAAAAAACCAGCCGGGCAACGCCAAAATCGCGCTGCATCATGTTGGGTCGCTCAAACGCACCGGTGTGGCGAGCAAAGTTGCAATTGGGTCTGCCACGACGCAGGCCCAATTGCAACACCTGCTCGATCACGCCCAATTGAACACCGCCCTCACTGCGCTCGATTTCAAGGCATTTTTGCTCGTTCAAGATGCCAACGGATGGCATGCCAAAACGCATTTGATGGGCGCGGCGTGGGTAGCAATGGCATTTCCACCCCTCAAGCGCTACATACCCATGGGCGGCGATCAGGTCAATCACCTGATTACCGCCTTCACGCAACTCGCTCATTTATTTAAACAAAAGTAAAAATTGCGGATTGCCGATTTCACTATCCCTCCTCAAGCTACGCTTGAGGAGGGATAGTGAAATCGGCGAAAACCTCAGTTTGAGACCACGCTGAGTATAAAAACGATGACAACCACAACCAACAACCCTTACAAACGACTCCGTGTTTTGTTTCCCGATCACCTTGGGCTGGCACGCGGCAAATATATTCCTTACAGCCAGATGGCTCACGATGTGCGGCATTGCTCGGCCTTGTTCGCGCTGGCCTTCGACCGCACTATGGTTCCGGCCCCCGGCTCGAAACTGCTGGAAGGCTTGCCCGACTTTGACGTGACGTTTTCGCACGACGATATTCATCCCGGCTGGGAAGACGACCGCACCGGCGTCGTCATCGGCGATGCCTTCTTTCACGGGCAGCCATTGCCCCACGCCCCGCGCACCGTGTTGCGCAATGCCATTGCCGAGTGGGAGGCGCTGGGTTATGTGCCCAAAGTCGGCATCGAACTAGAGGCATTTGTGCTGCAACCCAATGGCAACGGCGGCTGGACCGAATGGGACACGCCAACGGCCTATGTGTATGGCACAGGTTTGGCCGTTGATCCAATTGGTCTATTTGACAAAATTATGGAAGCGGCAGAGCGCTGCAATTTGCCAATCGAGTCGCTCAATTCGGAATATGACACGCCGCAATTCGAGCTAACGTTGGCGTATGGCGATGTGTTGCAAGCCGTAGACAACATCTTCCTATTTAAAGTGCTGGCGCGGGAAATTGCCGCCAAGCACGGGCTGCGACTGACATTCATGGGCAAGCCCTTTGCTGATCGCGGCGGCAGCGGTCTGCATGTCAATTTTTCGTTGCAAGACAAAGCCGGCAATAACGCCATGTATGACGCCAGCGCCAGCGACGGCCTAAGCGCCCTCGCCAAGCACTGCATCGCAGGTATGATCGAACATCATGCCGGGATGGCGGCCGTGTGTGCGCCCACCGTCAACGCCTACAAACGTTTGCGCCCTGCCCAGTTGGCGGGCTATTGGGCCAATTGGGGTTATGACCATCGCGGGGTCACGGTGCGCGTGCCACACGAGCGCGGCAAGGCCACCCGCCTTGAACATCGCATGTCGGATGGCGCGGCCAATCCGTATCTTTGCACGGCGGCGGTGCTACAAACGGCGCGGCTGGGCTTGGTCAACCAATTGCCTGCCCCCACCCCCGAAGAGCAAGATTGTTTGAGCAGCCAAAGCACCGACAAGCACGTGCCCAACGATTTAAATTTGGCGCTCGATGCCTTCGAGGCCGATACCGAATTCGTGCAGGCGATTGGCGCCGACTTCGCCGCCCAATTCACCGCCACCAAACGCGCCGAATGGGAGAAGTTCACCGCCGCCGTCACCGATTGGGAATTGCGCTACTACCTGCCATTCTTGTAACTAGGTCTGGTGGGGGCACGAGATGCGCTGCCCCCACCTGCCATCAAATCTATACCAAGAACGGGCAAGATTTGAGGGAATGCCGATCTCACTATCCCCTCCCAAGCCGCGCTTGGGAGGGGATAGTGAGATCGGCGAAAACCGCAATTTTGAACCTCGCTCAGTATACAAACTATGAATACTGCCAATATTATCAATCCAGATGTTTATGTACAAGGTGTGCCGCACGATTTGTTTAAACACATCCGCGACAACGACCCCGTGCATTGGGTAAACGAGCCTGATGGTCGCGGCTTTTGGGCCATCACCCGCTACGCCGATATTTTGACGGTGAGCAAAAATTACAAGGCATTTTCCAGCGCCAAAGGCATCCGGCTCGAAGATATGGACGCGGAGGAAACCGAGGCCCGCCGCACCATGATGGAAACCGACCCGCCAGAGCATACGCACTTGCGGCGCTTGGTCAACCCGCCATTTTCGCATCACGATGTGCAAAGCTACGACCGGCAAATCCGGTCGCTGGCCCAAGATGTCATCGGCGCGGTGTATGGCAAGCCCCAATTTGATTTTGTGAAGGAGATCGCACGCACATTGCCCATGCGCATGTTGGGCAAGATGTTGGGCGTGCCCGACGAAGACGGCATGTGGCTAGTGCAACGCGGCGATGCCCTGATCGGCAATTCCGATCCCGAATTTACCGACTTTCCGGTTGATTTGGTGGATACCAGCGCCTATCGGCTGTTGCCATTTCGCTCGCCCATCAGCCTAGAGTTGTTCGATTATGCCGAAAAGCAGGCCAACCGCCGCCGCGCCGATGCAGTCGCCAACCACGATGTGGTGTCGCTGCTCATGCGCCCCAAGCGTGATGGCGAAACCCTGAGCGATTTGGCCTTCAAAAACTTCTTCACGTTGGTTGTGGCAGCTGGCAACGACACCACCCGTTATACAATGGCAGCGGGTTTGCACGCCCTCATCGAGCATCCCGACCAATTGGCCCTGCTGCAACAAGACCCCAAGCTCATCAACACGGCAGTCGAAGAATTTTTGCGCTGGGGCACAGTCACCATGTATTTCCGCCGCACCGCCAGCGAAGATATCGAACTCGGCGGCAAACACATCCGCGCAGGCGACAAAGTGGTGATGTGGTATATCTCTGGCGATTTCGACGAGCGCCAATTTGCCAACCCATATCAATTTGATGTCACCCGAACGCCCAATGCCCATCTGGCCTTTGGCTTGCAATCGCCGCACAAATGTTTGGGCGAACACTTGGCGCGGCTAGAGTTGCGCGTCTTGTTCGAAGAGTTAATCCCTCGCATCAAATCTATCGAGCTGGCCGGGCCGGTTGAGCGGCTGCGCTCCAATTTTATTAGCGGCATCAAACACATGCCGCTCAAAGTCGAATGGCGATAAAACATGACAAACGTCAAAATCATGCTCATTTTGAGCGAAAACTGGACGATCTGTCCGCCCAATCAGTTGCACACCTTGGTTGATTGGGCTGTGATGGCTGAAGCCTGTGGCATTGACGCAGTCATGATCAGCGAACATATCGCAATGGGGCCGAGTGCCGGCAGTGCCGGGCGAATGTCGAACCCGCGCATGTATGCATTGCCCGGCAACCAAGACCCCGAAACCGCATGGCCTAGCTCACTCGTGCTACTCAGCGCCATCGCAGCCCGCACCTCGCGATTGCGGCTCTTTGCTGGCGCAATCATCGCCCCATTGCGACATCCAGTCCATTTGGCAAAAGAACTCGCCACGCTCGACTTACTCTCGCAAGGCCGACTCATTGTGCAGCCGACGGTCAGTTGGCACAAAGATGAGTTTGATGCGCTCGGCGTGCCATTCCACAAACGCGGCGATTTGCTCGACGAGCATTTGGCGGCGTGGCGCGTGTTGTGGACACAAACCCCAGCCTCATTTCAGGGCAAGTACTATTCATTTAAGGATGTGTATCTTGAGCCAAAACCCTATCGCAGCGGTGGGCCGATCTTGTGGTTTGGCGGGCAAGAACTAACCCCACGTGTGATGCAGCGCTTGGTGAAATATGGGCATGGGTTTCACCCGTTAGGGCCGCCATCGGCTGAAGCATTAAGCAGTTTGGCGCAAGCCTTGCGAGAAAACGGGCGTGATATTAGCGAAATTGAGATGGTAGGCGGCATTCGTGCCACCTTTACCCATGACGACAAACCCGCAGATTTTGAACAAGCCCTGCACTCTATCCCGCCCCAAATTGAGAAGGGATTCACCACTATCTGCATCAAACCGAATCAGTTTATTGACGATGCAAATGAAATGCGGCGTTTTTGCGAACACGCAGTGCAGCGTTTTAACACGCTGTGATCAACTCCGCTAACATTGGCAACATTATGAGCAACGTAAAAACACTCATTGACCGATATATCAACAAAGGACACTTCGCAGGCGCAGCGGTCATCGCCAGCAAAGATGGTGTGTGCAAGGTCGAGCATTATGCAGGCAATGCCGCGCCCAATTTAGCGGCTGGCCCCGATGTGCTATGGCCGATCGCGTCTATCTCAAAAATATTTAGCGTCTCGATGGTGATGCGGCTGGTTGAGCAAGGCGAATTGACGCTCAACACCCTCGTTCATCAGGTCTTGCCACGCTTTACCGGCGACGGGCGCGAGCGGGTGCGGCTGCGGCATTTGCTCACCCACACCTCTGGCATCATCTACGAATCGCCCGCGATGGAAGCGCGTCTAATCGCCCAAACGCCGATGTCAGCGTTGATTGACGAGGCCATGACCGCGCCATTGCTGTTTGCGCCCGGCAGTTCGTTGGCCTACGCCGATTACAACACGCTGCTGGCGGGGCACATGGCCGAGGTTGTCACCGGGCGCAGCTTTGCCGATTTGGTGCGTGAATGGGTGATTGAGCCAATGAACTTGCGCAACACCTTCATGCCGCCGCCTGCCAGCGAGCTGGGGCGCATCGCCAAAGTGCGGGCGGTGATGGCCGAAGGCACAGATGGCGCAATGTATAACTCGGCCTATGCCTTGGGCTTGGGGCATCCGGCCTTTGGCACGGTAGCCACAGTGCGTGACCTTTGGCAATTCGCCCAGCATTTCGCGCCCAACGGCCCACGCATTCACAGCGAAGCCACCATCCGCGCCATGACAACCGACCAAGCCGGTGGGGTGCTTGGGCAACACATCTCGCTTGCTGGAACCCCGCCGAATGGTCGCGTACCTTGGGGCTTGGGTTGGGGGCTGCAAACCATTGACACCCCGGCCCTGTTTTGCGACCTCGCCTCACACCGCACCTTCGGGCATGGCGGCGCCAGCGGTTGCCAATTGGTGATTGACCCAGCCGAAAATATCATCATCGCCGTCTTTAGCAATACCCACGTGCGCATTGGCCGCGACATGTGGTATCGGCAGTTGCAATCCATGATCAATGCGTGTTATGCGCAGTGTATGAATTAAACGAATTAAAAATTATGTCTCTCAAAGGTTTTACATTTCCCCTATCGCCAGACGGGCGCGCTGGCATTGTGCCGCCACCGCCTTGGCATTATTCCGGCGACTTTCTGCTCGTCGAATATCGCACCAACCCCGACAATGTTATCGCGCTGCTGCCGCCAGAGCTAGAGCCAGCCGACGATCCGGGCGCAGTGGCGGCCATTTTTGCTGATTGGCAATCGTGTTCGGCAGATTATCACGAACTGGTTGACCCAATTCAGTGCCAATACAAGGAGTTTTTCTTGGTGGTTGGCGGCAAATACAAAGGCCAGCCGGTCAGCCGCTGCGTCTATATCTGGGTAGATAAAGATTTCGCCATGTTCCGAGGCTATATTCAAGGCTTCCCGAAAAAGCATGGCAGCATCCACATTACCCGCGTGTTCCCCACCGGCAAAGCCAGCCCGCAAATTGCGCCGGGCGGGCGCTTCGGGGCCACCTGCACCGCCAACGACCGCCAAATCGCCAGAGCCACCGTGACACTGCGCCAAGTGAGCAAGGACGGACCAAAGGTCAACGCCCCGCCGATGTATAACACGCGCCATTTCCCCGCTGCGGCTGGGCTGCAACCCAGTGTGCATGAGCTGGTGCGATCGGGCGGCTACGACCGCTATTTCACCGAATGCTGGGAAGGCGACGCCGATTTGCGGCTATATGACGACACCATCGAAGACCTGCAAGCCATCGCGCCCAAAGAGATCATCAAAGGCTTCCGTTTCAGCTTTGGCTATACGGTAGATGGCGTCACGGTCGTGCAACCGCACGACAAGGAGATTCCGGTTCGATGAGACACGCACGCATTTTATTGAATGGGCAAGTATTGGCCGGAGTCGCCAGCAACGATGGCGCGAGCATCCAGCTCGAAAATGGGCAAAGCATCGCCAGCGATAGCGCCCAATTTTTGTCGCCCATCATGCCCGGCAAAATTATCGCCTGTCACCTTAGCTTTAAAAGCCGCTGTATCGAATACAAAATGAAGCGCATCCCCGATGTGCCATCCTACTTCATGAAGCCGCCCTCATCCGTGTCGCATCATCGCGCCACCGTTGCCCGCCCGCGTGGCTGCAAATTTTTAAACTACGAAGGCGAAATCGGGGTGGTGATCGGCAAACGGTGCAGCAACGTGTCCATTGCCGAGGCGCTTAATTACGTGCGGGGCTATGTCGTGGTCAATGATTGGGGCATTCACGATTTCCGACACGCCGATCGCGGCTCGATGTTGCGGGTCAAGGGTCAAGACGGCTTTTGCCCAATCGGCCCATTCCTAACCGACGCCGCCGACATTGACCCGAACGACCTCATGTTGCGCACTTATGTTAATGGCAAAGTCGTGCAAGAGGCACATACAGGAACCGACATGCTCTTTTCGGCGGCCTACCAAGTTGCCGACCTCGCTCGATTGATCACCCTCGAACCCGGCGATTTAATCTTGACGGGCACACCCGCCAACTCGCGCCCGGTCAATATTGGCGATGTGGTTGAGGTTGAGGCCAGCGGCATCGGTCGCCTGACCAACACCATCGTCGAGCTTGATCGCGCGCTCGTCGCTGTCGGCGACCCGCCTATGGTCTCGGCCAACACGTTGCACGTGGCGCTCGCCATGCCCGAAGATGAAGCCGAGCAGCGCGTAGGTGAGTATCGCTAAATCGTTATTATGACAACTCAAGCACATACCCCAAAATTTTGTGTCAACCTACATCATGTCTCGCTCAAGGTGGCTAATTTGCGCGAAGCGTATGATCGCTATTGCTTGTTGCTCGGCCTACACGGCGAACTAAGCGACGATATGGCGCTGCTGCGCTGTATGCACGAAGACTATTGCGTCATTTTACAGCCGTGTGGCCCCAACGATAAGGCATCGCTTGACTACGTGGCGTATGAATTGGCCTCTGGCATCCGCCTTGCTGAAGCCCAAAGCACACTTGCCGCACGCGGGGCCAACGCCGAGATCATTGACGTGCCGATCAACAGCAAAGGCTTATTGCTCAATGACCCTGACGGCAATCGCGTGGTGCTGATCGAACGGCGCATCCCCGCCGACCGTCGGCCACCCATTATGATCCCGACCAGCACGCTCAAAGGGTATCATCCGCGCCGATTGGGGCACATGAATTATCTGACTGCCGACGTGCCGCGTATTTCAAACTGGTATAAAGATGTGTTGGGATTCCGCATCACCGATTGGATCGGCGAGGGCGCGGTCTGGATGCACATTGACCCCCGCCATCATGTGTTGGCCTTTTTAGACAAAGGCTATTCACATGTGCATCACATGGCCTTCGATCTGGTGGACTGGGGCGAAATGCGTTTGGCGCTCGATCACATCGCCAAACATGGGCGTTGGGTGACGTGGGGGCCACTGCGTCACGGTATGGCGCAAAACTTGGCGACCTATTGGCGCATGTATGAAGAAGATATCTTCGTTGAACTGTGCACCGACATGCAAATACTCGATGAAGATCATCAACCAACCGCGCATCCCGATAACGCCTACTCATCAAACACATGGGGCATCTTGCCCCCACGCTCCTATTTTCGCTTCGACCCCGTCTCTATCGAGAAAGAGCGCGAAAGCGCTTATTCGTATCTTGAAGTGGCTTAACTTGAGCGCAGATCAAAAGTGTGGTTTTCGCCGATCTCATTATCCCCTCTCAATCTACGCTTGAGAAGGGATAGTGAGATCAGTATTTCCTAAAATCTCCCTCACCAAATGCAGTGTGGTCGGAAGGTGTAAAACAAACAAGCCCCTGATAGATCACTATCAGGGGCTTGTTTTAACGCTTAACGTCAATTGCGGCGCTTGCTCGCCAACTTCAATTCGATCAAGCTGCGTGACAACTCAGCGCTTGCGAGTGCGAGGTCTTGATCAGATTTACGATTCTTCAAGAAATCTTCAGCCCGTGCTTTAGCTTCCTGTGCGCGTGCTTCGTCAATTTCGTCGGTTAAGACGCCGAAATTTGCCAACAAGGTTACACCAGCACCGGTGATATTGGCAAAACCCGACCCAACACCCATTGAAATTGGCCCTTTCTCGGTGTGCACAATAACTTCACCGGGCGCGATCAGCGTGTAAAGCGGCGCGTGATTCGAATACACAGTGATTTGCCCATCTGCGGCGGGCAAGGTCACCGAGCGACATTGCGTCTCAAGCACCACTTTTTCGGGAGAAATAACTCTAAGATTAAGCATTGAGCACCGAAGCGATGTTTCCCTTCATATAGAAACGATCTTCAGGAATATCATCGAGCTTACCGTCAATCAATTGCGCAAAACCACTCACCGTATCATCAATCTTCACATATTCACCCTTGCGGCCCGTGAATTGCTCAGCGGTCGTAAATGGTTGGGTAAGGAAGCGTTGGATTTTTCGTGCGCGCGACACAATCAACTTATCTTCATCTGCAAGTTCATCTACACCAAGAATGGCGATAATGTCTTGCAATTCTTTATAGCGTTGCAAAATACGCTTCACGCCGTTTGCCACGCGATAGTGTTCGGGACCCACATAGTTGGGGTCGAGCACGCGGGCCGACGAGGTGAGCGGGTCAATGGCGGGGAACAAAGCTTGGTCGGCCAAGGCGCGGTCAAGCGACATTTGGCTATCCAAGTGGGCGAAGGTCGCCACAGGGGCAGGGTCAGTATAGTCGTCGGCGGGCACGTATACGGCTTGCACCGAGGTAATCGAGCCTTTGTTGGTCGAGCTGATACGCTCTTGCAACGCACCCATCTCGGCGGCCAAAGTTGGCTGATAACCTACGGCGCTGGGCATACGACCCAACAACGCAGATACTTCTGAACCCGCTTGCGCGAAGCGGAACATGTTGTCAATGAACAACAACACGTCTTCGCCACGTTCATCGCGGAAGAACTCGGCCATGGTCAACGCCGTAAGCGGGGTGCGCATACGAGCGCCGGGTGGCTCGTTCATTTGCCCGAACACCAAAGCGGTTGAACCCAACACGCCTGATTCGTGCAATTCACGATAAAGTGCTGTACCTTCGCGGGTGCGTTCACCCACGCCAGCAAACACCGAGTGACCACTGTGCTCACGACCGATGTTGCTGATCAACTCGGTAATAATAACTGTCTTGCCTGTGCCTGCGCCACCGAACACGGCGGTCTTACCGCCCTTCACGAATGGGGCAATCAAGTCAATGACTTTGATACCAGTTTCGAGAATTTCGAGCTTGGTGCTCATTTCGGCAAAGGTGGGGGCCAAGCGGTGAATGGGAGCCACTGAGGTATTGGCAACATCACCAGCCTCGTCAATCGCTTCGCCAAGCACGTTGAAAATACGACCCAAGGTCGCATCACCAACCGGAACGGTGATCGGCGTGCCATCGGTGGTGACCGACATACCGCGAACCAAACCGTCTGTCGGACCCATAGCGATGGCACGCACTTGCTTATCACTCAAAATCAAGGCGGTTTCAAGGATGAGATCATTGACCTTGAGTGCTGAATAAACCGGTGGCGCGGTTGGAAACTCCACGTCAACGACCGGTCCAATAACTTGAACTATTTTTCCTGTATCCATGTTTATGCTAATAGAGCTGCACTTGCAATGTCAGAGATTTCATTCGTGATTTTCTCTTGACGAGACTTGTTATATTGCAGGTTTAAATCTTTAACGATGCTGGTCGCATTGTCGTGGGCGTTCTTCATCGCCACAAAGCGGGCGCTGTGTTCAGCCGCAGTCGCATCCTTAATAATCTGACTCAACGTGCTCTTCAGATATTCGGTAATGACATAGTCAAGCACAGCCGCCGGTGAAGGTTCAAACAAATAAAGCGCCTTTGGCCCTTTTTCAGCCTGTTCACCAATCACATTTGCCAGATTTACGGGCAAAAATTGCACGATCTCGGCCTGTTGTGTCATCGTATTGATGAACTTGCTATATGCAATCCAAACAGATTGATATTCGCCTGCTTTATATTGATCTACCACATTGTTCGCCAAACTCTCCAATTGCGAAATTGGATAATCGGCGACCAATTTAACTTTGCTGCGCACCGCGATACCAACCGCTTTGCGGCCTACCGTAATCGCCTCGGCGTTCTTGCCTTTGCACCAACGTGACGTTGCGCGATACAAGTTGGTAATCAAAGACCCTGCAAGACCGCGATCTGGCGCGACGATGATGATCAGTTGCTTTTGCGAATCATTCGGCAAAAGCAACGGATTTGATACATCAGAGGCTGGCAACTTGCGCAATGTCTCAACCAACTCAGTAGCATAAGATCGGCTGAGCAGCGCATCGGTCTGGGCTTTGCGCATTCGCACAGCCGAAATCATTTGCAAAGCTTTGGTCACTTTGCCAATGTTTTGCGCAGAGCGAATGCGCTTTTTAATTTCGCGTAAAGATGCCATTAACTGTAAAGTTTCTTCACGTCGTCTGCCGTCGCCGTCAAGATGGCTTCAACATCGGGTGAAATAATCTTCTTCGTGCGGATAGTTTCGAGCGGGTTGGCCTTAACAGCGCGCAATTGATTAATAAAGCTGTCAGCAAAGTCAGCCAATTTATCCAATGCAACGCTATCCATATAGCCCTTTTGACCCAACCAAATTTGTGCCACTTGCTCTTCGAGCGTCAGCGGGGCATATTGTGGTTGGCGAAGCAACATCGTCATCGCCTTACCGCGATCCAAACGGCGGCGGGTATCGGCATCCAACGAATCTGCACCGAATTGGGCAAATGCAGCCAACTCACGATATTGCGCAAGGTCGAGCTTGAGCTTGCCAGCCACTTGCTTCATGGCCTTCGTTTGGGCATCGCCGCCTACGCGCGACACCGACAAACCAACCGAAATCGCGGGGCGGTTGCCTGCGTTAAATTGGTCGGGGTCTAAGAATATCTGACCATCGGTGATCGAAATCACATTGGTCGGAATATAGGCCGAGATGTCGTTGGCTTGCGTCTCAATCACAGGCAAAGCGGTCAACGAACCGCCGCCGAGTGAATCCTTCATACGCGCGGCGCGTTCAAGCAAACGGCTGTGCAGATAGAAAATATCGCCCGGATATGCTTCGCGGCCTGAGGGGCGGCGCAACAAGAGCGAAAGTTGGCGATATGCCCAAGCGTGCTTGGTCAAGTCGTCATAAATAATCAATACATCTTCGCCGCGATCCATGAAATATTCGCCCAAAGCACAAGCGGTGAATGGGGCAAGATATTGCAAGCTGGCGGTGTCAGAAGCAGACGCTGTAACAATAATCGAAGAGGCCATTGCGCCAGCTTCGGTCAATTTGCTGACAACTTGTGCAATCTTTGAGGCTTTTTGGCCGATCGCGACATAGATGCTGATCACGCGCTTCTCACCAGACAACAACTTCTGGTTGAGGTTATGTTGGTTGATCATGGCATCTACAGCCAAGGCTGTCTTGCCTGTGCCACGGTCACCAATAATCAATTCGCGTTGCCCGCGGCCCACCGGAACCAAAGCATCAATGACTTTAATCCCAGTTTGCAAGGGTGTGCGCACGTCTTGACGCTTAATCACGCCCGGTGCGATCTTCTCGACCAGCATGTTCTGCGTATCAGCATTCTTCACGATGGGCAAGCCATTGTCAACTGGCTGTAGAAGCGCATTTGTGACGCGGCCAATGAGTTGGGGTGAACAACTCACCGACAAAATTTGGCCAGTCGCTTCAACCGTCTCACCCGTCTTAATGTGGGTGATTTCGCCAAGTGAAACAATGTCAACTTGTTCTTCTTTAAGGTTGAACACGACGCCCGGAACATTGCCGGGCAACATAATAATTTCACCCATCTTGGCGTCAGACAGGCCATTGGCGACAATAACACCGTCGCCTGCTACCGTGATCTTGCCCGTGCTTTTAAATTGGGGTTGATCCGACGCCTGTTTGATCTGCGCCAAAATGTCTTGAGTGATCTGATCAATATTAAGCATAGATCTTCTTTAACCTATTCTGCACAGACAAATCCAAGACTCTGTCGCCATGAACAATCTTGAGACCGCCAATCAGTTCTGGATTGACCTTAAATTGAATTTCGCCCGAACGCTCCAAATCGGCGACTGAATTGATAACAGATTGTTTATCGGCATCAGACAACTGAATAGAGGATTCGACCACTAGCTCTGGCAATTTCGAACCAAGTTGCTTTTGCAACAAGGCGACAACTTCTGGCAGCAAATGGCGCTTGCCAGCGTTGTCAAGATAACGTAAAAAGCCAGCAGCAATGGACGCAATTTCGGTGTTTTCGCTCATGACTTACTCTGCTTGAGTGATTCCAAGCTCGCCTTAATCTGCTCTTGCTGCCATTGAGGATCTGATGCCTTTTCTGACAACAACTGCTGAACGATTGATTGAGCGAGGGTTTTGGCATGCTTTGAAACTTCGGCTTCAGCAGCTACTTTTTCTTGCTCAATGCGCTTTTGGGCGGTGGCAAATTCTGCATCAGCAGCATCTTTTGCCTTAGCAACCAATTCAGCCTTAGTAGAAGCAGCCGCATCTTTAGCATCCAGCATCATTTTCTGGACTTCTTCAGCAACCTTCTTTTGAGCAGCTTTTTGTTCTTGCTCAAAGGCTTGCAACCGATGCTCAATTTCCGTTTTATCGGCTAAAGTTTTGCTCACTGCCGCAGATCGCTCTTCGAGCGCGCCTCTAATTTGTGAGAACAGAAATCGGTTCAACACGTAATAGAGGAGGCCAAAGCTGATCGCCTGCGCCAGCATCAAAACGGGGTTAATACCTAACGATTCCAACATGATTTACATGGAATTAGCTAAATTTATTGAATAATCAACGAAATGACCAAAGCGTAAATAGCAACGGCTTCGGTGAAGGCCATACCCAAGATCATGATGGTTCGAATTTGACCAGTCACTTCTGGGTTGCGGCCTACTGCCTCTACTGCCTTGCCACCGATGATGCCCAGACCGATGCCGGGGCCGATAGCGCCAATACCAATAGCCAATGCTTTTGCAAGTTGTGTAAGTTCCATGGTTTTATACTCTTAGTTTATAGGTTTTGAAAATTTTAGGGGTTGTTTTTCTCTCAGTGATGAGGTTCACTATTTTCAGTCTTATAGAAAAGACTCAAAAAGCTCAAAGTTAACATGGCGAATACGAACGCTTGAATAAAGCCAACGAAGAATTCAAGCATAAGGAAGGGGAACACAATGAATCCACCTAATGCGCCATAAGCCAGTAAGTTATTACCAGTGATGATGACAAAAATACTCGCCATTGCGGTAAGAAGCACTTCACCAGCAAACACGTTACCAAATAGACGGAAACCGAAAGACAATATTTTCGAGAATTCCGATACAATTTCGAGTGGGTTCTTAAAGTGGGCGAGGTGATGGCTCAACCCAGCAGACTTAATGCCCATCACATGGATGATGACCATCACAATGATCGCCAACGCAAACGTCGTATTCAAATCAGCATTTGCACCGCGGAACAAAGGCACAAATACTGGCCCGTGATCATCTTTGGCATGGGAATCTTTGGCTGGTGCGGCATGGGCATCCTTGGCTGCAGGTGCTGCGTGCGCATCTTTAGCGGCTGGCTTTGCCTGTGCATCTTTAGCCGGTGCGGCATGTGTGTCTTTGGCCGGAGCGGCTGCGTGGGTCTCGTAGATACCGAGCGAACCCACACCGGGCAACACACCGAGCCAGTTCGAGGTGATGATGAACAAGAACAATGTCGCAAGAAGTGGGACAAATTTCTTGCCAGCAGCACCCATCACTTCAGTTGCCATGCCTTCAAACATTTCGTAAACCATTTCGAAAACATGTTGAATGCCAGCAGGGATGCGCTTGAAATTACCGCCAACCACAATCGCAATCACGATCAGAAGCAGCGTGCCAATCCACGAAGTAAGAATTGAGTTTGTAACCGGAAAGGAGCCGAGGTTGAATAATAATTCAGGCTTCAGAGAAATATGCATTTTAGCAATTATACCTTCTTAAATTTTTTTAACTCACCTTGCTCTCAGCAAGGATCATTGTTCAGATTTAGTCACTGATGATGTGTCAGTCCTCTGCGCCGTTTGGGGTAGGTTCTTTGCCATCCAGTCTTCATGCACAGATTGTGATTTTTCATCAGCTTCAACACCAACACGATAAACAATAAACACAAGGAGTAACGAGCTGGCGGCCGCCAATAACACGGTAAACACAGGTTTTGTGTTGAACGCAGTGTCCATTAACATGCCTAAATAGACTAAACCGCCTGTCACAAAAACAACGACCAAAGCGACGCGCAAGAACATCGGCCCGACAATTTTCGCGGGAAGAAGCTGTGCCATGCCAACTTTAGGTTGCTTTTTATTGGGTTCCATTATTTTCGCGTTGTGATTATAGTCGCCACCTTTACTATTACAAAGGACGATATTCAGGAGAATAATATGACTTAACTCAAAAATGAGCGGGCAGCCTCAAGTGCTAGGTTCCAAAATGGCGTTGCGACCACGGTCAGCAATACCAAAACAATTGCAGAAAGCCCAACAACCCATGCTGTGCTACCACCTACTGTGACCGGTGGGGCATCTGTGCCTTTGTCAGAATACATTGCGCGTGTGACGCCCAAATAGTAATACACAGAAATCAACACGTTCACAATACCGACAATCATCAACATGATCAAGTTCGCATTCATGGCGGCTCGGAAGACAAACAACTTGCCGATGAAGCCGATGAGCGGTGGCGCGCCAGTTAAGCTCAACATACAAGCCACCATGCTCAGTGCCAAATAGGGCGAGCGGCGGGATAAACCAGCAAAGTCTTTGATATTTTCAGAGCCGATGCGATTCGTGACGGCTCCAACGACGGCAAATGCGGCAATGTTACAGATCATGTAAGTGCCGACATAGAAAATAATCGAAGCCAAAGCATCGGCGCGATCTTGCGCCCATCCAAATGCCGTAGCACCCATCAACATGTAACCCGCTTGAGCAATGCTGGAATAGGCCAACATACGCTTAATATTGGTCTGTGTCACGGCCAACAAGTTGCCCAAGAACATGGTCAAGATAGCGATGGGCTGCATCATCACGACCCAGATATTCGACACAGGCGAAAGGCCGGGTGGGAAGGCATAGTAAATAAAGCGCATCATGACAGCAAAACCAGCCGCTTTAGAAGCGGTGCTGAGAAAGCCAGATACGGGTGTGGGCGCACCTTCATACACGTCAGGCGACCAGAAATGGAAGGGCACAGCCGAGGTCTTGAACATGAAACCGACCATCACCAACAGCAAGCCAAATGACCCAAGTGTGAACATATCGGGGTATTGCGACACTAGCGCAATAGTAGAAGGGGATTGTTGTTGGAAGATGATGCTAAGCGGGGGATAGCTAGTCATACCACCGCTGGCCCCATAAATGAGGCTAAGACCAAATAACATTACTGTAGACGCGACCGCACCAAACACGAAATACTTCATGCCTGCTTCGGCGCTGCGTGGGGTGTCACGCATGAAGCCTGCCAACAAATACAATGAGATAGACGCCGCTTCGGTGGCGAGATATAACATGATAATGTCAACGGAGGCGGCCATGAAGCTCATTGACATGGTCGCCAAAATGAGCAATGCATAAAACTCGCCGCCAGCACGGGCAATCTTGAAATCAGCCGCGAGCAAGGCTGTCAATGCGCCTGCAATAATGAAGATGGCGCGAAAGACAAAGGTGTAGAGGTCATTGCGCAGCATATCACCTAACACGGTGGGGGTGACTTGACCAGCGGCGGGCATTGTCAAAAAGGAAATAACCAATACGCCAAGCATGCCAATGGCAGTGAGCAAGCCCAAGGTTCGGCGCTTAATGCCACCAGTCATCACATCGGCCAGCAAAATCACCAACGCCCATATCGCCAACGCAAATTCTGGCAATACCGCCAAGAGTTCTAAAGGATTAAACTGTGTAAGAGTCATTGTTTAAGATAACGGTGTGTGGGACGGTCGCACAAGCAATCGCCCCCACCCCAATATTAACCACCGATTGACTTCATCATTGCTTGCACACCCGTTTCGATGATGGCCATGACACTATTTGGCAAGATGCCAACGCCGATACAAACAACACACGGCAAAATAATTGCCACTTTCTCGATCCCTGTCAGTTTTGGTAAGGCTTGCCATTCAGGTGTGACAGGATCACTAAAGAACATTTGGCGGCCAATTCGCAAGGTCCATGTAGCCGTGATCAAAATGGTTAGGACGCTGACAATGGCGACAATGGCTAACCACCAGTTCAACTGACCGGGGAACATCAAGCTATTGGTTTGGGCAGCAGCCCACAAGCCCATAAAAATTTGCATTTCAGCCGGGAAGCCAGAGAAGCCGGGCATCCCCATCGCGGTGAGTGAACCAATCATGAAGCCAACGCCTGCAACTGGCATGACTTTGATCAAGCCATTGAGCTTACTGAAATCGCGCTCGTGCGATCGCTCGTAGATAATACCGACAAGCGAGAACATCAAGCCGGTCATGACCCCGCCTGCAAACAACTCGATACCAGCGCCGTTGAAGCCATAAACATTGAGGGCGCAAATGCCCAACAAAACCAGGCCAAGGTGAGCGACTGAGGCAAACCCAATGATGTATTTGAGGTCTTTATTGCGAAAGGCGATTGCGCCCGCATAAATCACGTTCCCCAAGCACAAAATTGCAATCAGGGGCAGCCAATATTTTGCGCCTTCGGGCATGATTTGAACACCAAAGCGCAAAGCAGCATAAGCACCAGTTGCCTTCAACACACCACCATGCAACATTGATACAGCGGTAGGCGCAGAGGCGTAGCCATCTGGCGACCAGTTGTGCAATGGCCAAATTGAGGCCAACACACCGAAGCCAATAAAGACAGGCAAAAACCAAAGGCGTTGAATCTCGACCGTGTCTTTCAGAGCAGCCATGCCGCGTTGCATATCGTCGAAACTGAAGCTGCGGCCCGAGGCGTAGTAAATGACCAACAAGCCAAGAATGGATGCCAATGAACCAAGGAACAAGTAAATGGTCAGCTTCATGGCGGCATATTCACGTGGGCCACTGCCCCAGCCTGCGACCAATACGTAAACGGGGAAAAGCACCAATTCGTAGAAGATGAGGAAGAGGAATAAATCGAGCGACATAAATGCGCCGAATACGCCTGCGGCTAACATTAACAAAAATGCAAAAAACTCGCGGGCGCGATCCGTCAAGTTCCATGTCACTAATACGGCGCAAAACAAAACGATGCCATTCAGCAATAAGAGTGGGGCGCTAAAGCCGTCAACGGCAACATAGTAACTTACACCCAAAGAAGGAATCCAAGATGCTTTTTCGGCAAATTGGAAGCCACCGAGGGTACGGTTATAGGCCAACACCACCAAGAGTGAAAGCAGCATCGAAACCATTGCCGAGGCCGCAGCAACCGTCTTGATCGCGTCATTGCGGTCTTTTGGAATGAGCAGGATAATCACGGCACCGATCACGGGCGCAAGCATGATGAGGCTAAGGATTGGGAAAATCATGTTATGTTGATTTGTTGATTAATTTGTTAACGTTAACCGATTAACCGAACAGCTTGGATACCCCTAAATTGATCAAATTCATCACAATGGCGGGCGCAATACCGAGAATGAGCATCGCAATCATGAGCGGCGCTACGGCAAGAACCTCTGTCCAATTCATATCACTCAATGGGTGATGTGCCCATTCATGACCTAATGGACCATGTAGTACCTTTTGCAAGGACTTGAGAATATAAATACCAGTCACCAACAGACCGATCAAAGAAAGTGCGGTCAAACCAGTAAAGACGGCCCAACCAGATCGAATGAGAAGAAATTCGCTGACAAAGCCAGCTAAACCAGGGAGACCCAGTGAACCCATTGCACAGAAGATCAATGCTGCGCCATAACGTGGCATGATATTCCACAAGCCACCGAGTTTGGTTAGGTCGCGGGTGTGCGCACGCTCATACACAATGCCCACCATAGCGAACATGGCAGCCGATGACAACCCGTGTGTGATCATTTGCAACATAGCCCCGCCTGCGCCAATAATGGGCGACAAGGTGTCTTTGACAGGAGCATGTGGGTCTGCGCCCGCAAAGACAGCCAGTGCATGGAGCTTGGATGTGGCATGTGCGTCAACTTCAGGAGTGAATGCGCTCGCGGTAACGGCAATCCCCAACGCCACCCAACCCATGTGGTTGACAGATGAGTAAGCCACTAGCTTCTTAAAGTCATTTTGGCCCCATGCAGCAAATGCGCCTAAGACGATGCTGAGCATGGCAAAAATAGCCAACACAAAAGCATATTGCCCTGCGGTTTCGGGAAATAAGGGGATGACGAGGCGCAAGAAACCATAGCCGCCTAGCTTGAGCAAAATACCTGCCAACATCATTGAGCCGCCTGTCGGGGCTTCGGTGTGAGCATCAGGCAACCAAGTGTGCAATGGCCAAATCGGCACTTTGAGTGCGAAAGCAATTGCAAAAGCCCAAAACGCGACTGTTTTCCACACGCCACCATCCGCAAACAAAATGTTTACTTGATTATTGCCGGTGAAAGGCCGTCCTGCTGCGCTAAGTAAGTAGGTAAGATCAAAGCTCTTGGATGCCAAGCCCACCACTTGAATAGACAACAACATGCCTAAGCTGGCGGCGATGGTGTAGAGCATGAACTTAAACGACGCATATTTTCGGTTTGCCCCACCCCATACACTAATCAAGAAATACATTGGCACAAGGCTCAATTCGTAGAACAAGAAGAATACGATGAGATCGAGCGAAACAAACACGCCCAATGTTGCTGTTTCGAGTAAGAAGAAGAGAGCGAAGAAGGCACGCACGCTCTTTTCCACCGTAAATGACATGAGCATCGCCAGTGGGGTGAGGAAGCAGGTGAGCACCACGAGCGGCAAGCTAATGCCATCAACCCCTAGGTGATAGGTCGAGTTGATTTGCGGAAACCAGACAGCCTTCTCAACAAATTGAAAACCGCCTTGTTTTGTGTTGTAGCCAGCCCAAAGCATGATTGACAGTGCAAGTGGCAATAAGCTGAACAGCACAGATCCCCAGCGAATCGTGCTTTTGGCACGATCTGGAGTAAGGAGAACCAACACCATACCGAGCAACGGTAAAAAGGTGAGGATTGAAAGAATGTTAGGAATCATTGCTTACTCTACAAGAAACCAAGTTGTTAAAACCACTCAATTTCTCAGATTTTCAGATTTATTGAAACACCAAGAAGAACACCATCATCACAACAGCGGCAATTAGGGCAGAAAGCAAGTAGTTTTGAACTTGACCTGTTTGCAATTCGCGGCCCTCGTGACCAACACGGCGGAAGACATTACCGACCAAATCAGATGTACCAGTGACCACTTTTTTATCGAACCACTTGAATACTTCGGCAATATCACTCAAGACGGTATAGGCTGCATGTAAGAAGACGTCAATGAAGCCTTTATCTACGTTGCCTGAATAGCTATCGGCGAAGCGCTGCAATGGGTTAATGAACAGCTTGCGATACAGTTCATCAAAATACAAGCGGTTGTTGAGCGCAGTGAAGATGCCGCCCAAGTTTTCAACTGGGTCGGTTTCGCCTGCCTTGAGCGGCTTAAGTCCATAGAAGATCAAGCCGAGCAAACCGCCAAACAAGAAGATTCCGACTGAGAATGCCACGGGAGTTGGGTCAAATTTAGGCAAAACTTCGGGGACAGGCAACATGCCCTCGATAAAGTGACCAAACCAGTGATCAATGCCGAAACCTTTGGCGATCGCGCCAAACCTGATGTAGGCAAATTCAAAATCCGAGGGGATGTTCATGTAACCTACTGTCAAGGCAAAAAACGCCAACACAATGAGAGGAACCGTCATCGCCGCTGGGTTCTCGGTCGCATGGGCTGCGGCCTCAGTTCGTGGCTCACCTGCAAAGGTCATAAAAATTTGACGCGCAGTATAAAAAGCGGTCAGCACAGCGGCGATACACAACGTCCAGAAAACCACTGTTGCCAATGGGTTGCCGTGTGTCATGCCGTGATAGGCGTGAGCCAAGATTTCATCTTTGCTCCAGAAACCAGCCGTGATGAAAGGCGCGCCCATCAATGCCAAACCGCCGATGGTGAAGGTGACGAAGGTAACAGGCATGCGACTCCACAACCCGCCCATGTTACGCATATCTTGCGGGTCAAAGGCAGCCTGCGCATGAGCATCATCGTGACCGTGTCCATGATCATCATGGCCATGACCATGATCGTCGTGACCGTGACCACCGTGATTATCATGGCCGTGTGCATGAAGATGATGATGTCCATGCTCAACACCGTGAATAACGGAGCCAGAACCCAAGAACAAAAGCGCCTTGAAGAAGGCATGGGTGAGCAAGTGGAATGCGGCTGCAATATAACCACCGATGCCAATCGCCGCCACCATAAAGCCAAGTTGGCTGATGGTCGAATAAGCCAGCACGCGCTTGATGTCATATTGACCGACTGCGATCAACGCACCCAACAGCGCCGTCGTCGCGCCGATCCAACCGATAACCGTAAAGGCGGTGGTATCGCCAACGTGAGCCGCGCTCTCATAGAGAGGGAAGAAACGCAGCGCCATAAAGATACCCGCGCTCACCATCGTAGCGGCGTGAATCATGGCCGATACTGGAGTTGGGCCTTCCATCGCATCGGGCAACCACACATGAAGTGGGAACTGGGCGCTCTTGCCCACTGTGCCGCCAAAAATGAGCAAGCCAATTAACGAAGCAGCGGTCATACCCGGAATCACGGCTGGGGTTGCAGCCAAGTGATGCAGCACTTCTTCGTTGCGCATGGTATCGAAGAAGTTCAGTGTGCCGGTTTGGCTATACAAATAGACCATGCCCATCACCAGCAACATGTCGCCAATACGGGTGGTCATGAATGCTTTGACAGCCGCTCTGTAAGCCGATGGCTTGTTATAGAAGAAGCCGATGAGCGAGTAAGAACAGAAGCCCATCAATTCCCAGAAAATAAACAACGAGAGAAGGTTATCAGACACAACCAAGCCCATCATCGAACCCGCGAACAGGCTGAGATAGCCCATAAAGCGGGTGTAACGCGGGTCATTGCCCATGTATGACGTGCTGTAGATGAAAATGAGCGTGGCAGCAAGCGGAACCATGAACAAAAATGCAGCGCTCAGGGGGTCAACCGCAACGCCTACATTAAAGGTGGTGCTGCCAGTAGGAATCCATGCAAACTGGCTCCGCAAAGGAGCCGCCCCAAGTTTGTACGACCCAGCGACGTTAAAGAAGATGATAAACGAGAAGAGGGTCGTCAGCACCATGCCGCCAACGGCGATGGCAGTGGTCAGGCTGCGGTGCTTATTTGCAAACAACGCAATCAACATGAATGCGATGATGGGCGGAAATGGCACCAGCCAAGTGAGGGTTAGTAATAACTCTTTCGACATTGTAACAGTCGTGGTTTGATAATCTGCAACTTAGGGTTGAATCACCCAAATTGCGAATCAACAATCCTACAGCTTCATTAAATCTAGTTTCTCTGGGTCAATGCTATTCATATTTCGATAAACCGAAATAATGAGGGCTAAACCAACAGCCGCCTCAGCCGCAGCCACAATAAATACAAATGCCGCAAATGCCAGCCCTGCTGGGCTTTCGGGGGTGAGATAGCGCCAAAACGCCAACAAGTTAATGTTGACCGCGTTTAACATTAATTCAACGCCCATCAAAACTGCGATTGCGTTTGTGCGTGCCAATGCACCATACAAACCAATGCAGAACATCGCTGCCGCGACGATCAAATACCAATAAAGGGGAATTCCGTTCAGCATAATTTGACCTTGCAATCGAGTAATTTTTATTTACCCAATCGCTTCATTTCAGTGATGATGCGCATCGTGTGCCACTGCCGCATGGGCCACTGACACTTCGGGCGCTTTGGCAGCCGCCTTAGCGCGTTCTTCGGCTTCTTCAGCCGCCATTCGGGCACGCTCAGCCAAAATTTCACGTGGTTTGCGTTCACGAGCCACCCAAATTGCGCCAACCATGCCGATCAGCAAGAGCAATCCGGACAAGAGCAACGCGATGCCATATTGATTGAGGTCAACCAATGCGCGACCAAAATCATTAATGGACGAGGCTGGCACGTCGCGCAACACGCCGGGCTTATTGGGCACTTCGGCAAACTGCCATTCTGCACCGCCAAAGGTGCGACCTTGACCAAAGGGCAATGAGAAGTTCGCTGGGCTAAATATTAACAACATCGCTACAAACAGAATGACAGACACAAATAATGCTGCTTGCCACTGCGAATTGCGTGGAACCATGCCGCGCACGGTGCGCGTAAGCATGGTAGCGAAGATAAACAGAATTGAAATAGCGCCGATGTAAACCAAGAATTGCGCCGCCGCAAAAAAGCCAGCTTCAAGCAAAATATAGAAACCTGAAACCGCAAAAAATGAGGCAATAAGGTAAAGCGCGGCGTGAAAGAGGTTACGTGTCGTCACCACTAAAAGCGCAGCACCCAACCCAACAACCGACAAAAGGATAAAAACAATTTGAGCTACTGTCATGTTTATTAAATTTATTCGCTGGTGAGATCAGATTGACGCCAGCGAATAAACGCTTTAGTGCATTGCTGCCGCAATTTGCTGATTGGCCTCGCGTCGTTGTTGCAACACTTCAGCCTCAGCCAAGCGATCCTTGCGGACGCGGCGGGTGACTACGGCCAAGGCCAAAATAAGCAAGGCCAAACTGGATGCGCCAAAAATAATGACTTGCGCAAAAGGTTGAATCAAGATGCCACCATTGGCTTTAAACAAGGCTGGATCTGACACAAACACTTTGCCCAAAATCATAATCATGATCAAGTTGATGACAGAGAGTGGCACGAAGAACTTCCAGTTCATATTGAGCAATTGGTCAATACGCACACGGGGCAAGGTTCCGCGCAACCACATGAGCACCAAAAACACGCCAAACGTCTTTAATACCAACCAGAGGTAAGGCGGCAGAATGGGACCGCCATAACCACCCAAGAACAACACCGAGAACATGACAGCCACACCCAAAGCGTTCATGTATTCGCCCATCATAATGAGGCCGAATTTCATGCCACTATATTCAACGTGGAAGCCAGCCACAATTTCGGACTCAGCTTCGAGCAAGTCGAAAGGAGAGCGACCCGTTTCGGCGATACCGCTGATCAAGAAAGCCAAGGCGCTCAAAGGCATAATGACAATAAAGGGCACACCCCAGCCGCCGTTTACACCAGTTTGGCGTTCAATAATGTCAACCAAGCTCATCGAGCCAGTAAGCATGATGACGGGGATGATGTTCAACAACATCGGCACTTCATAGCCCACCAATTGGGCGACGGTGCGAAACGCGCCAAGCAACGAATATTTGTTGTTGCTGCCCCAGCCTGCCATAAGAATGGCGATGGTGCTGGCCGAGCCAATGGCGATGATGTAAAACGCGCCAATATTCAGGTTTGTGCCCACAACCCCGGGCGCAAATGGCACAACCGTGAAGGTGAGTGTCGCAAAAACCGCCACAATAATGGGGGCAAGCTGATACACCCAAAAGTCGGCTGAAGCCGGCGTCGTGTCTTCTTTGGTGAATAGCTTCACTGCGTCAGCAATGGGCTGCAAAACACCAAATGGTCCAGCTTGATTAGGGCCAACACGGTCTTGAATACGCGCCACGATCTTGCGCTCAGCATAGGTTAACGCCGCAAAGCCGCCTGATGCCACCGCGAACACGGCAATCGCTGCAATTGCCATAATTACGATATCGGCAGCTAGCCCTTGGCCGAGCAAACCAATGATCGCAGCGGCAATCCCATCGCCAATGTCCTTAACGAGATTGTTGATAATGTCCATAATTTTCAGCTAAAAAATCCTTAAAAAGGTAATTTCTTTTTAAGGATTTTAAAGATCTATTCCCAGTTAAGTGCCCCTTTTTTAATGGCGTAGCCCAGAGCGGCAAGCAGGGTTAGCGCAAACAATGACACAACAATCACGCCCCATAAATTGACACTGTTGTAGGCGACGGCGAAGGGAAACAATAGCACCCCACCCACGTCAAACAGCACAAAAATAAGGGCAAAGAGGTAGTATTGCGCACGGAATTGCACCCATGTATCACCCACCGTTTCCATGCCGCACTCGTAAGTTTCGCGCTTGGCTTTGTTGGGGGTTTGTGGGGCAATGAGGTAGTTGAGGATAGGCACAACACCAATCAATGCGCACGCGACGATTAAGGTAACACCGATAAATGCATAATCTGTTCTCATAGCTTTGAGCGGCAAAATTATAAACGCTAATCCGTCCTTAGCCTTACGCCGTATGTCATCGGGGGCGTATGACATGTGTCAGGAACGTCTCAGCAATGATTAAGGGACAACTTGATCGAGCGTTCGCATGACGGTTGGCTTGGCAGCCACGCGCAACACCGAGCGCAAATCCTTGAAACCACTGGCGGTCATTTGCAACACCACCTCGTCATTAGCGGCAATTGCACCCAACTGACGCGCCTTGAGCAGGCCAACATAAGCAGCGGCACATGACGGCTCACAGAAAACCGACGTTTGCTGCGCCATAATCGCCACCGCCTCTAGCATCTCTTCATCAGTGGCCTCGACAAAAATGCCACCAGTATTGCGCACCGCCCGCAATGCAGCCACGCCGTCCTCCGGCACATCTACGCTAATGCCGCTGGCAATGGTCTGGGCGGGAATTTCCTCGCAATGCTCACCGCCCGATTGCCACGCCCGATACAGCGAAGGCGCAAGACTGGCGGTCACAGCGATAAATTTGGGCATTTTCTCGATCCAGCCCAAGACATGTAAGTCATAAAATCCCTTGTGAATGCCGCTGATAATATTGCCATCGCCCACCGGCACAACAACGACATCGGGGGCGCGAAATGGCGTGGCGCTACCGACGCCCAATTGTTCGGCAATTTCAAGCCCAGCCGTCTTTTTGCCTTCACGGGTATAAGGATTGCGCCCCGTATTGCGGTTATACCAGCCAAATTTTTGCGCGGCCTGCTGCGCCAAATGCACCGCTTGGGTATAGCTGCCTTGCACCGCATACACTTTGGCCCCATGAATGAGGGTTTGGGCGAGCTTGCCTTCGGGTGTGCCTTCGGGGCAAAAAATAACCGACTTCACGTCTGTGCCACTGCACATGGTCGAAAGCGCCGAAGCGGCATTGCCAGTGCTCGCACAACAAATGGTTTCGATGCCGTTATTCAACGCATACGCAACCACCATTGCGCTGGCGCGATCTTTAAATGAGGCACTGGGCAAGCGCGTGTCATCTTTCAGCCAAATTTTGCGCGTGTTAGTACTGGCCTCTAGCCGCGCCGCCCGATACAATGGAGACCAACCGACCGTTGACAGGGGGGTCGGGGCCTGTAAAATAGACTCAGGCGGCACTTGTGGCAATAAGGGGGCATAGTGCCAAATAGAGCGGTCGGCAGTTGACGCGATTTGGCGCGGGTCAACCTCGCGTTTGATCGCAGCATAATCATATGTGGCATCTAAATTGCTGCCACATATTGGGCAGGTGTATTCGATCTCGTTGACCGAAAATTCACGATTGCAACCTAGGCAACGAAACCCAATGTGATAATTTCTCATGGTTAATCTTGGAGGGTATTTTACGTGCTTCTTACAAAATTCCAAGCTAAGATTAGCTTCAAATGTTAATATTTTGCTATAGCACAAGCGAAAGCAAGCCGCAATCCAGCAATTCGTGTCTTCTTAGCCATCTCGCCAGCTAAAATCGGCAGCTATGTCATACATCCTATCGGTTTGCGAGCAAATTTGAAGATGGGGTCAACCCAATGCACCAGCGCGATGATGCGCGATGCGACTGAAAAGAAGGTTTGTAATCATGAATAAGTCGGGAATTTACCGATTGGGGATCGCAACCATATTACTTTGGTTGGCGGTGTTCCCCCAACCCAAACACCCTGCCCGAGCAGATGTCAATTTGCCGAATGGGTTTGTGGTCGAGCAATTGGCGGGCGGGTTATCCAGCGTCACAGCCATGTCTATTGCCAACGATGGACGCATCTTTATTGCCTACCAGGCCGGGCAAATCGTGATGGTTTACCCGGGCGAAGGCCAAGTTCATATCGGCTCGGTCAAAGCCTCGCCAAACTGGGAGCGCGGGTTAGATGGCCTTATTCTCGACCCTAACTTTATGAACAATGGCTATCTTTATGCGTCATATACCACCACATCGCCATTTTTGCACCAGCGCATTACCCGCCTTACCGTCATTGGCAATTTCATTTTACCCGGCAGCGAAGTCGTTTTATATGAGATGGACGAAACCAAACAAAACTATCACTTGGGCGGCGGCATGGCCTTCGGCAAAGATGGCAAGCTGTATATCGGCTCTGGTGATGCCAACGGCGAAGACCCGCAATCGCTCAAAAACACCTCCGGCAAAATTTTGCGCATCAACACTGACGGCAGCATCCCCGACGACAACCCGTTTTACAACCGCACCAGCGATAAATATCGGGCGATTTACGCCTATGGCTTCCGCAACCCATTCACCATCGCCGCCCAGCCCGGCACAAACCGCATTTATGTCAATGATGTGGGGCAAAACGACTGGGAAGAAATAAACGAGCTTGTCGCAGGCGGAAATTATGGCTGGCCGCGTGAAGAGGGGCTGACCAATGACCCACAATACATCAACGCCATTCACAACTACACCCACGGAACCACCAACTCGACCGGCTGTGCCGTCATTGGCGGCACGTTTTACAACCCAATCCGGCAAAATTTCCCATCGGTTTACCTCGGCAAATATTTCTTTGCCGATTTTTGCCAAGGCTGGATTCGGATGCTCGACCCTAAAACAGCGTCAGCATCGTCGCCATATAACGCTGAAACGTTTGCCACTGGCTTTTTTGGCATGGCAATTACCCATCTGCTCACCGGCCCAGATGGGGCGCTGTATATGATTACACGCGGCGGCACGCGGGCCGAAGAAGGCTTTACTAGCCTCGACAATGGCATGTTATTTCGCATTCGCTATGCCAACTACAACGGCCCCAGCATTGTCTCGCAACCCAGCAACAAAAATATCTCTGGCGGCACAACCGCCACCTTCCAAGTAGATGTGTCGGGCAATCCGCCCTTCACATACCAATGGCAACGCAATGGCGTAGATATTGAAGGCGCAACCCATCAAAGCTACACCACGCCGTTTGTCAATATCGAAGAAAATGGCGCTCGCTATCGGGTCGTCGTCAGCAACGATTTCGCCAGCATCAACAGCACAGAAGCGGTGCTCACCGTCATTGCCAATAAACCGCCCGAATCGTATATCAATCTGCCGCTGCCTAATCAATATGTCAGCCCCGGCGATGTCATTCAGTTTAGCGGCTATGGCACAGACCCAGAGTCAGGGTATCTCAATGCTGACAATCTGATTTGGTCGGTGCGCATGATTCACGGTGACCACACTCACCCAGTAATGTTGCCTGTGCGCGGGGTGGCGGAAGGCACATTTACCGTCCCGACCGATTCGCATATGCCCGAAGATATCTTCTATCGGGTTTATCTGACCAGCAGCGATGGCGCGTTTACCAACGTCGCCACCCGCGACCTTTACCCGCTGCTCGCCACGCCAACCCCTGCACCCGCCCAAACGGGGCCAGATGCCACTGCTACGCCTACGCCAACCCCCGACCCGAATGCCACACCCGAAGGCGAAATGACCCCGCCGCCAGATGGCACATTCACCCCAACCCCAACGCCGACCATCACACCAACCCCAAGCAAAACACCGACCCCAACACCGACCTTGCCAACGATCCAATCCTCAGAAATTCACCTACCATTTATCATCAGATCGAACAACAAATAAATAAACGGCCTATACTAACAACAGGCCACGCGCCGATTTACCGTCGCCCATTGCCAAATAGACTTGGCAGCGGGCAACGGGAAATCGGCAACTTGTGTTTTCAAGCGAAAGTGATCTGGGCAAATAAACCAATGAACACCCTAAGCAACAACAAACTAAATGATGGATTTCGTGCCTTTCGCGTGCGAAACTATCGCCTGTATTGGATCGGACAACTGATCTCATTTTGCGGCACATGGATGCAAACGACGGCGCAAGCGTGGGTGGTGTATGACCTCACCCAATCGCCCTTTGCCCTCGGCTTGGTCAGCACACTGCAATTTTTGCCCATCATGTTGCTCACGTTGTTTGGCGGCGTTATCGCCGACCGCGTGCCCAAGCGCAAGGTCGTGCTCATCACCCAAACGCTGGCGCTCATCCAAGCCGGCATTTTCGGCCTGTTGGTCTCGACGGGTCAGGCGCAAATTGGACATGTGTATGTCTTGGCAGCGATTCAGGGCATCATCAACGCCATAGACAACCCCGTGCGCCAGTCATTCGCCAATGAATTGGTGAGCAATGCCGACCGGCCCAGCGCCATCGCGCTCAATTCGGTGCTGTTTAATACGGCGCGGGTGCTCGGCCCAGCTTTGGCGGGCATTCTCATCGCTTCAATTGGCACGGCTGCCGCGCTCTATCTTAATGCCGCCAGTTTCCTCGCCGTCATCACAGCCGTGCTGCTGATGAACCCCGCCGAATTTGTGGCAAAGCCCAGCGCCCGCAAAGCCGCCGCACCGCTGCGCGAATTGGCCGAAGGGCTAAAATATGCGTGGAACACGCCCGCCATCCTGACCCCGCTCATCATTGTGGCCGCCGTCGGCACATTTGGTTACAATTTCAGCGTGGTGCTACCGTTGGTCGGCGGCTTTGTGCTCAAAACCGACGCCGCTGGTTTTGGTGCATTGTCGTCGGCCTTTGGCGTCGGCTCGCTGGTGGGCGCATTGGTCAACACGCTCAACAGCAAAGAATCTACTGCGCGGTTGATGTGGGGATCAATTGGTTTCAGCGTCTTGCTCGCAGCCTTGCCCTTCAGCACCAACTTGCAATTGTCAATGCTGCTCTTGGTCTTGCAAGGCTTGTGCGGGGTGACATTCACCACCGCCGCCAGCACCGTCATTCAAACCACCGTGCCCGACCAACTGCGTGGACGCATCACCAGCCTCAATTTTCTGCTGTTTGCGGGCAGCACCCCCATCGGTGCACTCGTCATTGGCACGCTGTCCGACATGCTCAACGTGCCAGACGCACTGCTCATTTGCGCCATTTTGTGCCTGATCGGCATCGGCATCAGCGCAATGTATCATCGGCGGGCGCAAGCAACCGGCCAGCCGTCAGGATGACGGCGCTCCGGCGAAAACGCCGTCATCTTGACATCTGGTGAGGCCGTCAGGATGACGGCGCTACTAACTTTACGCGCTGCAAAAATACGGCAAAACCACTTGCGGGGCGGCATACCATGCCGCCCAAAATTCGGCATGACTGCGAAAAACCTGCTTGCGCACGCGCCGCGCCATCACTGGGCAGTCGAAACGCGAGCCGGCAAATGGGAACGGCGTCATTTGAAATTCCCATTCGCCGCGCCGCCGCAAATTCACCGTCATGGGATTGCCCTCGGCATCCGGTACATACACCATCTCACGATCAGCCAAACCGCAGGCGCTAAATTGGGTCGAAACAATATCAATTAGCTCGAATATCTTGAAATCATTCATCAAGCGTTCGTCGGTCAACGTCACCCCTAGGCGTTACTCGGCCTCGCGGCGCAATTGAACCTGCAAGGTCGTTTGCTCGGCAATAAATGCCTCAAGCGCAGGCGTGCTGACATGCGGAATATGCCAGCGATTGGGCGCGGGATCAATATGCAGCCGGTCACGATGAATGCCCACCACGTGCATCGAAATAAGCAACGCACAATACGGATGCACCTGCTGCGCCTCTTTCACCCCAATGCGATGTAATTTAAGATGCTCGTCTGGTGACACCGTCCAAAAACTGACCGGCTTCCCAACCTCGCCATCCATGTGAATAAGCGGGTGATCTTCATCGCTGGCCGAGCCGGTATCGTGCATGGCGACCGCCACTGTAAGCAGACGTTTGTCGGTGGGTTGCCAGTAGCGCGGCGACACCATATGCGACGCAATATAGCCGCTATGATCGTCATGATCGCTTTGCTTCACCAACATCCAATCGTCGGGATAATCGGGGTGGGCATTTGGACAAATAATCATAATTAAAAGTGCATTCAGCAAATAGGCGTACACTTGCCCCCAGTCAAAATGTTTACACCTAAAGATTTCGCCGCATTTTATACCCGCAACACGGGCATGATGCAAAAATTCGCCGCCGATCTTAGCCACGAAGAGAGCTTGCTCACCCCCAACGGCATTGAAGGCAATTGTTTAAATTGGATTATCGGGCACTTGGTCAACACCCGCAATAGTGTGCTGCGTTTTTGTGGTGCACCCGAACGCCAATGGGTGCAATATAAGACGATGGAAGAATTGCGGGCACTGTATGGCAACGGCTCGGCCCCGATTGGCCCCGGCAGCACCAGCGCCCTGCAATTGTCGCAATTGCTCGAAGGGCTGGCCGCCAACCAAGCCGCCCTCGAAGACGTGCTCACCCATTTGCCCGCCGAGAAAGCCAATGCCGAGATCGAGGCGCTGGGCCGCAAAATGCCACTCGATCACCTGCTGCTCTATTTGTTCGGCCACGAACAATATCACATTGGGCAACTCGAATATGTTCGCCCGCTCAGCGGCAAAAAGAACCCCTAAAAATCATGAACTTTAGACTTCCGGGGCCAACCGCCCTACACCCACACGTGCTGGCCGCCATGCAACATCAGATGATTGACCATCGCGGGGCCGAATCGGTGGGCATGGTGCGCCGCTTGGTGGCGCTGTATCAACGCATTTTGGGCACAAGCCAAGATGTGTATATGGTGACCTCATCGGGTTGGGGCAGCGTTGAATCATTGCTGATCAACACCATCGCCACTGGCGATCTGGTGCTAAACGTCTCAGCGGGCTTTTTCGGCGAACGATTCGGCGCAATGGCTCAAACCTACGGCGCAAACGTCGAATCGCTGCAATTCCCAGATGGGCACATCATCGAGGCACACGCGGTGGCCGAAAAATTGCGCGGGATGAAAAACGTGAAAGCCGTGTTGCTCACCCAAAACGAATCGTATACCGGCGTGTTGCACCCGCTCGGCGAAATCACCCGCGCCATCCGCGAAAACTCGGACGCGCTGATTTTGGTGGATGCCGTCAGCGCCTCTGGCGCAGTCGAGACGCGCATGGACGAATGGGGCATTGACGGCATCGCCACTGCCTCGCAAAAAGCGCTGATGGGGCCGCCGGGTATGGGTATTTTTGCCGTCAGCCCACGCGCATGGCAAGCCTATGCCCGCGCCACGACGCCGCGTGTCTATTTCGATTGGGCGGCATTCCGCGAGCACCTAAAGCTAGGCACAGTGCCCTCGACGACAGCGCTGCCGGTGCTGTTTGCGCTCAACGCGGCGGCAGATTTGATCGAACAAGAAGGCTTGGCAAAGGTGTATGCACGGCATCAACGCATTGCGGCCTTTACCCGCGCCCGCGCCGAAGCGCTGGGCTTGCAAGTGCTGTCGCAGGCCAATGCCCATTCACCCACCCTCACAGCGGTGCTGATGCCCGAAGGCGTGAATGGCGACAAAGTGCGGGCCAGCATGTTCGACATGGGGGTAGCGGTCGGTGGCTCGTGGGGCCGCTTGCAAGGCAAAATTCTCCGCGTCGGCCACATGGGGGCCGTCACCGAGGCTGACATTGACGACGCAATGGAAGTGCTCGGCGAAGCGATTGCAAAAAATCGCTAACCAAGCGTTGTGAATGATGAGTTATGAATGATGACTTTGCGAATATCATTCATCATTCATAACTCATCATTCATAATTCATCATTCGCTATTACACTCCAAACCTACTTAACCCAACACGCCATTGACGCACGCCTCATCGGCGATATTGGCGAAACACCCACTGTGCCAGCCGCAGCGGCGGCACTGGGCGTGCCAAGTGATCGCATTGTCAAAACGCTGCTGTTCGAGGTAACACCATCACAGACAATCGCACACGTCGTTGTCATCAGCTACGGCGAAAAGCGGGTGGACAAGAAATTGCTGGGCGCGGCGCTGGGTGTGAGTAAAAAACACATCGCCTTTGCCAAACCCGAAACCGTGCTCGAATTGGTGGGTTATCCCGCTGGAGGCGTGCCGCCGTTTGGGCATCGCACGGCGTTGCCGGTGCTGCTCGATGCTGGCATTGTGGAGCAAGTGGTAGCCGGGCGCGACCCGCACACCGTGCAGGTCTATGCTGGCGGCGGCGACGATGCCACTATGATGGCAATCAGCGTGGGCGAATTGTTGCGGGTATTAACGATGGCGACAACACAACACGCCCAGCCGCTCAAAATCATACCGCTCAGTTAAACCAATACCCCCGACTGCCAATTTTCGCCACGAGTAAAGGCCAGCGCAATGCCTTCGCGAATCGAGGCACTGGAGACCTGCAGCCCCTTTGACCCAGTGACCCGCAATACTTCACGCACAATAATCGCCCCGACCAAAATCATATCTACGCGGTCATTGGCAAGGCCCGGCACGTCCATCAAGCTTTTTGGCCCCATCCCACGCTAAGCACACGTGTGTGCAAGCCGGTTGCTCGCGAAATATGTTCGCATAGCACATGCTGATTTTCGGCTTCGCGCACAGCACTGGTCGCGACAATCGCCACATGGGGCACTTTGGCCGAAACACACCAACCTTTAAATCCTTGCATGGTTTGGACTACTTTTTGAATGGCATATTCAGGCAAATTACCTTGCTCGTCCAGTGTTTCAATTAAACGCAAGCGTTCACTCGATTGATACAGTTGGTTAATGCTGGCTGGGGCATGGCATGAAAATATGCTTAAACGAACCGTGTTTGATCCCAAATCAATGACGGCAAACTCAGTGGGAAGAGCGAACATAGACATAACTTTATAGAAAGGTTAACCATCCTAAACCGAATAGGTTAAGCCCAAGTTATGCAATCGGCTTAACCTTGGCTTAACCCACCTCAATTACACTCGCGGCAAATGGTTACACAATCGGTCTTATTTTTATGCACCGGCAACTCGGCCCGCAGCCAAATGGCCGAGGCATTGCTACGCCACCGCGCAGGCGAACATTTCGCCGTTTTTAGCGCCGGAACCGACCCCAAAGGGGTAAACCCGTTTACTCGTGATGCCCTCGACGAAATTGGCGTTAGTCATGCTGGGCAATATTCTAAGCATGTGAATGCGTATTTGGGCAAAATTAATTTCGACTATTTCATCACAGTGTGCGATCATGCCGCCGAAAACTGCCCCATTTTTCCCGGCACTGGCACGCGCATCCAGTGGTCATTCGATGACCCAGCCGCCGCAACCGGTAGTTACGATGACAAATTGCAATCATTTCGCCGCGTGCGAGATGAAATTGACGCTAAAATTGCCGCGTGGCTGACCCAATTTAACACATGAATCAACAACACGGCTTGTGGCAGCGCTGTTTGGCTGAATTGATCGGCACATTTGCAGTGGTATTTGCGGCATGTGGGTCGGTCATTGCCGATGCAGCCACGTCGAATGGGGTGGGCTTATTGGGCATTGCGCTCGCCCCCGGGCTGATGGTCATGGCGATGATCTATGCCTTGGGGCCAATTTCGGGGGCGCATTTCAACCCAGCCGTCACACTGGCGTTTGCGGCTACGCGCCGTTTTACATGGCGGCATGTGCCTGAATATCTTTTATCGCAATTTAGCGGGGCCGTCTTGGCTGTGCTGGCGCTCAATTTCTTTCACACCCCAGCCCATCTCAGCAAAGTGCAATTTGCGGCCCATATTCCCCAAGCCTCGTTTGGCGCAGCGTTGGGGATTGAGATTTTGTTAACCTTTTTCTTGATGTTTGTCATTGTGGCGGTTGCCACCGACCCGCGTGTGCCTGCCAGTGTGACGGGTTTGGCGATTGGCCTGACCGTCAGCGTGTGCATTTTGCTTGGTGCGGCGGTCAGTGGCGCATCCATGAACCCATTTCGCAGTTTGGCCCCGGCCTTGTTTGCGGGCGGGGCAGCGCTGACGGCTTTCCCCATTTATGCCGTCGGGCCAATCATCGGGGCACTACTGGCAGCGTTCGTCTACGAGCAATTGCGCCAAAAATAAGTGGACGGGACATGTCTCCATGCTATATCCCGTCCAACCTCCGTTTAAGACCATTCAGAAAAATAATTCTCCGATTTTTCGCCAATTCCGCGTCTCCGCGATCCAAATTCTGTGATCGCGAAGACGCGGAATTGGCGGAAAATCGGAGGGCGTTTTACAGGACGATTCCGGTATTTATTTTGGCTAAACAGCCTAACGTGTCAGACACACATCATCAACAAATTGGAAGCCGGGGCCGCTCTTATAAAACCAGATCATGACAATGCTGGTATTGGCCGGCGCGGTAGCCTGCAAGCTATATTCTTGATAGGCCGCGCTAGTAACCTCACGCGCAGCCACGCTGCCGACTTGATTCCAATTGTTGTCGAAGAACATCAGCCCCATCTGAGCGCCGCTGTCACTTTGGTTGCGTTTGCTCCACGCCCTAAAGTTAAACACTTGGCCGGGGCTGGCATTGGTGTGATACCCAATACCGCCCGCAGCCGTGCCCATTTGCAGCGCCTTCACCCCGCTGCGCACATCGGGCGCGTTGCCGGTGATGCTGGTCGAGGCATCCCACACATTCCAGCCGGTTAGGTTGTTTTCAAAGCCTGCGTTTAGCACCAAATTGGCGGCACACACGCTGCCGCTTGGGGTCGCGGTGGCGGTTGGGGTGGGCGGCAATGCGGTGGCGGTTGGCGTCGGCGTGGCAGTTGGGCCGCTCGCCGTCGCTGTCGGGGTGGGCGTTGGCCCGCTGCCGCTGCTGGTCAGACAGAAATCGTCGGCAAACAGCAAGCCACCGGCGCTTTCTTTCCAGCCCCACACCAAAATATAGCTTGCACCCGCTGGCACAACCCCGTTTAAGGTATATTCGCTGTAGACACCATTGAGCACGGCGCGACTATCGCCCGCGCCGATGGGCACGGCGAGATCTGGCCCGAAGAATGAAAACCCAATTGCGCCGTCGGGCGAGGTTTTCTTGGCCCATGCCTTTAAAGTGAGCGATTGCCCAGCGTTAACGGCGATAAATTTGCCAAAGCCGCCCACGCCTACGCCAACCGTCGCCGCATTCACACCACTACGAGCATCGTTGCTGAGCGCAAAATTGCCCGCGTTTTCCCAGCCCGCCAAGCCAGACTCGAAGCCAGCATTGGCGATCAAATTGCTCACACACACATTTCCGGCGGGCGTGGCGGTGGGCGTTGGCGTGACGGGTTGTGGGGGGTTGGTCGCGGTGGGCGGAATGGGCGTATTCGTCGGCGTCGCTGGGGCGGGCGTGTTGGTCGGGGTCGCAGTGGCTGCGTTATCAATCGCAAACACAGCGGTCAAATTCGCATTTGCCGCCAAATTGAGCGTAATGGTGGGCTGGGTGCTGCTGCTCGCGCCTTGCCAATTGACAAAACGATAGCCCGGCTTTGCCACCGCCTTGACCGTAATCGGCACATTTTGCCAATAGCGGCCTTGCCAAGTGGGCGACGCTGGGGTGAGTGTATTGCTCAAATTGAGGCTATTCACGACCAAGTTGCCCATGCTCAAATCATTGGCATTGAGCGTGAGGGTGTATTGCCCGTTCAGGTTGAAAAAAGTTTGGGTGTGGGCAATATGAAATGCTTCGCGGCGGTCAATAAACTCGCGGGCCATATTGATGTTGTTTTGCCAATCGGCGTAGTCGCGGTAAAACGGCTTCCAGCGGGCAAAATGTTCGGGCATGAGCGGGTCAATTTGGGCCGCCATGTTGTTCAAAATCGTCAACATGCGCTGCTTTTTGAAAATACCGTTCATTTGATCGGCAGCATAATTCAAATACAGCGTGCGAAATTCGGTGTTTTTCAGCAATTCTGAGATGAGATAACGTGCCGCTTTGAAATTGATCACCTCGCTCGGGTTGTCTGTCTGGCGCAATTTGTTAAATGTGCTCTGATACATATTGTTATCCCAGCGCAAGGTGATCGGCTCATCATCAAAATAAAACGCTGCATCAAAATCGTAAAGCAACCAGCGCCATTTGCCATCGCCCGGTGCCGCACCGATGGTTTGCGAACGCCATACCCGCACATTATTTTCGGGCCAGTCGGTGTTGTTTACAAACATATAGGCAGCAAAATATTGCGCATAGTTGTCAATATCCATATAGGTATTGCGCAAGGTATCATAATTGGCGGTCACGCTAACCGGGCTGGTGCGCACAAATGTAATCATCTCGTGAAATTTAATATCGGTTCCGCTATGAATTTCGCCATCGTTTTGAATCGGCTTGTTGAGCAAATCCACAAAATCGGCGTTAACCCCATAATTTGACTCGATATAATCCTCATCAATCTTCTCGCGTACATCAATTTCGCCAAAATATTCGCCATTAATAAAGATCACGGCGGGCGTCCACGCGCCATATCCTAAGCCGGTCTCTTTGATAATGTATTGACCAAGTTGGTCACGAATTTGCCCAAAACCGAAATCTGTGCCGCCGTTGCGCAGACGCAGGCGCTTAAATTTGGTGATATTTTTATCGGCAAAGACTTGATGTGACACATTTTTTGCGCCATAACTATCGCGGAAATTAAGATCTAGGCTCTTTTGCCCATGACTACGTGACCATGCCCCCGCAACATCCGTTCCGGCATCCACCCGAAAAGCGGTGCTGCGGTCAGGTTTGAAATATTCCACCGCAATGGGCACTTCGCGGTCTTGCCAAAAATTGGCCCCACGAAACGGCGGCACAGGCGTATAGAGCGCGGCTGGGCCGGGCACATAAATGCCGCGTGGGTTGTCGTGGCTAAAAAATTGCGGCGGGTCAACTGCGATGGAAATGACCGGATACCCTGCATATTTGTTAGCGACGTTGGGGTCAACAAAATAGCTGTGGGTGGTGACGGTGCTGCTCATGCTGCCGCTCTTAAATACAGCGGCGCGTAGCACCGTGCCCTTATACACCTCGGCAGTCGTCGGCGTAATAAAATCAATCGGTCGCGTGGGGATATTGGCATAGACATTGGGCGCGTTCACGCGGTTGTCAATCGTGACCGGGCCGCTATACAGCGGCGATGTCTCTTTTGGTTCTGAGCCATCCAGCGTATACCGAATTTCTGAGCCAGCAACGGTATTGGTGATGACCACCGACTGGGAACCGGTGTAAAACCCACCTTGCACTGAGAAAACCGGCGCGGGCAACACGCTGGCAAAGCTGGGGCCGCCATTTGCCGCATTGGGCGACGGGCTGGCGCAATGTTGGAACGGGCCGCTGAGATTGGGCACGCGACACCACGACACGTCGCGCTTGACCAGCGGCGAGGCGATATTTTCGAGTGTAATGTTGCCCGGCGCGGTCATCACCACCCGATCTGAGCCATTGTCAACGTTGAAATTGGTGTGCAGCGGCTGCCCGACCACGTTGCGATCTTTTTTCGATGCCCATACCAGCAAATAGCCATTGGCGGGAATGACCACGCCCGCCGGAAATACCCATTTGAATGGGGTCGCCGTTTTGTTCGACAACCCGACCCCGCTCATGTCAATGGGTTGGGCGGTCGTGTTGACCAATTCAATCCAATCTTTGTATTCATTGTCAGAATCGGTTAAGCCAGATACGTTGGCAGTATGAATTTCGTTGATGATGACGCTGCCGGGCGTTGGCGGGGCATGGGTGGCAGCCACCGAGATACTGGGCGGGGCTGTGCTTGGCAGCACCAACGAAACTGCCAAAGCAACTGAAAAAAGAGTTTGTTTTGTCATAAGTTTCACACCATTTTTTTAGTTTTTATAGGTAGAGCCACCTCTTCAATGAAAAACAACCCGCAAATTAACACGTAGAGACGGGCCGGTGACCCGTCTCGGTCGTCCAGTGACCCGTCTCGACGACCACATCCATACTTTTCGAGATATACGGATGTGTGTGCCAAATCAGAATTTGCTCTATAAATCACAACAGACATTAAAGATAGTTGCAA
>JAHBAL020000066.1 GCA_018500105.2 Anaerolineae bacterium
CCGGCGACCCGCCCACCCTCGACAATGCCAAAGAGTTTATGCAACAGCAGTTGTTCGATCAACGCCGCTACGATCTCGAGCGCGTCGGTCGCTATAAACTCAATCAACGCCTGAACTTGGATGAACTCATCCCACGCACCAACCGCACTATTACCAAGCTCGATATTGTGCGTTTGTTGCGGCACTTGATCACGCTCAACAACGCCGTAGTTGGCCCAGATGACATTGACCACCTCGGCAACCGCCGTGTCAAGACCAATGGCGAATTAATTCAAAACAAGTTGCGCATTGGCTTGCGCCGCATGGAGCGCATGGTGAAGGAGCGTATGTCAATGCCCGACAACGATTCACCTTCGCCGGTCAACTTGATCAACATTCGCCCAGTTGTGGCGGCAGTGCGCGAATTTTTCGGTTCGTCACAGTTGTCGCAATTCATGGATCAGACCAACCCGCTGGCCGAATTGACCAGCAAGCGCACGCTCTCGGCGCTCGGCCCCGGTGGTCTACGCCGTGAACGCGCTGGCTTCGATGTGCGTGACGTTCACCACAGCCACTATGGGCGCATTTGCCCAATCGAAACGCCCGAAGGTCCAAACATCGGTCTGATCGGTCGTTTGGCGACCTATTCACGGGTGAACAACTACGGCTTCCTCGAAACGCCGTATCGCCGAGTGGTCAAGCAGGTGGAAAACAAACCAGAGAAGTGCCTTGGTCGCACCCTGCGCGAGGATGTGACTGACGCCAAGGGTGAATTGCTGGCCGAGGCCGGAACGCTGATTGATGCCGAATTGGCAGCCAAGCTCACGCGCTTCCGCAGCATCGAATGGCTGCCAGTGCGTCCGTTCATCAGCGAAGAAACCATTTACATGTCGGCTGACACCGAAGACAAATTTATTGTGGCACAGGCCAGCACCGCCGTGAACGAGGTGGGTGAATTGACTGAGGCCCGTTTGTCGGTGCGCCGCCGCCAAAAATTTGAATTTGCTGCGCCAGAGCAAGTTGACTATATTGATATTGCCCCGCGCCAAGTGGTGGGCATCAGCGCCGCGCTTATTCCGTTTGTCGAACACGATGAAGCCTCACGTGCATTGATGGGTTCGAACATGCAACGCCAAGCTGTGCCATTGCTGCAACCGCACATCCCCGTCGTGGGCACAGGCGTCGAGCGCCAAGCTGCTATGGACAGCGGTCAGGTGGTGATTGCGTCTGAGGACGGCGAAGTGGTGAGCGTGACCGGCAAGCAAATTGTGGTGCAAGGCGCACGCGGCAAGAAATCTTATATGCTGCGCAAATATAACCGCAGCAACCAAAGCACATGTATTGACCAACGCCCAATTGTGGTGAAAGGTCAGAAGGTGAAGAAGGGTGAAGTCATCGCCGACTCGTCGTCAACCAATTATGGGCAGTTGGCCTTGGGCCAAAACGTGTTGGTGGCCTTCTTGTCGTGGGAAGGTGGCAACTACGAAGATGCCATTTTGGTGAGCGAAAACATGATGCGCGAGGATATTTTTACCAGCGTGCATATTGAAAAGCATGAGTTGGAAGCCCGCGAAGGCAAACTCGGCCCAGAAGAAATCACCCGCGATATTCCCAATGTCGGTGAAGAAGCGCTGAAAGACCTTGACGAAAACGGCATTGTGCGCATTGGGGCCGAAGTCAACCAGAATGATATTTTGGTCGGCAAAATTACGCCCAAAGGCGAAAAGGAATTGTCGCCCGAAGAGAAATTGCTGCGTGCCATTTTCGGCGAAAAGAGCCGCGAAGTGAAGGACACCTCGCTGCGTTTGCCCAACGGCGAGCACGGCAAAGTGGTGGATGTCAAGGTGTTTGACCGCGACGAACACCGCGACTTGCCGGCTGGCGTCAATCGCCAAGTGCGGGTGACCATTGCCCAGCGCCGCAAGTTGACCGAAGGCGACAAGATGGCCGGTCGCCACGGCAACAAGGGTGTGGTGAGCAAAGTGGTGAAGATCGAAGACATGCCCTTCCTCGAAGATGGCACACCGATTGACATCATTCTCAACCCATTGGGTGTGCCGGGTCGTATGAATATCGGGCAATTGCTCGAAACGCACTTGGGCTGGGCGTCAGATCGTCTCGGCTTCCGTGCGGTGACGCCGGTGTTCGACGGCGCAAGTGAGCGCGAGATCGAGGCCGAATTGTGCCGCGCATGGATGATTGATCATGCCTATCGCCAAGTGACCAAACGCGCATGGGTGGCGATTGAGGCCAACGACATTGACACGCAAGAAATGCGCGACGATCACGACGCACGCATGGCGTTTATGTCGGAGTGGCTGCAAGCGAAAAACTATGACTTGGGCCGCGCCTACATTGACGAAGTGTATGCCCGACGCATTGTGTTAAGCGAATGGCTACGCGAAAAGGGCTTTGATCCGTCACGCATCATGGTGTATGAGCATGAAAATCGCTCGCCGAGTGAGCGGCTTGAGGTTGACGACATCGCAGTTCATGCGTGTTTGTATCTGTGGCTCGAAGCGCATGGCACAAACGTTGACCGCAAGTTGAGCGAAGCCGAATTGCGCCAGATTGCGGCGAAGGTCAGCCTCGAATGTGGCGACCCATTGCCGACGCTGGGCAAAATGAAATTGTATGACGGCAAGAGTGGCGAATTATTCGACAAGCCAGTGACGGTTGGTTACTTGCATGTGCTGAAGCTGGCCCACTTGGTCGAAGACAAGGCACACGCCCGCTCAACCGGCCCCTACAGCTTGGTGACCCAACAACCCTTGGGTGGTAAGGCTCAATTCGGTGGTCAGCGCTTTGGTGAAATGGAAGTGTGGGCGCTTGAGGCGTATGGCGCTGCCCATATGCTGCAAGAAATGCTCACCGTCAAGTCAGACGACACACAAGGTCGTGTCAAGATGTATGAGGCGATTGTGAAGGGCGACGCGATTGAGGAGCCGGGCATCCCCGCTTCGTTCAAGGTGTTGGTCAAAGAATTGCAATCACTCGGCTTGTCCATCGAGGCGATCAACTCGAGTGGCGAAGTGAGCAACTTTGGCAAAGAAGACGACCGCCGTCGTGAGCCACGCCTCAACATGGGCTTGACCGGTCTCGACGACGAAGGGTAATCGTATTTGAAGTGACTGAATGGGCGAATGGGTGAATGAGGGATTGATCATTTCAACCGTAATCACCCATTCGCCCATTCAGTCATTCACTCATTCATTCACTCATTCACTCATTCTTCTTCGTGCTGGGCTTCCGCCTTGTGTTTGGCAATGATGCCAGCCGCGATTTGGTGCGGCATAGGGGCGTAGGTTTGGAACTGCAATTCGTAGCGCCCGCGCCCTTGCGTTAGGCTCCGCAGGTCGGTGCTATAACGCTGCATTTCAGCCAGCGGCGCATCTGCAATAATAACGGCCTTGCTCCCCACTTGATCCATGCCCACCACCTGAGCGCGTTTGGTCTTGAGGTGGCTCATCACATCCCCCGAATTGCCTTCGGGCACATGAATGGTATAACGATAAATTGGCTCTAGCAGCGCCGCGCCCGCATGCGCAAATGCCTCGCGAAAGGCGTTGCGGGCGGCGATTTCAAACGCAATCGGTTTCGAGTCTACGGCGTGTTCTTTGCCGTCTAGCACCACACATTTCACATCATAAACCGGATAACCGGCGATCACGCCGCGCTCCATCACCTGTTTAATGCCCTTTTCGATGCTGGTCTGATACGAGCTACTCACTGCCCCGCCAAACACCTTCCAGCCAAATTCGTAACCTGCGCCCGGTGCGCTTGGCTCAACCGACATCTCGACCTCACCAAATTGCCCAGCGCCGCCACTTTGCTTTTTGTGGCGATAACGCGCTTGCCCAAGTTTGGTAATGGTTTCACGATAAGGCACTTTGGGCCATGTCGTCTCGACATCCACGCCAAATTTGTTGTGCAAATGATGCACGGCGACCTCGATGTGGCTTTGCCCCATGCCCATCAGCACCGTTTCGTGGGTAATTGGGTCATTGTGCCATTGCAGGCTGGGGTCTTCTTCGCACAACCGTGTGAGCGAAGGGCTAAGTTTGGCGGTATCATTCTTGCTCTTGGGGTGTATCGCCATCGCCAAAAGCGGGTTAGGGAAAGTGATAGGCGGCAAACTCGTGCCGTGTTGTTTGTCACATAGCGTATCGCCGGTGAGGGCGCTGCTGAGCTTGGTCACCACGCCCAAATCACCGACATGCAGCGTCGGCACGAGCAATTGCTCTTTGCCACGCGGCACATGCAACGACGTTATCCGTTCTTCGTTGCCGCTTCGGCTCACCAGCAGCCGATTATCAATGCTGTGAATGGGACCTTCGATGATGCGAAAATACGACACTTTACCGACAAAGGGGTCGGCGCTGGTCTTGAAAACATAGGCAACCGTGCCATGTTTACCATCATCGGGGTCAGCGCCCAAATCGAAGGGCATGGGCGCGTAATTAATGATGGAAAACAGCGCCGCGCCTACGCCTGTGCCAACGCCGGGCGCGCAACACAGCACCGGCACAAACGACTGTTTGCGAATGGCTGAACGCAGGCCGCGAATCAAATCTTCGTCAGTCAACGTGCCCTCGGCAAAATACTTTTCGATCAAGTCGTCTTCGCCTTCGGCGGCGGCCTCGACCAAGCGCTCGCGGGCATCCTCAACTATTTTCACCATGTCAGCCGGCACAGGGCATTCTTCGCCTTTAGGGCCTTTCAAATATTTACGGCTGAGCAGGTCAATGACACCGCTAAAACCAGCTTGTTTGCCAACCGGAATGATGAGCGGCACAATATCGGAGTGAAACGCCTCGTGCAGATCGCTCAGCACACGCTCGTAATTGGCGTTATCCCGATCCATACGCGAAATCATGACCGCGCGAGGAATATTGGCCTCCTCGACGGTTTGCATGGCTAGCTCAGTGCCAACTTCGACGCTCGAAACCGCATCTACAAAAATAAGGCCAAGATCGGCGGCCCGCGCCCCACACTTGGCTTCGCCGATGTAATCGCTATAGCCCGGCGTATCTATCAAATTAATTTTGTAGCCTTTCCATTCGATGGGCACAATACTGAGGTTGATGGATTGTTTACGGCGCTTTTCTTCGTCGTCGTAGTCAGCGATGGTCGTGCCATCGTCAACTTTGCCAACGCGCGTGCTACCGCCAGCAGCAAAGAGCAACGCTTCGCCGAAAGTGGTTTTGCCAGTGGTATTGTGGCCGAGCAATACAACATTCCGCAGTTTATCAGTCGTATATTCTTTCATAGTGTGCCTCTTGCGTAAATTACTGTTTTCTTTGTTTTTTGTGCAAAATACGTGTCCTCGCCATCATCAAAGAACCGAAAAAACGCAAGGCCAAATTCACGCGCTGCATCTGCGCAGTGGATTTGAGGTTGTGATTTTGGCCCAAACCTATTTAACGCTCATGATGAAGAAGACACCCTGACGTAGAATCCAAATATTATATCTGGTATTTGCATTCTCAACCAATTCGGTTTTGCCGAGCATCTACGTTGTATCTGCGTCAATTAGGCATTGCCGATTGCGGTGTTATACCCGCAAATTGGCGATTTGTCACCCCGTCAAGCAACCAGTCTTGGGGTAATCAACTGGGCAATAGGGGCATAGCTGCGCCGATGGAGCGGCGACACGCCAAGGCGGTGCAGCGCGGCACAGTGAGCGGCTGTGCCATATCCTTTGTGTTTGGCAAAACCATACCCCGGATGTTCGGCGTCAAGTTGATCGAGCGCCGCATCGCGGGCGGTTTTTGCCAAAATCGAGGCAGCAGCCACCGATAGGCTAATGCTATCGGCAAAATTGAAAGACTGTTGAGGCAAGGCGAGGGCGGGCAAACGCACCGCGTCAATAAGTAGCGCGTGGGGCTGGGGCAATAGCGCCTCACTGGCGCGTTGCATCGCAAGGCGGGTGGCTGGCACGATGCCCAGCCGGTCAATTTCATCGGCGCTCGCCTCGCCGATGGCCCACGCCACCGCCACCTGCTGAATTTGTTTGCGCATGGCCTCGCGCTGCTTGGCACTTAATTGTTTCGAGTCGTTTACGCCCGCCAACAGTCGCAACCGTTCAGGTTGATCGAGCGGCAAAATGACAGCCGCCGCCGTCACCGGCCCGGCCCACGCCCCGCGTCCGGCCTCATCAATACCGGCAATGTGCGCATACCCCTGCGTCCGCAGGCCAAATTCACGGTCGAGAGAGGGCATGAGGCAAAAAAATTACGAATTACGAATTACGAATTACGAATGATGAGTTATGAGTTATGAATTATGAATTATGAGTTATGAGTTATGAATGATTGAAATTCATCACTCATCATTCATCATTCATCATTCATAACTCAAGAACTCACCATTTCAGATTTAGTCGTATGCGCCTTTTAGGGCGTTACGGCGCACAACAAGCAATTCACGCAAGGTTTTGATGGCGTCTATGCCAAATTTGACACGGCTGTTGTCGCGGTAATACCAATGAATGGGCACATCAACCACCTTGTAGCCGCGCCGTTTGGCGATAAACAAGATTTCAAAATCGAAACCCCATTTGTCAATGGTTTGCGAGCGGAAAATATCTTGCGCGACATCGCGGCGAAAGCATTTGTAGCCACACTGGGTATCTTCGTGCGGCAACCCCAGCACCAATTTGGTGAGCAGCGTGGCGACGCGGCCTTGCAAATGGCGCATGGCGGGTTCGTCGAAGCGTTTTGCACCTTCGCCCTCGCGTGAGCCAATGGCAATATCGTAGCCGCTTAGTTTAGGCGGCAAAAATTTGGGCAATTCGCTAAACGGCATCGCAAGGTCGGCATCGCAAATAAACAACAATTGCCCCTTGCCCGCAAACATCCCTGCTTGCACCGCGGCCCCTTTGCCGCGCCGAGTTTGGGTAATCAACTTGGCCCAAGGTCGGGTGCGGGCATAATCTTGGGCAATTTGAGCGGTGCGGTCGGTGCTGGCGTTGTCAACAATGATCAACTCTATCCCGTTGGTCGGGATCGCGCGATTCGGGTTGGTGTCAATAAATGCATCAAGGGCAGCCAGCGTGCTAGGCAACCGCTGTTCTTCGTTATATGCAGGAATGATAATGCTGATGAGCACAGCCTCAGCGGTCTCGGTCAAACTCATTTTGGCTAGTAATTATACCCAGTCAGCGCTTATGTATTGTTTTTTGTTGCAAGGCGTTGTATGGCTGTTCAAAAGTCAGCACTTCACTTAACTCGTCATCTCCGCGAAAGCGGAGATCCATAACGAGGCGGGTTAAAATGCGGCAAACCAGTCAAACTACACCCATCTGGTTATAGATTCCCGCTTTCGCGGGAATGACGAAACGGCTTTTGAACAGCGTTATGCAAGGCGTTGCGTTATTCCGGAATAAGCCAAATGGGCGTATACTAGCGCCCTTATGTTGCCAACTGAACACTATATTCAAGTTCCCGAAGTCAATCTGCGCTATGTGCGCATGGGTCAGGCTGGGCCAAACCCATTGCTTTTTTTGCTGCATGGCGTCACCGATAATGCCGATTATTGGGGCTGGCTTGGGCGCGAGTTGGCACAGCGTTACGAGGTGGTGGCGCTCGACCAGCGTGGGCATGGCAAATCGGGCGCACCTGAGCATGGCTATCAGTTACAACATTATGTCAACGACGCGGCCCAAGTATTGCAGGCAGTGACAACACGCCCCGCCATTGTATTGGGCCATTCGTTTGGTGGCTGGGTGGGCAATCGCTTGGCGGCGCAATACCCTGCATTGGTGACGAAATTGATTTTGGAAGACCCACCCTTTCGCACTGATATGCCGCCCAACCCCGGCCCGGCTGAACAAGACAAACAACGCTGGGATTGGTTTGTGTGGCAGCGCGAATGCGAGCGAATGAGTCACGCGCAAAAAATTGCGCATTGTCATCATATTCACCCGACATGGAGCGACGAAGATTGTGAATTGTGGGCGATGAGCAAAGTGCAAGTGCGCACACGCATTTATCAGGCCAACGGCATCGAGTGGGATTGGCGCTGGGCCGAATTTGCCGCGCAGGTGCAATGCCCGACCTTGCTCATTCACGGCGAAAAGGCGCTTGGCTCGATTGTGGATGATGCACAGGCGGCGGCAGTGGCCGAGTTGATGCCGCATTGCCGCCCCGCGAAGATCGCCAATACCGGCCACGCCGCACATCGTGAGAATCGTGAGGCGATGTTGCAGGCGATTTTGGCGTTTTTAACGCCCTCTGCTTAGTATAATTTTGCTATGGCAAAGGATTTGTTTCCTATTGATACTTATAAAGCTTTGTTTTCAATACAGTTTATTGAAGAGACTATCGTTGAGTATGGCGTAACGTTAGTGGTTTATGACCCTGATATTGAGGAGGTAGTATTGTGGACAAAATAACAACTTATCGTCAATATGTTCAGGATATATTGAAAAAGTATCAAGCATTGGGTGATGGCTCACCTGTGAGTGAAGTAGAAACGCAGTTAGTCTTTGATAAAGAACACGATCATTACCAACTGGTCAATATTGGTTGGCGGCAAGGAAAATACCGCACTTATGGTTGTATTGTTCATGTGGATATTCGTGATGGTAAAGTGTGGATGCAACATGACAGCACCGACTATGATTTTGTTGGCAAGTTTTTAGAAAAGGGGATTCCAAGCGAAGATATTGTCTTGGGTTTTCAATCCCCTAGCAAGCGACCCTATACTGGTTTTGCGGTGGGTTAATGGCAAAATTAATGCCGTGCAACAGCGGCTTCGGGCACATGAGCCGAGGCGTTTTGGGCGGCGGTGACGGTGCGTTGCAAGGTGCTGCGATTAAGCAGTGTGAACAGCAGCGCGGCAGCACACACAATGGCTGAGATGATGCTGGGCGTGCCGGGGCTAAAGCTTTGGATGAGCACACCGCTGATAAGCGGGGCAATAAATTGGCCGATGCTGTCGAGTGATTGAGTTGACCCCATCGCTACGCCTTGCTTGAGCGGGCCAGCCGCCTGTGAGATGAGGCTGGTGAGGGGCGAACGCAGAGTTGCCATGCCATATACGATGAAACTGACGGCGATGAGCAGCGACGGCCAGTTGTAGGCGAAAAACATTTGCGCGGCCCCAAGCATGAAACTGGTGAACCCAACCGTCACCATGCGCAATTCGCCCAAACGCTTGATGATGCGCGGCACAACTGCCAATTGCAAAATGATGATGAGAAAGCCAAAATACGCCATGCCATACCCGGCTTCGGTTTCGGGCGCTTTCAGTTGCAGCTTGGTAAATAGCGCGATGCTCGACACAAACAAATTCATACCCAAGGTCATGGCGGTGAACAAAATGTAGAAATTGCGCACCGACGGCAATGTGAGCATGTCGCCGATGGCGCGAAATTGCCCCATTACGCCGCCTGCAACTGGCGTAACCTTGCCTTTGTCGAGTGATTCGGGCAGCAGCCAGATGGTGAGGACAAGTGAGAGGGTTGAAACGGTAACCGAGGCCCAAACCGGCACAAACAGCCCGAAATTGGCGAGTAATGAGCCAGCCACCGGCCCGATGATGGCCCCTAACCCAAACGATGCGCCCATCATGGCGAAGGTTTTGGTGCGCTCTTGCGGCTTGGTCACATCGCCAACATAGGCTTGAGCCACCACATTGTTGCCGGCGGTAATGCCGTCAATGATGCGCCCCAAAAACAACATCCACAAGGCGGTGCTAGAGGCAAACAACACGAAGCCAAACACCGTGCCGATTTGGCTGATGATGAGCACGGGGCGGCGACCGTAACGGTCGCTCAGTTGGCCCAAAATTGGCCCAGCAATGAATGAACACAGCGCATAAGACGCCGTGAGCAAGCCAGTTTCGATTGCGCCACCGCCATATTGCCCGACAAAATAAGGCATGAGAGGCATGACGATGGTGTAACCCAAGATGCCAACGAAGTTGACCAGCATAAGCGGGATGAGGGCGCGGTTAATATTTTTCATGTGTAATTTGTTTTAATGACGCAATAGTTTAACTCATTAAACTATATCGCGGTTAGCTGTGCTAAGGCTGAGAATATGCCGAGGGTAGCGATAAACACCGCGAGGGACATTGCGCCGAATCGTATTCGGCGCAATGCCCCTCGCGGGCGTGCTGTGGGGGGGAAGCACGCAACTGCTGTCGCAGACGATGCGTCTTTACATTTCGTAGACAGGTTGCAACTCTTCTTGGCTCGGCACAATTTCCTCGGTTTGCCCACTCGCCCCAATCATGGTGAAACGCCGCTGGGTGGGCATAGGCTGGCTTAACGGATAAGCCATTTGCCCGCCATACATAGGCATGCCATAGGTTGGCGCATTGCCATAAACTTGCGCGGCCCCATAAGGGGGAGCGGCATAATGCTGCGCTGGGCTAGGCACGGCGGCTTGCACAAATTGGCCGGTGCGTGGGTCAATATAACCATAGACAGCCGACGCATAGGGCAAGCCCGGCCCCATTGGCCCGCGTGGGCGTGGCTGATACTCTATTGCGGGCGGCAGTTGCGCCATCGTCCCGTGCGGCACATCGCTTTGCGAATATAGATTGGGGTTGGCATAGCTGGCGGCGCGAGCGTCGGCAGTTTGGTCGCGCTGCGGGGTTGCGGCTGGTTTACGGTGAATGACGAAATAGGCAATGAGGCCCACGCAAATCGCGGCGGCCAAAAAGCCGACGGCGGTTCCCATGAGAATCGCCATCGTTTGTTGTTCAATTCTCATGCCGATGGTGATGGCGAGAACGCCCGCAAAAATAAGGGTGGCTGTTGTCAATATTTTCATAAAAATGTTAAGCAAAATCGGGCACGGCGGCCTGAAAACGGATGACTTTGTCGGCGGTGACAGCGACAAAATCGCCGCTGCCGCTCAACTTTTCGGCCCCGCTGCCAGAGCGCCCCGCCGCGTTACGCGCATCTTCGACGCTGGTCATGCGACCGACAAGGCGAAGCGGCAAATTGGTTTTGAGCAACGGGCCAATGCTCTTGCTCGATGGTTTTTGGGTGCAGCACAACAGGTGCAGCCCCGCCTCACGCCCGCGCATGGCGATGCGGGCGAATTGGTCGGTGACGGTGCTGCCACCGGTTTGGCATAAATCGCCCAACTCGTCGGCATAGATAATGATGCGCGGGTCTGGCTCGCCATTGCCCACCACACGGCTATCCATCAAATTGCAGGCTTGCTGCAATGCGGCAATCACTTCTTCGATACTGCGGGCGATAGGCAACACCAAATGCCGCGCAATCGCCGCCTCGAAGGCGCTGCCCTCACGCTTTTTCGGGTCGAGCATGATGAGGCCAAACCGATGCGGGCGATAGCGTTGGCACAACGACAAGATCATGCTTTGGGCGAGCGAGGTTTTGCCCGAACCGGTTGCGCCCGATACCAACACATGGCTGACTTCGGGTGCGCTAAATTTCGCCATGAGCGGCACGCCATCTTCAGCCAGCCCCAACATGGCAGCAAAACCACAATCGGGTGTGACGGCTGGCATGAGCTTGCTTAAGAAAATGGTTTCGCGGTTGCTGCGCGAAATTTGCACTGCGAGGCGCTCGCCCACTTGCGTCAGCCGCACATTTGGGTTGCCCACCGCCAATGCGATATCGGGCACACGCGACTTGATCTGGCTCACTTTTGTGCCCGGCTCAAGCTCGAGCAACATTTCGATAAAGTTGGGCAATACTTTGCCGCTCACCACACGCGCCGGTGCGCGTCCATCCCGCAAGACCATTTCGATCCGATCTGCGGTTGCGTTCAATTTAACATACTTCGATCCCATTGAGGCCATCCTCCAATTAACTGTCCTGAACAGATGTTCTGATCATAGAACACTTGTTCAGGATTGTCAATCGCAAAATTTCCCCAAATTTCACAGGTTTGGGATGAGTTTATCGCAAGGTTTCGAAAGGCGGCGCGTGCAGAGTTATTTCAATTCCCAACGCACTTGCAAATGGGCGGTATTGCTGAGGTCGGCGTATTCGATGCGGATATCGTGCCAGCCCTGATGCAGGCTGATGCTGGCGCTTTGGGCGACGCGATTGTGTTGGGTGAGCCATTCATTGACGATGAGCTTGTTATCCACATACACCCGCACATTGTCGTCGGCTTGCACCACAAATTGATAGATGCCGCTGGCAAAATAATCACGTTTGCTAAACCGCGCCGAGAAGCCATCGCGTTTAATATTGAGCGCGGGCGATTTTTCGCCCCAATTGAAGTTAATATTGGTGTGGCGCTCGATATAGGCTGGCTCGCCCGTCATGTTCAGATTATTGAAATATTCACCCTGCCAAAAGCGCGTTTTGCCAGCATTTGGGCGTATTTGGCGTGCTGGCAATGACTCGGCAAGCCCCATCATGCGTTGCATGTCAAATTTTACCCGTGCTTGACCGCCATGATCGGCATAATCTATTTCGATTTGATGCGTGCCAGAATTGAGATCAATATAGTGCGTGATGGTTTTGTAGCCTTGATTGCTGAAATGGTCAATGACCACCTCATTATTGACCCGCACTCGAATACCGCCATTGACGACGGCAACCAGGCGAAAACGACCGGTTAGTACCGAGGCCGACCGCGTCCAACGAGCCGAAAATCCATCGCTGGGCAAACCGCTGGCAGGGGCATTGAGGTGCCAATTGAAATCCACACTTGGGTCACGACGTTCGAGCGTCGGGCTTCCGCTTTGGTTGGGGTTGCTCCAAAATTGGGCATTCCAGCCCGACAAGGTACTGATCGGCGCATCGTCGGCGTGCACGCTGGCGCGTGGGCCAATGGCTAACCCCACAATCAACAGGCCAGCCATCCCCAAAAACAGCCGAGCGACGACGAAAAGACGCAAACGCAAAGGAGAAAAACGCTGAAAGTGTGCCATGATGAATACGACGATATGCGCCTTTCATGCTAATACACTCGCTATGATTTTGCTTGCGTCAATTGGTGTAGTGTGGCTGTAACTTTGGGTGGACTTACTTCAGCTTTACCCAAGAGAACTGTAAGGCCGCCGCGCCGCCTTGGTCAAAATATTCCACCCGTATCGTGTGAACACCGGCCTCTAAGGTGACATCGGCAATGTAATTTTTGCCAAAGGGCTGCGCCCGCCATTCGTTGATGACCAATTCGTCATCAATATACACACGCACGCCGTCATCTGAACGGGCAGTAAAGCGATATTTGCCCGCGACGAAACGTTCGTTTTTGGTAAAACGCGCCGAAAACCCATCGCGGTTGATGGTGCGGGCGGGGGCGGCTTGCCCCCACATAAAGTAGATGCGGTTGGCCTGCGTGGTAAGCGCGGGTTTGCCGCTGACATTCGGGTTGTTAAAATACTCGACCTTCCATGCCTTTGTTGGCGTTGGCTCGGTGGTGGGTTCAGGCGTCGGGAACACGGTTCCTATGGCAATTGTTCTGGAGGGCGTCGTTGTCTTGGTGGGCGAGGTCGCAGGTGCAATTTGGCGATAATTAAGCTGCACTTGGGCCTCGCCGCCATAATTAATATAGTTCACCTGAATGCTATTGATACCACGCACAACCTCGGCTTCGCCGCGATAATTGGCGGTTTGGGTATTTATGCCATTGGTGACCAAATTGCCATTCACATACACCTGCACTTCGCCCACAGCCGCTGCGATAAACTCATAGCGTCCGCCATCCAGCATGACATTGCCATTAAATTGCGCCGAAAATACCGGTGTTGAAATTCCGGACGGGCGCTCATTCCCCCAATTGAAGCTGACCGTATCAATGTCAATGCTATACACGGGCTTGCCTGCCATAGATGTGTTGCTCCAGTAGGCTGACTTCCATTGGCTGGGAGCAACTGTGCTGGCGTTTGGTGGGCTAAAGGGCTGAAAATATTGCCACGACCCAAACAAAATTGGCATCAATAAGGTGATGGCGACTGCAAGATACTTCATAACTTACATCTAAGGCTTGCGCGATGCAAACTCATCACATTCTACATAGCTTCTTTATGGATTCTGTAATATTAAAGGTGTATTTAGTGAATATCTGAGCGTAGTCTATGTTTTTCGCTTATATCAGCCTTTAGACCGAACCTTAATTTTTGAGTTCTAAGCGTTTTGCCGATGTTTTGACCGTAAAACACTGGCCTAGATAGCACTTCCTTTTGCAATTTCTGTTGCAAGGATAAAGGGAAGGAAGATGTGTAGCGCCGTCATCTTGACGGCAAGCGCGATGAGGCGGGAATTGTAGCGCCGTCATCTTGACGGCATAGCGCGATGAGGCGGGAATTGTAGCGCCGTCATCTTGACGGCAAGCGCGATGAGGCGGGAATTGTAGTGCCGTCATCTTGACGGCAAGCATGATGAGGCGGGAATTGTAGCGCCGTCATCTTGACGGCATAGCGTGATGAGGCGGGCTAAAATTGTAGCGCCGTCATCTTGACGGCACAACTATGTCACAGCGTTTATCGTCCTTGCTCAGCTTGCTGGCCTTATTGGCGGTTGTGTTTGGCTGCGTGATCTTCACCATTACCCAAGAAGGTCGTGTGTCGCTGAATTATGTGCTGCACGGCAATGCGTATGTGCCGGTGGCAGCAACGCTGCAACGACTAGAGATCATGGAATATTACGCCAAATCGAACAATAACAAAAAGCCATCCACCCTCGAAAGTTATGTTTTGTTTGAGGTGCAGTACGAAGTGCAAGGGCAAATTTATCATCGCAGCGTCGCCTCGCCGCGTTTCACTGCCATTTTGCCCGCCATTATTTTGGCGGCAGGCTACACGCCGGGCCAAAGCCTAACGCTGTATCACGCCCCAAACGACCCAAATGAGCTAATGTTTGACAATGCGCCGAGTCAATCGGCGGGGCTGATCAAACTGCGCGGGTTGTTATGGGGCGGCTTGGCGCTGCTGTTATTTGCACTCGTGCTGGCAGGGGCTATTTTATGGGCCAGTGGCAGCTTTGCCCCCAGATCATTGCCATTGCTGGGTCATCTGGCGCAATCGCTGAACCGATTATCACCCCGCTGGCAGGCGGCTTTGGCAACACTAGCGGCGCTGCTGCTGGCCTACGCCATTATTGGCGCATTATTATGGATGCAATACCGCGCTGCCCTGTGGGTGCAGACCTATGTGCCCGTGACGGGGCATGTGCAACAGGCGGGCGTATATGTGCGTGGCACAGGCGACAATGCCGCCAGCCGAACCGGCACGCGCCCCATCGTGCTTTTCAATTATCGCGTGGGTGAGCAAAATTTCGTCGGCGCTGGGCAAGCCGAGTTGGCCTTGCATCCGGTGGGCGGGCCGATCACGGTGTATGTAGATTCGAGCGACCCGACGCATTACGCCCTCAGCCGAGAACAAGCGTTGCCATTGGCATGGCTGCTGTTGCCGCTGGTGGTGGTGGTGGTGGCGCTGGGTTTTCGCGGCTTGTATTGGCTGCATAGCGTGTTCGAGCGGCGCTTGCCGGCGTGGCTGGGAGGGGTGTTGCTGGTGGGCGCTGGCATGTGGCTGCTGACGCAATTGCTGATGGGCGGGATGCAGGCCGTGTATTGGCTGAATGGCGAAGCGCACCGATTGGCCCCGACCTCGATGGTGCTACTGTTGCCGTTGTATGCCGCCGGTTTGTGTATGGCGCTGGCGGCTGGCTGGCTGGCGCTCGCCGCCGTGTGGGATTGGCTGGCGAGGCGGTGGCGGTGAAAACAGCCTTACTAATACCGCCATTTATTGCAGCGAAACAGCCCTGATGCTGGTATACAGTTGTCGGGCAAGCTGCAATAGTGCATCGCTGCCTAAATCTTTATCGTCGAAGATACGAGTCACAATCTCATCATTCTCAGCCATACGCTCGATCACCAGTTCCTTGAGCATTGGCTCAATCCAAAGCCGAAATTTATCGTATGGATTGGCTTGACTAGATTTAATGACTGCTTCTTTATTTTTGCTTTTTCGTGAATTTGTTGAAAAAATAGGCGGTCAGCTTCGGGGAAGTTTGTGCCAAAACGCTCGTTTAGTCCGCTCACAATTTCAGACAACAGGGCTTTCTCGTCTTTGACTTTGCCTATGTTGACTTCGGTCGGAATTTTGAAAAAAAAACATGCCGCCTTTGTAAGGGCGGCATATTTTGTTGAGAAATTTCCCAACGGAAGCGGAAATGACGGGCGGATAATAGCCGTCCGATTAAAAACCTCACCCCCAAAAGCGCAAAAAAACCTTGGGTAATACCCAAAATAGATACACACTTATTAAAGAAGTGTGTTATAATCGAGATATGACAAACGAAATCGCTTTAACCAATACCAAAATGCACCAAGTCGGGCAAGTGGCAAACGCGCATGCAACCAATGCGGTCTTTACTAAATTCACCGCCACCAAAGCGGCTAATACAGTTCGCCGATACCAAGACGACCTTGGGACATTTGTTCAATATCTCGCTGATATCACGATCACGAGTGATGTCGAATCGTTGATGACATCGCCCCAAGCTTGGGCCGGTATGACATGGGGCATTGTCGAAGGTTACAAGGCGTGGTTGCTCAAAAAGGGCTTTGCAGTTCGCACGGTCAACGTTAAATTAAGCGTGGTTAAGGCGTTTGCTGATTTAGCCATGAAAGCCGGTGCAATCGCCGGTGATGAGGCAGCAAGGATTAAAGGCATTACCGGCCTTGCTGGACGTGAGGCAAAAAATGTTGACTCAAAGCGCACACAAAAGCGCATATCGAGCAAAAAAGCACAATTTAACATCGTGGATACCGATATCGTGAAGCAACTCCTTAGCCGTGATCTTGATAGCCCACAGGGGCGGCGTGATGCGGTGATCATTGGCCTTATGGCTTATTTTGGCTTGCGCGTGGGCGAACTGGTCGAGCTAAAGGTGAGCGATGTAGACATGATAAACGGCGTTTTAAAGGTTTACCGACCAAAAGTTGATAAGCATCAGGTCTATACCCTCAAAAATGGCTTGCTTAAGGCGATGACGGCCTATTATGCGTGTGATTGTGACATGAGTAACAAGGATTTGCCACTGCTACGGGCATCGCGCAAGGGCGGCAAATTGGACAAAGCCGGTTTGAATCGCTTTGCAATCGCCAAACGTATTGCTATGCTTGGGCAAGAGTTGGGCATTAAGAACCTATCACCCCACGATTTCCGGCATACGGGGGCAACTGAGGTTGCAAAGGCCGGTGATGTCGCTAAATTGATGAATTGGGGCGGATGGACAAACCCAACAACAGCAATTGCTTATGTTGAGCGTGGGCGTGTGGCGAATGAAGGTATCGAGTTACCTTATTAATAATAAGGCTAAAATGCCTTTTTACGAGATAAATATAGTCATATGGCTATGTTTATCATTATTTAATTAATGAAAATCGCAAAAAATTTAAGGTAAATTCTAAGTATCAATTTTGCCAGTTGTGGCAATATCGTGCTAAGATTAATTTGTGTAAAATGTCAAGTGTTCAATGTAATGTATTTGCATGACATTTGTCACATTATCTATAAAAAACTATGACAAAAAATCAAAATACTCGCGGCGCTCATTCGCATGATTGCACAAAAGTGCAATTACGTTTGACCCCCGACCAAATAAAAGTGGTCAAAATTTTGGCGGCGGTTGAGAATATCAAACCCCATCGGCTTTTGGAAAAGCAATTGGAATCATTTTTTAGAGAAAATCATGGAAAACAAATCGAACTACAAAAAACCAGTTAGCAAACTCTCACAAATTGCAGCGCGAATAGCGCTAAGAACCGCAACAAAAATCGCTACTGAATCTATCGAGCCTCGGAAACTTTCAGATTCAGTAGCGACCCAAAAAGCGCCAGGTGCGCTAAATTTAGCACACGAGACGATTGATACACATTATATCAACCGCATCGTTGTGGGCGGTGAATCGTGAAAACTGCAATCGAAAACGCGACGAAATACGCAAACGAACGCGGCTACAAATTCGTCAAACTTGCATCGAACTGGAAAAATCCAGTCGAGAAGGATTGGCCCAATCGGGGATGCAGCGATGCAAACATTATCGCAACGTGGAAAAACAACAATATCGGGTTGCTCGCTGGCAAAGTCAACAACATAACTGTTGCAGACATTGACAGCATCGAAACGTTAGAGTTATTAAAATCACAATTCGGCCCACTGCCTAGGACTTTTACGCAAAAAACGCGGGGCGGCGGCGTTCATTTGATTTTTCAGCATGTCGAAGGCATCAAAAACGCGGTAAAAGTAAAAATCGCGGGCATAAAGAGCGACCTTGATTTTCGCAACGATGGCGGGCAAATTGCATTTGCAGGCTCAACGATTGACGGCAAAAAATACGAAATCATTGATGATTCGACACCCACCACCATGCCGGATTGGTTAAAAAATCTCGGATTGGGCCGAAATGCCGTCACCAGCAGCGCCGACGGCGATATTTACGACACAAACGCAATACCCGATGTGGTCATCACGCCACCGGCCCAGCGTGGCGGCGGCGATGTAGGCGCGGCAAAGTTGGTTGCTGATGCAATCGCAAAAATGCAAAATGCAATCGCGGACAAAAATCGAAATGATACGTTGAATGCAACCTGTTTCACCATTGGCGGGCTAGTTGGCCCGGGCCGAATATCGAATGACGATGCAACGCAATATGTCGAGCAACTAAAGCAAATTGCAATTGCGAAGGGCTTGCCCTTCGGCGAAGCTGAGCGAACCGCCAAAAGCGGCTTTGAAGGCGGGATTGGCAAGCCATTGCACAATCGGCCCATGACGAGGGCGGCGACGACACCAGCGGCGGATGAAGATATCAAAATTGACGTTACACACACAATTGATCTATCATCATTCGCAGCAACGGACTACGATAATGCAAAAGTTTTTGTATTGCTATACCCTGACAAATACAGATACACGAGCGCGGCGGGTTGGTATCGTTACGATGAAAAAACGGGCATATGGCGACATGATGATGCGGAAGCGATTTTAGCAAAAGATATCGCGGATATGCTTGAAATGCGCCAAATTGACGCGGTTAAGGCACGAAAAAACGATATCGTGTCATTTTGCAAACCCAATGCGGGGCGGATTGCATCAACACGCACGATTTTAGAATCATTGTGTTTTTATGATTATCTGAAATTCGATCAAAATCATAATTTTGTTTGTTGTCGAAATGGCGTGATAGACCTAGAAAAGGGGCTATTGCATCCCCATTCGCCGGAATGGGGGTTTACAGCATCATTGACCGCGAACCTGAACCCAGATGCGGACGAGCGTTTGATTGACGATTTTTTGATGGAATCCGTCAAAGGTGGTGAAGCAGTGGTCAAATGGTTTCAAAAAACGGGCGGTTCACACCTGACGGGTGAGACGCGCACAGAAGCCGCGACCTTCGTGTGGGGGCCAAGCAGAGCCGGAAAGGGGTCTTATGTCGAGGCGTTAAAAGCGCTCATGGGCGATCTATGTCGCACATTGTCTTTTAGCGCACTCGTTGAAAAACGCGATCCAGATAGTAGCAATTTTGATCTAGCGCCATTGCGCGGCGCTAGATTGGTTATCGCTGACGAATCGAATCGAAAAGATCGACTAAACGGCGGCAAACTAAAGGCAATGACGGGAGGCACAGAAATAAACTGCTCATTCAAAGGAAAGGACTTTTTCACTTATCAGCCCAAGTTCAAAATTATGATGATATCGAATTGGCCGCCCAATTGCGACCCCGACGACGACGCGGCTTGGGGGCGTTTGCGGGTTGTAGAGTTCCCAAACTCGCACCTAGGAAGCGAAGATGTCACGATAAAGACGCGGTTGAAGACACGCGAACGCCAAGAGGCGCTTTTGAAATGGTTAGTGCTGGGCGCAATGGCGATGTATGCGGAAAATGATGGACATATCATGCCAGTGCCACAAATCGCAACTTCGACGAATGAGGCGAGGAACGCATTAGACACAATCGCGCAGTGGCTAGATCAGTGCACCATCAAGCGCGATGATCTTTATACAGAATCATCGAAGCTATACCAAAATTACGCCCAATGGGCAGAAAACATGGGATATGAGGCTAAATCAGCGCGAAATTTGATGTCTACCCTACGTGCGAAGGGTTACGACACATCGGCCCAGCGGAAGGTCAATGGGGTTAATCTTCGTTCGTGCAACGGAATTGGGCTATTAATCTGATGTCTTTTGGTAGCAGGTAGCAGATAGTAGCAGATAAATCCCTATAGCAAAAATAAATGAAAATTTAAAAATAAGTATAAGGGATTTATCTGCTACTATCTGCTACCTGCTACCAAAATGGGCCGACGAACGAACAACACGCCCCCCCAATGGGCCGACAACAACGACACACACCGACCCACCGACACACCCGCAAAAACATGACAGACCAACAAATTAAAAATCTACCGATGACGATACCAAACGTCATTGGTTACCAAATTGGCGAACATACATATAGCGTCTTATGCCCTCATTGCGGTAAACGACACACGCACGGCCTCGCGGGCGGGGATGGGCATCGTGCAAGTGATTGCAACTCACTTGCTGGCTACATTGTCACGAGGATAATAAAAAATGAACCACAGAATAAGACAGATCGAGCGTCAAATAGGGCGCAAAAACGACGAAAATAACGCGATTGTGGCGATTATTTGCGACGATGGCACTATCACCGCCAATGGCAAAAAACACGCAAATCAAGCCAAATTTACGCGATTTTGCGCCAAAAACGGCATAACCACTGTGTTGTTTTTGCCCGACAATGGCAGGGACAAACCGAAATGAGCAAAAAAAACTTATCACCCCAGCAAGTGAAGGTCATTGAGTTATTGCTGGCTGGCAGTTCAATAACAATGGCGGCGGTTGCGGCTGATATTAGCCGATCAGCGATCACAAAATGGATGGCAACCGACAGCCTTTTTATCGCCGAATTGCGCGAGGGGCAGCAAGCATTAATTCAATCTGCAACTGGTTATTTGCTGGCCCAGCTTGATGAGGCGATATCGGGCATCATCCGCCTTGCAAGCGGGGCCGAGGATGAGAACGTCAGGCTTAAGGCGAACATCGCCCTAATTGACCGCTTGCTTGCACTACGCAACCAAACCGACATTGAGCCGCGCGTGACCAGACTAGAAAACACACTGACCCAACAAGCCCCAAACAACTAATGGGTTAGGGATACAGGAAAACCTTAAATCACTATATCCCTAACCAACAACAAAATTTATGGAAAATCTTAAAGAAAATCAAGCCGCTATTGATGCGGCGACCTCAACAATTGCGGCGTTATATGCCCAAAAAACGGCATTAGAGCGCGATTTTTACGCGGCTAACGAGAATATGGCCGATAACGCCGATGACATCGCACGTGGCATTAAACGCCTGAATTTTCAAATTCAAAAAGCAGAGGGCGAGCGCGGGCAACTCGAATATCGGCAAAAATGTTTTTTAGATGAGAGACAGCGGCTGCAGAACGCGATAAAAAACAACGACCACCACAAAGACACACTTCAGAAACGTCTCGACTTGCTGAAATTCGATACAAAAAACTGTCACGACGACATCCTGAGGGCCGACGACACCGCCAAACACTTGGCGCGACAACTGGCACAGCTAAACGGCGATTGACCCATCAAAATGCAAAAAGCCCGATGAGAACATCGGGCTTTTTTGTTATTCGTTTGCAGGGCCGATATACTCGCTACGAAACTTGCCCCCCTCATACCATCGGCGATAAGCGTATCGCCGCCCCTTGATGGTCTTAATCTCGACAAAGGCGGCACTATGTTGGCGCTTTGCCTTGACCTTGCCTTGTGGGGCGGCTGCATCGGCTACAGGGGCGGCATTGTCAATCAGCCCACCAATGAACGCTTGCAATTTGATCAACTCATCGCGGCTCATTGATTTAATTTTGTCAGTTAGGGATACATCGTTATTCATATCTTTATTGTATCCCTAACTGACGACATGTCAAGGGCAAACCGGCAACAGCAACCTTAAAATTAGGGATACAATTAGCGCATAGATTGCAATGTATCCCTAACTGAACACAAAATAAAAAACGGCCATACGAACCTATAGCCGTTTTTTATTTTGACGATGAATCGAAAACGCCTAATAATTATATCATTTCGGCGGCAACGCCATAACCGCCCGTTTGCTTGTGAATCGTTGCACACGTTCATTAGGCAACACATCGCCGACCCCGCGTAATTGATACCAAGGGATAACTAGCCTATCCATCAATTGCGAAATACTAGACATTGAGCGTCCGCTCAACTCTGCCGCCTCTTTCATTGATAATAAATCATTCTCATCAACGACAGCCGGACGGCTTGACATGTAAATTTCTTGCACTTCTAACGCCACCTCTATATTTTAGCAATTGCTTTAAGTGTATCACATAAAGCAATTGCTTAATTACAAACGTATTTACTTTATAAACCATGATACAATAAAAAAACGCGGGCCGATGACCCACACCGACCCGCAACACATACAAACAGGCTGTATATGCAAAATAATTCTAACCTAAACCGGCCCCCAGAGGCCCAAAAAGCGCCCCATAACGGCGTTTATACCATTGACCCCGACCAACTCGAATTATTCCCCATTCCACCACAAAAGCCCCAAAATAACGCATTTTTGAGCGTTTACGTGGCAAATTCGCATCAATCAACAATCCGCAAAGCGACAAAAATTGTCAAAAAGCATCAAAAATCATGAATAACCAACAATTTACCCCATTTCCTACGGGTTGGCTTGAGAACCTAACGCAAACAGCAGAAATAGCGCTTGACAACTGGCTAACACACCATGCACCGCAAAACATAAAAAACATTGTCGAGATGCAAAATTGTGCGAGCCAATACGTTATCGAACGCGATAACGTTTCACCTGAAACACATCAAGCATTTTTGGACAGTTTGTCATCGGGCATGTCCGCTATTGCCGAGATGGGCGTTAATTTCAATACCGACGAGGGGATTTTGACACATGACAACCCAAAGCAGTGACATGGCCATGCGAGCCGTCAACCTCAAGATTTACGCCGGTCTGAGCATCGCGGCATGTGGGCTTTTCGCAATTGCGACAATAAGCAACACGATCGCAAGATCCGTTGAAGCACTGCCACCGGCGACAACGGCGGGGCTGGCGACCAGCATACCCGTCACGATGGTATCAATTTGCGGCTTTGCGTCATTCGGCATAATTGGGGCGGCGGCGGTTTTCGTTATATGGCGAACACCACGACCGGCGCACCGGCAACAACGCGACGATGAGCCTCAAATGATTGTGCAATCACCGAGACCGGCGCAAATCGCAACACCGACATTGCGCCAACTACCGGCCCCAATGCCACCAACGGAGCCAAGATTCGCGGCATATCGCGGCGATATCGCGGCCCAGATTCAGCGCGAACAACAGCGGGCAACACATGTCGAGCATGGGCCGGATGAGGCCGAATTTGCCACGTTTACGAGCGATTACGCACAATATCAGCCACAATACGACGATGTGCCACCAATCGCCCCAAATGGGCCGGAATCGCCTCAAATGGTTACAAACGAGCGAATCATTGCCCGACTAGGTGACGGGCAAGAGATCAGCATTGCATCGGCGGCGTGGCTGGCATTTGCATCAATGCAAAAACCAAACCGCGACCAATGGCGACAACAATTGACGGCATCGGGCAACAGCGCCCCAAATGCCGATTACAGCAAATGCAAACAAATTGCAGAATCGTATAAGTTGCTCAGTGGGGCGGGTTGCTGGATATCGCCAAAAATGCGCGATAACGTCACCCAATGGTTGACGCAACCATAGCGCCCCACCGCTACTATCAAGCAAAAACCACCCCAAAATAACAGCCGCGTCCTATGGACGGCCCAGACGGACGGCTGGACGGACGGCTGGACGGACGCAAAAACGCCGGACGGACAGCCGGACGCGGCATAAAACACTCCTAAATCATGATTGACAAATCAAACCCCCAGATCACCGCGTTAATGGCGGCATTCGCAACAGGCGTATTTTTGACATTGTGCTTATCCGCATTAACGTCATTGGATGCGCCGATGACGTTAGACACCGCGAAAACCACCTACGCCAAAATCGCCGCAACAACATGCGGAACGTTTTTTTTTGCGATCTTAACCGCGCTGGCGATGGCTGACGCACAAACGCACGATGCAACACAATAACAAAGGAGATAAAAATGAGAGACGAACTCAAAAAGCACAACGAAACCAGAACCACATTCACGGCTAAATTTATTAGATACGGGCTAAAGAGCAGCTATCGTGGATATCCTAAAAAAACGCTTCTTTTTCAGGATGTCCGATCTATTGATGGAAAAATTAAAACCGATCATGTTTGGTTTACCATCACCAAGGGCTTTGAGGCATTAAGCGAGCTTGCGCCCGACACGGTGATTAAATTTGATGCGCGAGTAAAGCCATATACGAAGGGCTACGTCAATTATCGGGAATTGATTGATGAGCGAACAACGGATTATCGCCTTAGTCACCCGACGAAAATCGAGATACAAAAGGCAGCACAATGAAAACAGCAGCAATTTATATACGATTTTCCAGCGACATGCAGCGAGACGGCTACAGCATCGCGGCCCAATTAGACGCATGTCGTGATCTATGCTCCCAGCGTGACTATGCTGTAGCAGATGAATACATTGACGAGGCAAAGAGCGGCAAGGACACCAAAAGACCGGCATTCCAGCAAATGCTAGGGGATGCAAGGCAAGGGCGGTTTAACGTGTTAGTGTGCCACAAATTAGACCGGTTAAGCCGCAACTTATCCGACATTTTGACCACGATAGACGATCTAAAGCAACGCAATGTTGCATTCGTATCAGTCACTGAGCAATTCGATTTTACGACCCCTCAAGGCGGCATCATGTTAGCCCTGATGGGCAGCTTGGCCCAGTGGTATCGAGAGAACCTAGCCATTGAAACCGCCAAGGGCAAAAAGGCCAAAGCTAAAGCCGGTGGGCATAATGGCATCATCCCCACCGGCTATAAGTTGATTGTGGATGAGTCACGACCCGTAAGGGCTAACGAGAAACCCCCTACAAAAATTGTCCTATCCGATCTTGCACCACACATAAGAGATGCATTTGAGGCATACGCTACTGACGCATACACAGACTCAGATATAGCAAACATGCTCAATACTAGGGGATTAACGACTAATAGCCATTGGGGTAATCGGGCATTTAGTAAAGACACCGTTACAGCAATCCTTAAAAACAAATTCTATGCCGGTTATGTTGTTTATCGTGGGATGAGTGATATCAAACGTGAGTCAGGCATACGCAAACGCAACAGCAAAAAGGATGCTGTATACAGCAAAGGCGACCACGAGCCGATTATTAGCGAAGAATTGTTTGAGCGCTGTATGATTGTTCGCAACAAGCGCGGTGACAAATTCAGGGGAATACATCCGGCAACGGGTGGGCGTGTATACCTATTGCAACGTATTGGACGCTGTGCGCAATGTGGGCAGTCATTACGAGCAACACATTGGACGAATAAAACCGCTGGCTATCGTTGCACATCCAAAGAGCGTGGGTTAAGTTGCGATTGTGTAAGCAAGGCTTTTCCGCAATTGGCAATAATTGACCAGCTAGCGGAAATTGTTAAGGGGCTACAACTCACTGAGTTGATGAGGAATGAGGCAGCCCAAATAATTGCAACGGATGCGGCAGCAACCAAGCATGAGGCCGAAAAGCGTAAATTGGAATCAGAGCTTAAGCGAGTATCGAAAATGTATCAAATGGGGGTTATGGGCGAAGATCAATTTGAGCGTGATGTTTTACGTATTCGGGCAATGCAAGCTGATCTTCTACCGCCCCCAAGTGTTGCGGGTATGCAGGACGCATTAGAAACATTATCAAACATGTCCGAGTTGTGGACAGGGGCAACTATGCTAGAACGTCAAGAGATATTACAAACTGTGTTTGACGAGATACGGGTTGATACTGATACCCGCATGGTTACGGGTGTTATCCCGAAAAAGGAATATGCCGCCCTTGTAGGGGCGGCATACTTTGCGTCAGATTCCTCTGACAGATACGGAAATGACGGGATTCGAACCCGCGGTCTTCGCCGTGACAGGGCGACATGTTAGGCCGCTACACCACATCTCCAACTCAACAACGATGCTGATTATAGCATAGGCTTTAAACCGATAAGGGCTTGTGCAACATTAAATAATGACGATAAACCTTAAAATCAAATTTGGCATAAAAGTCAAGTAAATCGGTCCAGTCAATGACACAGCCGCGCACACCGGCCTCGCGCAGCCGCGCCAACCCACCCGCCAAGATGGCCCGCCCAAGCTGGCGACCACGCACCGACGCGCTCACGCCAATCGCGCCCAATTGGCCCCAAGGACGCGGCAACCCGCGCATGTAATAGCGTTCGAGCGGGCGGGCCGAGTCTGCAAAGGTCAACTGGCAAAAGCCATGCACTGCGCCATCCAGCCACAACAGCGTGTAATCGCTCGGTCTGCCGCCATCGGCGAGATGCTGCTCAAACTCGTAGCGCCAGCGACCGGGGAACTCACGCCGAAAAAAGACGAGCAAATCGGGGATATCGGCAACACTGAGCGGGCGGATGACGGGCGCAGTGGGTTGGCCTGCGTCAGGCAAGGTCAGCCGGTCGGGGCTGAGCGTGGCTAAATCGCAGGCCACGTCGCAGCACAGTCGGTCGAGCGCCGCAAAGCCGCGCCGCCTAAAAAATGCGCCATCGCCCAATTGGGCGGGATAACCCGGCATGAAGGTGCGAATGCTTGCGCCCAGCCACGCCTTTTGGCAGCCCTGCGCCCGCAGCCAGTCCGTTGCCCAATCCAACAAACGCCCCCCGTGACCTTGACGCTGGTGATCGAGATGCACGGCGATCAAGTCCACCCAGCCGGTCGGCGGCGCATCGGGGTGAGCCGGGTCGAGTTGGCGCATGTCGGTCATGGCACTGGCGAGTGCCACGCCCACCACTTGCCCATTGGCCCACGCCAACTGGCTGGCTTGCCGCAGCCCGATGCACGGTCGGGTTTGCTGGGTTAAAAAATGGGCGCTGAAATCAAATTGCTCGCCAAAAGCGCGTTGGGTCAATGCCGCAACCGCGCCAATATGGCCTTCGTATAAATCATTGGGTAACATGTTTATTTAATAGGTTATATGCGATTGTGGCTTATTGTATGCCTTGAGCGATTGGGTTGCGTTACTCGCAACAGCTAGCCGCGCACAGTCTATAATCGGTTCAAGGGGTAATTCTATGAATTTTAGCGATATTTTGACACGCGCCTTTCGGCTTGTTTGGCGCAACCGCGTTTTGTGGTTTTTGGGCGTTTTAGCGTCATGTGCTGGCGGCAGCGGCGGCGGGGGAGGCAATATTAATATGTCGAGCCGCAATTCCGGCAATAGCGGTTCTGGCCTGCCCAACAATATGGACCGCACGATGCAAGATATTGCGCTGTGGTTTCAAAACAACCTACAAACGGTTTTGGTCGTTACACTTATGCTGGTGTGTGTGCTCGTGATCATCAGTTTCATCTTCTGGTTTATTGGCATCTTGGGTCGCGGTGCATTGGTGGCGGCGGTAGATCAATTGGAGGAAATGGGCAGCACCTCATTCCGTGAGGCATGGCAAGGCAGCACCCAATATTGGCGGCCTTTGCTGGGCATGAATTTGTTATTGGCCTTGCCCACGATTATTGGCGTTATTTTGTTGGCCGGTGGCATTGGTTTCACGTCTTATCAGGCCATGATGAGTTCGGGAGCGCGTGGGTTGAGTGACAATATGGGCACGTTGCTGATTGGGATGGCCTGTGTTGGGATTCCGTTATTTTGCGGGTTGTTTATCTATAACATCTTCGCCACCATTTTGCGCATTTTTGGCGAACGCGCCATCATGCTCGAAGACCGGGCCATGATGGATGGCCTGCGTTCGGGCTGGGCGGTTTTTCGCCGCAATATGAGCAATGCTGTCATCCTCGGCATTTTGCTGTGGTTAATTGCGGTGGTGGTGGGCATTGTCGTCGTGTTGATCACCCTGATTGTGGCGGCCCCGCTGGGGATTGGGGCGGCGATTACAGCCGGGCAACTCAAGGATTTCTTCAACCCTGCGTCACTCGGATTGGTCGCATGTGCTGGCCTGATTATTACCATCGTTGCAACGTTTCTTAATGGCATCCTCACGGCATTTACTTCCACAACATTGACGCTGGCTTATCGCCAATTTACGCGCCAATAGACAACCATTTAATACCAACCACTTAATCAAGCTGGAATAAATTAAGTTACATAAATTGCCACGTCACCCCGACCCTTCGACAAGCTCAGGGTAAACTGCGAGGGGTCTCGATTGCCTGAACCAATCTAAGCGTCACACTGGTTTGACAAAACTTGGGCTGACCTGACTAAGGCTGTTCAAAAGTCAGCGCATGACCTAATTGGAAAAGCCCGATAGGGCTTCGCTGATCAGCCGGACGGGTTTACCCTCCGGCG
>JAHBAL020000166.1 GCA_018500105.2 Anaerolineae bacterium
CTCCAAAATGTTATACAGCAACCACTCCGTCGAAGTCATGCTTCGCGTGCCGTCGGGCTTGGTGCGTTCAATCGCCTCAAGCAACACCGTGCGCAAGGCCTTCGTCGCATTCCCGTTATTTTGCACCATCGCCTCGTTCACAATTTGCAAATTAAGCAAAGGCGAATCGGTCAATTTTGGCCCGCCCCAAAACTGACTGAGCGCGTCGCGCACCATGTGGGTAAAATCTTGCCCACCTTCGGGCACAATTTCAAAATCGGCAAGCGTGGGCGCGGCCAAATTGCGTGTGTTCGCCATGCGCTGCTGCATCTCGTCGGCATCGCTCACAATGCGCTCTAGCGCATTAAACGCCCGCACCTGTTTGATGGCATCCTCCATCGCCCGCGATGCCTGCGCCACCAAAACGGCCACGCCTTGGCGCTCATCTTCGCTCAAATCGAGCGCAACCGTGTGGGCGATCAGGCCAATTACCCCCAGCGGCTCATTAATTTGCGGGTCGCTAAAATGCAGCGGAATGAGCCAATACCCACGCCAACGCACAAAATCTTGCGGCAGAATAGCAATTGGTGGGGGCTGGTCAACCTCAACCCGATGATCTTCGTTCGCTTCAAGTCTATCGTCGCCGTTGGTGGCATGTCCATTTGCCAATTTTTCACGGATAACGCTGCGCATATTTTGGGCAACAGCAGCAATGGCTTCTGGCATTTCGCCCAAATCAACATCACCGATTGTCACGAGCATGGGCGAATGACCGGGCGGGCGCTCGCTATAAATTTGCATCACAAAGGCGGTGCGGGCACGCAATAAATCACACAACGCAGCGACAATATTCTCCAAGTATTGCGTTAGGTCCGAGGTTGTCATCAGCCGGTCGCTAAATTGCTGCAAACGTGCCACCTCGGCACTGTCATCGGCGGCGGTGAAACGGTCAAGCGTTGGCTGTAGCGTAACAATGAACAACTGCATGAGCAAAATAATGGCAGCAGCAGCGATCACCCCAACCACCAAATTGGGCAACATCAGCCAGCGGGCAATGCGTTCGCTAAATGCCAACGAGGTAATCACCAACGCCGCCAGTAGCGGCCCGCGCATTAAAAATTTGATCAAGCGACGCTTAATGACGCGATCGGGCGCGCCAGCCCGAAAATAGGCCACCGTGTAACCCATAAATGTGATCGCCGCGCCAACTGCCATATTGACCAACAAAATGCCCAGCCAAGGGATGATGGTCGGCAAATAAAGAGGCCAACCAGTGGGCAGCAAATACGGAAATATGCCCATCATCGGCATCGCAAATGACACGACAAAATAGGTCATGCGGCGTTTGGTGGTGGCGGTCAGCGAACGTCGCCGCGCCTCGACCAAGTTATACATGGCCCAGCCGCCACAAGCAAAATAGTAGCAAGCAAACGGTAAAAAGAGAAAGCCGGGCGTTAGATGCGGCAAAATTTCGTCGGACGCGCCAAGCACGGCCACCCAATCGGTAAACGCCACCAAAATAAACACCAGTGTGCCCATGCCATAACCAGCATATGACGCCCAGCGGCGCGTAGGCGAAACATCACCCGTCGCCCGAAGCAGCAAATCAGACAAATCGAGCGCCGCTGCTGGCATGAGCGCAATCCCAATCCACTGAAAACGCAGCCAGATAAAGGTGTCGCCCGTGCTGATTTGAGTCAGCAAATCCCCCAAGTAGGTGCCGATCAGACAAGCCAATAGCCGCGCATACCCCCGCGCAATATGGCTAAGGCGATTGTATAGCCCAAAGTAGATGATTAATGCAAAGGCGGTGATGAGAATGCCAGTCGTAACAATGCGATTGAGCAAGGTCGTGGCATTTAAAATGGCGATGAACATAGCACTCGGGGTCGTGAGTTATGAATGATGAATTATGAATGATGAGTTATGAATTATGTTTCCAGTTCATAATTCATAACTCATCATTCATAATTCATCATTCATCATTCGGTTGGGCTATTTTACCCGCGACACGAGAAAAAGCACAATTTCTTCGGCCCCGTGAAAACCATCCGAATAGCCGCATAGGCGAAAACCCTTGGACTGGAAAAATCGGGTGGCAGGCACATTTTTGGTGGTCACATCTGCCGACATGGTGCGCAAGTTGAGCGTGCGGGCTTGCACAAATGCCACATCGAGCAACCGGCTGGCAATTTTGCGGCGGCGATAATTGGGATGAACACCCAAGCAAGCCACCCAGCTATTCTGATTCCACGATTGCACCACCAAGCCAACATACCCCACCAACAGATCGAGATTGCTATTCGTTTGCGGGGTATAAGCATCTTCGTGCGCCACCCACAAATAGTCACATTTATAAATCAGTTGTTCCAATGCTTGCGGACGAAAAGGCGCTGGCATCCGAACTTCGGTTGATAGCGACGAGGTGTGAAGCGATGTAATGAGCGATTCGTCGTCTTCATTTGCCACCGAAATTTGCCACACCGCGTCGGCGGTGTAGTTATGATCGAGGGCCAAAATGCGGGTAATGTCGTCGCGTTCAGCCGAGGTAATCTTCATATAAGCGCTAACTAAGGGTTAAGGTTGTTTCGCAAACTGCCGAAATATTGCCATCGCCACGCACCAGCACCAAGCGCAATGGATAATTGCCCGGGGGCAAAGAGCCAAAGTTGTAATTATTGAGCAACACGCCTGCGGTCACGCTATCGGTGCTGCGCACCAAAAACGACCATTGCGACTGTGCGCTCACCAGCATCTCAACCTTAAAATAGCCACTCGGCTCGACTTGGGCATTGCCACGCACCGCAAAAATGCGCGGGCCAGCCTCGTTGGTGACGCTAAAAATTTGGGCGCGTGGGTTTGCACAATTCACCAGCGGCACAGTCGGCACAACCGGTGGCGGTGGCGGCGGGGCCGTCGGCAAAGCAGCTACGGTCGTGTTTACTGTCGGCGAGGGAAAGACCTCGGTGGTGGGTGGCACAAGGGTTGTGGTAATGATGCTAACGATGACACTGCCACTGCTGGTGGTTTGAGTTACCAAAGTGCGCACGGGCGGAGTGGCGTTGCCAATTACCGCCGTTGGGAAAACAACAGTGGGGGTAAACCGCGCGGTCGGCAACGAGGTCGGCTGCACAAATGTGCCTGTTGCAGCCGCAGTCGGGCGGCCCGTTGTCTCGGTTGGCGCTGAAGCCAGCGAGCCAACAAAAAACACGCCCGCGCCCAACAACCCGCACACGATCATGCGAAAAATGGCGCTAAACACACGGCTTCGCGCCGAACTGCGAACAAGCCGAAAATGGCTTCGCTGCCACTCACGCAAGGCCGCGAGTGCGGTAAATGCAAAATATACGGCAGCAACAGCCAGCACCGCATAAATGACATAACTATTGGCTTTGATTAACTGTGGGATGATTTCCACTGCTGCAAGACCCCCTGAACAATCGCAGACAGTTTGGGTGCAATCTTCGGTGATGCTTCCATCACTTCTTCATGGGTGGGTGGTGGGCCTTCGTCTGCGCTTAACCGTGCGACATTGGTGATACCGCTAAACCCTAATACACGCATTCGCCCATGTCGGGCGGCAACAACTTCATTGACGGTGGACATGCCCACCGCATCAGCGCCCATCGCCCGCAACATGCGTAACTCGGCAGGCGATTCGAAGAATGGGCCAGACACGCCCGCATACACGCCTTCGCGCAAATTAACGCCATTGACCTTGGCGGCCTGTCGCGCCCATTCGCACAATTCGGCGTCGTAGGGTTGGGTCATTTCGGGGAAACGCGGCCCCAGCGTGTCGTCATTTGGGCCAATGAGTGGGTTTTGCCCAGCCAAGCCCAAGAAGTTAATATGATCGGTGATGAGCATGACATCGGCCACGTCGAAAGCGCGATTGATGCCACCGGCGGCGTTGGTCACGATCATCATCTCGGCCCCCATCGCCTTGGCAACACGCACCGGCAAAGTCACTTGCCACATCGGGTGGCCTTCGTAAAAATGCACCCGACCCTGCATCATCGCCACCGGCACACCAAACAAATCGCCCACCACAAATTGCCCGCTGTGCCCCGCCACGGTAGATTGGGCAAAATGTGGAATGTCGCTATACGGGATGTGGACAGCGTTTTGCGCCTGTTTTGCCAAGCCGCCCAAACCGCTGCCCAGCACAATAAACACCCGCCATTCGCGCCCCGCCGATTTTGCCCGCACATAGGCGCTGGCTTCGTTGATCCGAGTCGTTAGGTCTAGCATACAAATTTAAAATTTAAAATTTAAAATGGAAAATTCGACGTAAAAGTCAATTTTAAATTTTCCATTTTAAATTTTAAATTTCATTCTCCGCGCATCGTCTTAATCTTCTTATCGGTTTCGGCGACCTTGGCTTGGTGGGCCAGCCACCATTCGGGGTCAAGTTGGGCATTGAGTTCTTCGACGGTCTTGCCTTGTTGCTCCACCCACGTGTAATACTTGAGGTTGTGCCAGCGGCGGCGGGCTTCGGGTGTGCCATCCATAAACCAGTCGGTTTTTTGGTGGCGCAAAATGCCGCCAATGCGGGCATGCACACCAACCTCGTTGAGCGGGCCGTGCGATTGTTCCATATGATCCATCACTGAATGGTAGCGTTCGAGGCTGTCGGTGGCGAACACAATCAGCACATCTTTCTTGCCCATGCCATAGTGACGGGCGGTCTTGATTGCGCCGAGCAAATTGCAAATGCCGCTGATGCCGAAAATGGTGGAAATGGCATCGGCTTGCTCGCCGCTCAGCCCGTAATCCTTCATCATCACGGCTTTGCCGACGGCGTGGCTAAATACATGGTTAATGCGCAAGCACTCCATATCGTCAATACAAGCCAAGCCGTCCATGTTGGTGACATGATGAATCCAAGTGACGTGCTTATCGCCAATGCCTTGAATTTCGTGGCTGCCATAACCGTTGTTATACAACGTTGGGCATTGAGTTGGCTCTAGCCCAATCACTTTGCAATCGGGGAAGGCTTGCTTGACGCGGTCGCCCGACGCAATCGTTCCGGCGCTGCCCATCGCGCTGCACACGGCGCTGATACCGCGTGTGCCAAGAGTGGCGCTTAGTTCGTCGGCCAGCTCGACAATGGTATTGCCCGTGACGTGATAATGGAAGCGATAGTTCGCCATCTCGCTAAATTGGTTGAGAATGCGGACGGTGCTGCCATGCTCACGCATCAGGCGATTGCATTCGTCGTAAATCTCTTTGACGTTGCTTTCGCTGCCGTAGGTCTTGGTATAGGTTGCGCCATAGCTCTCGATCTTCTCAAATCGCTCGCGGCTCATGCCTTCGGGCAAAATGACCATGCTCTTGAAGCCAGCGCGTGGCCCCACCCACGACCCGCCAATGCCATAGTTGCCGGTGCTGGGGAAAACCAGCGTGTGGTTGCCCGGCTCAATATCGCCCGCCACATAGCGTTCGATCATGCACGAGTAAGCCGGACCGACTTTGTGGCTGCCAGTCGGAAAATCTTTAGCCGTCAGCACCACAATCTCAGCATCAACGCCAGTCAAAGACTTGGGCATGACAAAATAATTGGTCTTGCCGGTGTTTGGGTTTTTCCAATTGATATTGAAATAATTGGCTTGGTGCAATGGGTCTTGGGTGCGCATTTGTACCGCCAATGCCCGCTTCTCTGGCGCGGCGCTCTGCGGATGCAACATTTCTTCGAATGTAGGAGCAAATGAAATTGACATGATGAGGCTGATTATAGGGGAAATGTGTGAATGGGTGAATTGGGTGAATGATTGAATGAGTGAATGACTGATTGATAAAGTCTTGAGCGTTTTCAATCCGTCATTCACCCATTCAATCATTCACCCATTGCGATAGTTGACCCCAAGCGCAGCTAGGCGCTGGCGTTGGGCGGGCAGACGGGTGAGGAAGTCGGCGTAATTTTTGCTAGCGGCGGGCGACCAAAGCACCTCGGCCAAGGCACACAGCCGAGGGAAGGCCATATATTCGAGATGGGCTGGGGTCTTGATGTATTCTGTCCACAATTGGGCCTGTGCGCCCAGCACATGTTTAGCTTCAGTCGCGGTCAATTCTGCTGGAATCGGCTCATAGCCATACCCCTTGTCGAGTGTGAGCAAGCCGCCGATGGCAAGCGGTTCAGCCGCCTTGTCGGCAGACTGATAATAGTCGAAGTAGACATAGGTGGTCGGGGCCATCACCACATCATGCCCAGCCTTGGCTGCCGTAATGCCGCCCGATTCACCACGCCACGACATGACGGTGGCATTGGGGGCCAAACCGCCCTCCAAAATCTCATCCCAACCCACCAAACGCCGCCCGTGCTGGGTGATAAAGGTATCCATTTGGCGAATAAACCAGCTTTGGAGTTCGTGTTCGTCGGCTAAATCCAGTTCGCGCATCCGAGCTTGGGCGCGGGGGCTGGCTTTCCATTCGTCTTTCGGGCACTCGTCGCCACCAACGTGAATAAATGGGCTGGGGAAAATCGCCATGACTTCGGTCAACACGTCTTGCAAAAAGGCAATTGTGCTGTCTTCGACATTAAACACATGCTTGTGAATCCCCCAACGCTCGCAAACATCGAGTGGGTCGGTGCCGGGCCGAGCATCGGCGTTGCCCAATTCGGGATAAGCCGCCACCGCCGCTTGGGCATGGCCGGGCATTTCGATTTCGGGCACAACCGTAATGTGGCGAGCGGCAGCATAGGCCACCAATTCGCGGGCCTCGTCTTGGGTATAGAATCCGCCGTGTGGCACGTCGTCGAACAAATTGCGCGGGTCATATTCGTGCGCCACGCGGGTGCGTTTGCGCCATGCACCCACTTCGGTTAGCCTTGGGTATTTCTTGATTTCGAGCCGCCAGCCTTGGTCTTCGGTTAAGTGCCAATGAAAGATATTGAGTTTGTGCAAGGCCAGCGCGTCAATCATGCGCTTGAGCGCCGCCAACGGCATGAAATGCCGACCAACATCCACATGCAGCCCGCGCCAGCCAAAACGTGGCACATCGGTGATTTGCACGCCCGGCACATACCCTTCGCCTTGCGTGGGAAGCAGTTGCAGCAAGGTTTGCCCGCCATAAAACAAACCAGCCTCACCGGCAGCTTCGATCTCAACGCCTTTGGCGCTGATATTGAGATGATAGCCTTCTTGACCCAATTCTGCCGCCAAGGCCGGATTGTGGGTCAGTTGAATGGCGGGGGTATCGGCCTCATCTTGCAGCGGCAAGATTAGCCCAGTGGCGGCCCGCAATGCCGCCGCCAATTGCGAGGCTTTGGCACGGGCGGCCTTGTTCGCCACAATCACCGTATTGGGTTTTAGCTCAAATCGGTCACCTGTGGCGACCAATTTCGCGGGTTTGGGAATAATATTCATGCAAGAGATTATATGGGCGCATGCGGCGATTTGCAAAATCTGATGTGGGATGGCGCACACGAATAAAAACCATGTTAGCATCCCCCTTTAGATATGTTGCCCCCTTTCAAACTTGAGCGCTATTTTGCGCCGTATGAGCATACGGTGAAATATTTGCTGTGCAGTTCCGATTGCGAATCGCTGAGCATTGCCGAGGTGCTGGCGCTTGAGCCAGACGCAGCCAACCAATTTCAGCAACACTGGCTGGGCTATACCGAATATGAAGGTGCGCCCGGCCTGCGCCGCGAAATTAGCCGTATTTACAGCCACATCCAACCTGAACAAACGCTGGTTTTTTCGGGCGCAGAAGAGGCCATCTACTGGTTTATGCACGCGGTTTTGGTCGCGGGCGATCACATCATCGTGCATACGCCGTGTTACCAATCGCTGGCCGAGGTCGCACGCGGCATCGGCGCACAGGTCACGCCTTGGCTGGCGCGTGAATCGGCGGCGTGGGCGCTCGATCTCGACGAATTGCGCCAAGCCATTCGCCCCAACACCCGCGCTATCGTCGTCAATACCCCGCACAACCCGACCGGCTATCTGATGCCCGCCGCGCATTTTGCCGAATTGCATCGCATCGCCGATCAGCACGGCATTGTGGTCTTTTGCGACGAGGTTTACCGCGAATCGGAATATGATCCAGCCACGCGCCTGCCTGCTGGCTGCGATATTAGCCCCAACGCGGTTTCGCTGGGCGTGATGTCGAAAACCTACGGGCTGGCCGGGCTGCGCATTGGCTGGGTCGCCACGCGCAATCGCGGGGTGTTTGCACGCATGGCCCAACTCAAAGATTATTCGACCATTTGCAACGCCGCGCCCAGCGAGTTTTTGGCAGAATTGGCGCTGCGCCATCGTCACAGCCTTGCCCAACGCAATCTCGATATTATTCAACGCAACCTTGTTTTGCTAGACGCATTTTTCGCCCGCCATGCCGATCTGATGACGTGGCATCGGCCCAAGGCTGGCACAATCGCTTTTCCGCGCCTGATTGGGCACGACGTCGCCGCCTTTTGCCACAATCTCGTCACCCAATCCGGCGTGTTGCTCTTGCCCGGCACGTTGTATGATGACCCCCATAACCATTTCCGCATCGGCTTCGGTCGCAAAAACATGCCCGAAGCGCTGGCGGCGTTAGAGAAATTTATTGAATGAGTGAATGACTGAATGAGTGATTGAAAAGGATGAAGAATGAAAAAAATCCCTAATCCCTAATCTATCATTCAGTCATTCACTCATTCACTCATTTTTACCATGAGCACACAATCTAATTTACCTAAAGGCTATATTTTGGCCGAAATTGAAATTACTGATGCCGAGGCATACCCGCGCTATGCGCAGCATGTTGCACCACTGGTCGAAAAATATGGTGGGCGCTATTTGGTGCGCGGCGGCAATCCTCAAGCCATCGAGGGCCAACGCGAGCTAAAGCGTGTGGCCTTGCTCGAATTTCCCAGCGTCGAGCAAGCCCGTGCGTTTTATTATTCGCCCGAATATCAAGCCGTCGCCCAATTTCGCTGGGTGGCTGCCAAGTCAGAATTATTTTTGTTGCAGGGGGCCTAAATACTCAGCCACGACAATTTGTTGACCGCATGCGAATGGCTGGCCGAACGCGACGCCGATTTGGCGCGTGTATTGGCGCGATACGGCCCGCCACCGTTGTGGGATCGCCCGCACGGTTTCGCCACGCTGGTGCACATCATCCTTGAGCAACAAGTGTCGCTGACCTCGGCGCGGATCACGTTTGCGCGTTTTCAGGCCGTCATTCAGCCATTGACCCCGCAAAATGTGCTAACCATGAGCGATGCCGATGTGCAACGCATCGGGTTGACGCGCCAAAAGAATCGCTATTGCCGCGAGTTGGCGCACGCCATTTTGTCGGGCAAACTCGACCTTGACGCTTTGCCTGCGCTGGATGACGATAGCGCACAAGCGCAGTTGATGCAAGTGGTGGGCATTGGGCAATGGACCGCCGATGTGTATTTGCTAATGGTGTTGTTGCGGCCCGACATTTTGCCCAAAGGTGATATTGCGCTGTATGCAGCAGCCCAATCGGTGAAAGGATTGCCCCGCCGCCCAACTTACGAAGAATTCAGCCAAATGGCCGAGATTTGGCGGCCACATCGGGCCACCGCCGCGCGAATTTTATGGCATCATTATTTATGTGACCGCGCCAAGTAACGCCATGTCAAAACATCGTTTTGCCTATTTCGGCTTTTTTAGCCTGTTGTCATTTTGGCTAATGGGGTGCGC
>JAHBAL020000119.1 GCA_018500105.2 Anaerolineae bacterium
ACCGTAATCGGGGAAAAACACCTCGACCCACGCATGACTGTCACGCGCCCGCACCAAATAATCCATCGAAAGCGGCGCATTGGGCGCTTGGTTGAGCGTGCTGGGCTGCGGCTCGCCCTGCGCGTAGCCTGTCGCCATGCGGGCCGGAATGCCGAGCGAACGCAACATCACCACCATCGCAGTTGAGTAATAGGTGCAATAGGCGCGGCGCGTTTCAAATAAGACATAGTGCGCGGCCTCAACGCCGGGCGGCGGGGCTTGCGCACCTTCGTCATACAAAATGTTCTCGCGCAGCCACTTTTCAATTTTCAGCGCCTTGTCCATGTTGCTGCGGTCATTTTGGGTGAGGTTGCGGGCCAAATTTCGCACTTCAGATGACACATTGGTTGGCAATTGCAAATAGCGCTGGGTAATTTGGCGCGGCTGCTGCACCGGCGCTTGGCGCAAACGTTCAATCTCAGCAGCGCTGACTGTGCCCATGGTGGCAAAACGATTGCCGCTGAGCATGGGCGTATTCAACCGCAATTGCACAATCTCGAATGTATTATTGCTGACGGGCGCAAAGTTTGCCATTGCCACCACGCTGCCCCACAACGGCTGTCCGGCGCTATACAGCGCGTTTGTGCCGCGATACAGTGAAAATTGCGCATCCACACGGGTGCGGCTGATATACAGAGTTTGGGTGATGGGGGCGCTGAACGGCTGCACTTCGAGCGAATCCGACACAGTGTTTAGCCAAGTTTGCCCGTCGTAATTGTCGAACGACTGCGCCCGCCAATAGTGACGCAAATCGGCGCGGGCATTGACCGTCATCACGGGGTCTTCGGGCAAATCACGCGGGCCACTTAGGGTCAATTGGTTCTCGAACGAATCCACTGGGCGCAAATTGAAATTGCGCACCGCCGAAAACATGCGTCCAAACCGTGCTTGTAGCTCGCTGTAGGGCTGCGTCATTTGCCCAAAAAACTCTTGCGCCGTCTTCGATTGGACAATATCGGGCAAAGTGTAGGCGCTGAGCAAAACCACCACGCCGATAATGAGGCTGGCGAGGGTAAAACTGCGCGGCAATTCGGGCGAAAAGTGAATATTCTCGCTCAGCCACGCCACCTCGCGTTCGGCCAAATAGGTGTAAACCAGCACGAGCAACGCGCCAACGAGGAAAACCGCCAAATAGCTTTCCATCGGCACGTCGCCGCCGTAATAATAAGTGTTGACGAACAGCAAAAAGCCAGCGGGCAAAATAACCAGCCACACCCGCTGATGCCGATAGGTATTCCATGCGGCAAAATAGGCGATGACCCACGCCAAAATGCACACCAGCAAAAAGAAAATAAGCCGGTCATTGCTGCTGCCGTTGTTCAATAGCTCGTATAGCCATGCGTTGATTTTGTCGAACAATTGCAAGATGCGACCGCGCCAAGGCAACTCTTGGTTGAGATAATCGCTGCGCCCAGCAGCCACGCCGATGGTGAACATGCCATACATCAGGCTGGTCAGGTGCGCTGTCCAACTGGGAAAACTGCTATAAGACAGTGCCACGCCGCTGACCAAGGCCAGCAAAGCCACCCAACCGGCAGCCCGCAAGCCCGGTATCCATTCCGAGGCCGCCACAGCATTGGTGACGGCTAATACCATAGCGGTGAGTACAAAGAAGATCAAAAATTCGGCGCGACGCATAGCTGAAAGCGTAATTTTAATGAGTTTAGCTTATGGTTGTGTGATTTTGTTGTAAATGTGGTGAAAAGTCGCTGGGTATAAAGTCGGATTTTGCAGCAGCAGAATTGCTGCTTTATTTTAGGACTTACGCAAAAGTTTGATTTTCACCACAAAGCGCACAAAGAACTCGAAGATTTGCAGTTGTAAACCTTTCTTTTCTTTGTGAGCTTTGTGTTCTTTGTGGTGAAATGTTTTTAATGCGTGCAAGTCCTATATTTATTAAATTTGCGCAGCTATGCTACAATTTTTAAACACTTTGTGCGCTTTTCTCGGCGCCACAAAATCTTCACTGTGAGGCATTATGAATCGTCGAACCCTTCTCAAATCTATCGCCCATGGCAGTTTAGCTGCCTCAATCCCAACCCCAATCGTCAAGCCCTTGCCCGACCTTTTTTTTCGCAACCACGCGGCCAATAAGCCCAACATTTTGATCATTATGGTGGATCAAATGCGCGAAATGGCGTGGGATACGCTGGCGCAAAAATTGCCCAATCTGGCGAAATTGCGCTCAGAATCGGTCAAATTTGGTGGGTATTACACTGCGGCCAACATGTGCGAACCAGCGCGGGCGAGCTTTGTGACGGGGTTGTATGCGCACCAGCATTTCTGTTTGGTCACGCAGCAAAGCCACCTCAACCCCGATTTTCCCACCTATGGCGATGGGCTACGCGACGCGGGCTATTACACCCGTTGGATGGGCAAATGGCATTTGTCGTCAGATTCATCTACGTTTGAGCCGTATGGTTTTGGCGGCAGTATTCAAAATGACCCGGTCGGCGCACCCGCCCAAGGCCAAACCCGCGACCCGCAAATTGCACAAGAGTTCATCAATTGGCTGCCCACCCACGACGAGAGCAAGCCTTGGTGCTGCACGGTCAGTTTCGTCAACCCGCACGATATCATGTGGTATCCAAGGTTCACAGAAGCCATTCCGCAACAAAAAGACCCGCCCAACGTTTATACCAATTTGCCCGTAAACTACGAAACGCCGCAAGAGCTAAATGACCGCAAAAAGCCCAAGTTGCAGGCCGCCTCGCAAGCCATTGCCGCCCAAGGTTTTGGAACCATGCGTTATAGCGGCGTTGGCTATCGGCAAGAATGGATCGAATACCTCGATTTATATTTGCATTTGCAAACAATGGTGGATGAGCAGATCGGACGTGTTTTGACGGCGTTGAATGCCAGCAAATACAAGAATAACACCATCGTCATTTTCACCGCCGATCATGGCGAATATTGCGGGTCGCATGGGATGCGCGGCAAAGGCGCGGGGGTGTATGAAGAGGGCATTCACGTGCCATTTTTTGTCAAAGATCCAAGCGGCGCGTGGGTGGGGGATATTGGCAGCGAGCGCAACCAATTGGTTAGCTCGGTAGACCTTGCGCCGTTGCTGCTCACTTTGGGCTATGGCGACAATTCGTGGCGCAGCAATGCCAAGTGGCAACACTTGGCGAATCGGCTCGACATCAGCCAAATTTTAAAGAGTGCAGCCGCCAAAGGCCGCGATTTTGTGCTGCACACCACCGACGAGCCGGGCTACGAAGAAGCGCCCGCCCGTTTCGCCGACGATTCGCCGTCGCATGTCATCGGATATCGCACCGCTCAAGGCAAGGTGGCGACCTACAGTTATTGGGAGAAAAATAGCGCCAATATCAGCAGCTACAAGCAAGAATATGAGGGCTATAACTACAGCACCACCAATGGCCGGGCCGAAATTGACAACATGGCGACCGATTCATCGAATACGCTTTATCCAAAACTACTGGGCGAATTGAACGCGGCGACGTATAGCGAATTGCGCCAGCCGCTACCCGCCGATTTGCAAACCGCGCAAGCCCATTCGCTCGAAGATTACCTCAAGATTGACAACGGCGAAGTGTATCGCGTCAATTTGCCGTTTGCACGCCGATAAGAATAGGATTTGCGTGCATAAAAAAATATGGCTCATCTCCCGATAAGTTCAAAATTCAAAGTGTCATCCCGAAACGAAGTGAGGGATCCCCATTGCCTAAACCAATCTAAGCGTCACACTGGTTTGA
>JAHBAL020000100.1 GCA_018500105.2 Anaerolineae bacterium
AGATGTGTATAAGAGACAGGTGTTTCAGTCGGCGTGGCCGTTGGTGTGGCCGTGTTCACCGGCGTGGCTGTCGGTGTATTCGTCGCCGTTGCCGTTGGCGTCGGAGTTGCCGTCGGCAATGCGTTCACCGTCAAGGTCGCAATGTCGTGATCGTCTTCGTCGTTGGCTGGGTTGGCCTTGCCATCTTCGTTCATCACGTCATCTTTCACCGTGTCGTTGTTCACATTGTCGGGCGTGCTGTCTTTGTCGGCCAATGGCTGCCCGTTGTAGCCGTTCACGCTCGCCACTGCCGCGCTGATCTCCGCCGTGTTCGTGATCGCCCCGCTGAAGCCAGCGTCAATCGTGAACGCAATCTTCACGCTCGTGCTTGCGCCCGGTGCGAGGCTGGCAATTGCGGCGTTCTTCGTCGCCACACCACCCGCTGCCGTCCAATTGCTGTCGGCCAGCGTCAAGCCGCTCGGAATGTAATCCACCAACACGATGTTTGTGCCAGTCACGTTGCCTTGGTTGCTGATCTCGACCGTGAACGTCACGGTCTGATTTTGCACAAACGGCCCGGCGGTATCGAGCGTCTTCTTCAGCGCCAAGTCAAACACCGGTTGCCAGAAGCCGAAGTCCACCGTCAGGTTGTTGCTCGCATCGCCGTTGGTCGTCGTATGCCCGCTGTCTTCGCCCAAGGGGTCGTTACTGCCAAGGGTGACCTTGGCGCTCGTCACGCCCGCCGCGCTTGGGTCAACCACGTCCACGCCATGATCAACATTGTTGTCGGTATTCGTATATGTCCCGCTCGCGCCCGTGCTGCTGGCGTAGCCCGCCAATGCGCCGCCGCTCACGAAGTTGTTGGCCGGTATCGTCACCGTGTAGCTGCCCGCGTTCAAGTTCTCGAACTTGTAGTAGCCCGCCGCGTCGGTCGTCGTCGTGTAGACGTTGCCGCTGCTATCGCGCACCGTCACGGTCACCGGGCCGCTGGGAGCAGCCTCGCCGCTGTCGAACATGCCGTTATTATTGGCGTCAATCCACACGCGGTTGCCGAGGTCATACTTCGGCACGGTGTTCACCGTCAAGGTCGCAATGTCGTGATCGTCTTCGTCGTTAGCCGGATTGGCCTTGCCGTCTTCGTTCATCACGTCATCTTTCACTGTGTCGGTGTTCGTGTTATCAGGCGTACTGTCTTTGTCCGCCAACGGTTGCCCGTTGTAACCGTTCACGCTCGCCACTGCCGCGCTGATCTCCGCCGTGTTCGTGATCGCGCCGCTGAAGCCAGCGTCAATCGTGAAGGCAATCTTCACGCTGGTGCTCGCGCCTGGCGCGAGGCTGGCAATTGCGGCGTTCTTCGTCGCCACGCCACCCGCTGCCGTCCAATTGCTGTCGGCCAATGTCAAGCCCGTCGGTATGTAATCCACCACCACGATGTTCGTGCCGGTCACGTTGCCTTGGTTGCTGATCTCGATCGTGAAGGTCACGGTCTGACCGGCGACAAATGGCCCCGCCGTGTCCAGCGTCTTCTTCAGCGCCAAGTCAAACACTGGTTGCCAGAAGCCGAAGTCCACCGTCAGGTTATTGCTCGCGTCGCCGTTGGTCGTCGCCGGGGCGCTGCCGTCTTCGTTCAGCGGGTCATTGCTACCAAGGATGACCTTGGCACTCGTCACGCCCGCCGCGCTTGGGTCAACCACGTCCACGCCGTGATCCACGTTGTTGTCGGTATTTGTATATGTGCCGCTCGCGCCGGTGCTGCTGGCGTAGCCCGCCAATGCGCCGCCGCTCACGAAGTTGCTGGCCGGAATGGTCACGGTGTAGCTACCGGCGTTCAAGTTCTCGAACTTGTAGTAGCCCGCCGCGTCGGTCGTCGTCGTGTAGACGTTGCCGCTGCTGTCGCGCAAGGTCACGGTCACGGGACCAGTCGGTGCGCCTTCGCTGCCGTCCACAATCCCGTTGTTGTTCGTGTCAATCCACACGCGGTTGCCGAGGTCATACTTTGGCACAACAAGTGTGATGGCCGCGATATCATGATCGTCTTCATCGCCGCCATTCTTACCATCGCCCGTCACGCTATCGTCCACCAAGGTTGGCGACACTTCGCCAGCTTGGTTACCATTCGTTGTATCGGGGGTGCTGTCAATGTCGGTTACTGGGCTGCCATTGGTATCCAACGCACTGGCAATCTCAGCCACGTTGGTGATGGTTCCGGTTGCGGTCGGTGCAATGGCAAAGCCAATTGTCACGGTTACGGTTGCACTTGGCGCAATGCTGGCAATCGGCGTATTCATCGTCGCAGTCACGCCATTGCCGGTCCAATTGGTGTCACTCAAAACCAAGCCAGCGGGGATGTAATCCACCACCTGCACTTGTGTGCCGGTGACGTTGCCTTGGTTGAGGATGGCAATATTAAACTGCACCGCACCGCCAGCGGCAAATGGACCAGCGCTACTCAACGTCTTGCGCAAAGCCAAGTCGAACACAGGGGGCGGCGAGCCAACAATGAATCCAAAGTCAACGGTCAAATTATCTTCGTCATCACCGGTTGGGCCATTGGCCCCTGCACCGGTTGCTCCGCTATCAACTTCGCCAAATGGTTGCAGCCCATAGCCCAAGGTTACAGTAACGCTACGCACACCACTAATGACCACATCGGCAGGATTGTCGCCATGGTCATGGTTATTATCAGCCGTATCAAAGCTGTTTGATTGCCCAGTGCTGCCCTTATAACCCGCCAATGGCGCACCCACCAAGAAGTTGCTCGCGGGCACACGCACCACATATTGACCCGCCGCCAAGCCATCGAAGCGATAGTAACCGCTCACATTGCTGGTGGTGGTAATGGGCAAACCCCCGCTCAACACGGCTGAACCTGTCACACCGTCCAACAATTCAAGCACCACACCGGCTGGTGGGGGCAATTCGCCCGCATCAACCGTGCCGTTGTCATATTTTGGCCCTGCGCCTGTGTCTAGCCACACACGGTTGCCCAATGAATAGCTAGGCGGAGTCAAATCAATAACCGCAAAGTCGTGATCGTCTTCGTCACCGGCGTTTTTGCCGTTTTCGTCTAGCACATCGTCTTTCATTACGGGCGTTACTTCGCCCGCTTGGTTGCCATTAGTGCTGTCAGGCGTGCTGTCAATGTCGTTTAGCCCCGCCACTGGGTTGCCACTCGCATCTAAGGGTGTGCCTGCCGAAATTTCGGCGACGTTGGTGATCGGCCCATTTGCGCCAACCGCAATCGTTAGCTTAATGGTGATAATCTTTTGCATCCCCGGATCAAGTGGCCCAGCAATGGTATAAACCGGTTTGATTGGGTCTGTGCCGTCCCAATCCGGATTAATCCCTGTGCTAAACGTCAAGCCGGTTGGCACATAATCCACCACCTTAATGTCTTTGACCGACACTGTGCCTTGGTTGACTACGTTGATGGCAAACGTAACCACTTGCCCAATCGAATAAGGTGGTGCTGTTTGCAAGGTTTTGATCAATGCCAAGTCATAAACCTTATTGAGATAGAAGCCAAAGTCTACCGACAAGTTGCTGTTGTTATTGGTAAACGTGTCGCCGGGTGGCTCATCGTCATTGGTTGGCTCGCCACCGGTTGAGATGGTGACGGCATTGGCCACCACACCATAACCAGCCAAGTTCTTGCCATTGTCGTCATTATTCACATCGTTATCTGGGTCCGGAGCCGGATCATTGCCCGTGCTGGTGAGATAACCATACAACGCTCCACCTAACAAGAAGTTAGATGGATCTACCTGCACAATAAAATTACCGGCGGGCAAATCTTTGAACAAATAGCGTCCGGGTTCACTGGCGGTGGTCACGGTTGTTTGTGATTCACGATATTGATCTCCCGCATCAAGCACGCCGTCATTATTCTTGTCCTCATACAAATTCAGCTTCACCCCATCTACGCCCACTTCACCCAGACCCGGATCGTAAATCCCGTTATTGTTGGTATCAATCCACACCAAATTGCCAAGCCGATGTGGACCTTCGGGCAAAATAACACCCGCGTCAAGCGTTGGGTTAAATTCACCCGGTGCTAAAACGACTGTTTGCGTTTTGCCGGTCGCCGTATTTGCATCCGAGTCAATCGTGTCATCAGCGCCTACATTCTGGCTAGTAAAAGTCCAGCCCGAAGGCAAGACAAACTGCACCTGATAGGTAACCCCCGGGGTCAGATCGCGGAACTGATAGTAACCCGATTGACCATAGGGATCATTGGCCGTCACTGTGGTGCTGATGACAGCCCCCGCACCGTTGAGCAAGTTCACTGTAATGCCGTTAATGCCATTAATCGCGGCTTCATCTTGCAAGCCATTTTTGTTGCGATCGGCCCAAACATAATTGCCCAAACCCGCCAACGGCCCCCATAAACCGGCATCCCAAGTCAAATCAACTTCGCCAGCGCTCAGGTAGGTCACCGCCGTAATGCCAATCGGCATACTCGCTGTGCCGGTCAAGGTTGGGTCGGAGTCAAGCGCCTCGGTGGTGCTAACCACATTGGGTGTGGTTAGGGTATAGGTTGGAGGTGGAAAGAACTTGGCAAAATAGTTGCCGGGCAGCAGATTGGGGAATAGATAGTAACCCGCATTACCCGTAATATCTGGGCCAGTGCTGGTCCAATCCACAAATAGATCGTCGGCTGTGCCAGCAATCCCGTCTGAGCCGGGTTGCCATAATTCAACCCGCACGCCGTTTACACCATTCGCAGCAGGCTCGTTTTGAATACCGTCACGGTTGCTATCGAACCACACATAGTTGCCATAAGCCGCGCCGATGGTTGGCGAAACGCCGATACCGACTTTGATCGGCTCAACCGCTGCCAAACTTACGCCACTTGCCATTGGCACCCCTTGATACGCAAACGAGTTCCACGCAATTTCGCCGTTGGTTGGCGCATTCACTGGCGCACGCATCGGCCATGTAAGGAAATATTGATCACCGGGCATCAATACATTATTACCAAACTCAAATTTAAGCGAATGAATGGTAGACCAATCTGCCGGGGCCGTTGTCGTCCAACCTGGGTTGACATCGCAGGCGGGTGAGGTTGGCATCACGTCTGGGTCAAATTCGGGCATACATGGGCGATAAGACGAGCTGTAATACACGGTCACCCCGGCTGGGGCTTGCACCGGGCCAACCACAATTGGGTTCCATTGGGTATCACGCGCCGTATCATAGAGCTTCACACCAGTGTCGCCAACATAGGGCAACACGTCAATCAATACAGTATTACTAATGGGCACGTTGCCGGTGTTGGTAATATACAACCGATAGTCAGCTTGACCACCCGGAGTGGTCCAACCTGATTCTGGGTATTTATGCCACTTCGAGTCGAGTGCGCCCATCACTTGTTTGAGTGAAGTGACTTCGGCAATCGCCGGGATATGCTCATCGGCCCAATATTTACATAAAAGTTCGGCTGTATCTCCATCCATATCGACATCATTGACATCTGCATAGCTATAAGATACACAACCACGAAGTGGCGGGTTGCTCTTGGTATAGCCCCACACTTCGTTGCTGACAGTGCCCGGCAAAGCCGTTGGCAACACATTGGTTTTTATTTTCCAATAAATTTTTTCATCTGGGTAAAAAGTGTAATTAAATTGAAACTCTAAACGAGTGCGTCCAGTGCCGCTATAGTTAGGGGTCACATTCACCAATGATGGCATTGGGACTGTGTTGGGGCTGGCCGAATCAAGTGTAACCGAGCCAGTAATAAACTGAAAGCCAACCGGCAATAAATCTACCAAAATGGGGTTCACCAAAGGCGAAGCCGCGTCTTGGTGATTTCCCATATATAGCATAAAGTCAACCGTATCACCTGGGCGTGGATATTGATTAGAAGAACTCTTCCAAGGGTAAATCAATGGGCCCGGGTCAGTCGTTGAGACATCTCGACAAGCTTGTTTGTTTTGCGAACCAGCAAAAGTAACCCCAGCACAGTTGGTAAACGTAATACCACTTGGCGCGGGAATACCTGTGTGCGTAGGGCTAATATATTGAGAATATAGTTGTAACCCAACTTCACCGCGTTGTCCAATATCTAAAGCCGAGAATTCAAGTTTAACTTCTGTAAACCACGTATTTGCAGGTAAATTTGATTTGTAAATATTTTGATTCGCTGTAAAAGGCCCATTATCAACCCAAGTCGGGGTGATATTGGTTTTATAGCTAATGGTGTAGGGAAAAGTGTAATTCACACCTACCTCAATTTGCCAAACATCAGAATAGTCAGGGATTACATCCGTCACGACGACATTCTTGGTGAGGGTATAACCTTGGTTACCAGTCCAAATGTTATAAACAAATTTTTCATTAGGCGCAATCTTGCCGCCCCACAAAGAATTCCTTGATGGCCATGTATAAACATTTTTGTCAATGCCAACATTTTCGCTCAAGGTCTGTAAAGTGTGGGTAACAATACCCGGTGGGCCAATTGGCCCCGGCGAACCACCAAAGGGTGTGCCGCTGGTATTTGCTCGGTTCACCACTTGATCATTCACTGAAAAGGGTGGATTAGGGTAAGTAAGACGCGGATAAAAAGTCTGACAATAATCACCCACATTAAATGTAGGGATCACCCATGTGATGGTGTTGCCAGACACCGTGCCGCCAGCGGGGTCAACCACCACCGCACCAGCGGGGAAGGTGTCAACAACCTGAACATTGGTCATGTTAAGCAGACCATGATCCCCTTGCCCACCCGCGTAAGCCCCCAGACACGCATCTACCTTATAAATCGTATCGCCGCCAGCCGCACCGCCAGCATAGACCGCTTTTTGGGTAAAAAATTGGGCAGTTGCATTTACAGTGGTCGTTACTGGGTTGCTATTCACATTACCGGCGTTGCCGGTTTTAAACACGCCTGTGTTAATGCCTTGCGTACCACTAATCGTGGTGCCATTCGGGTAATGAGCATTAATCGTCAATGAACCAGTGCTACCGGCAGGCACGACGCCAGTCGCGTTGCTAAAGGTCACTTTGCGTGTGCCAGAATCGTAGCTCACTTGGTTAAGAATGGTGGTTCCAGAAGCACTGTCATAGGTTAAGCCAGTGGGCAATACATCTTCAATGGTCACGCCGGTGCAGTCTTCGGTAAGGCCGCTGCATTCATAGGTCAACACATATTGCACAGACGCGCCAGACAAAACGGTAACGGCGTTTTGCCCATTCACTGTTTTGGTCAATTTTGGCACAGGGGCCAATAACTTATTCTGAGCCGTTGTCTTGGCTTTAGCCGCTGGCGTGCTTGTCTGAGCAACACGGGGTTCTTGGGCCAATGCAGGTTTGACTGCTGGCAATGAAGCTGGCCCTTTTTTCGGGTCATGTTGTGTCTGCCCGGGCGGTGGTTGCGTTGCCGCATTAGCCGGTTGCGCGTGAGAGATGGGACTAATTGCCAACACACTCAGTGCTTGTGTTGTCACAATCATCACTCGTAAAAGCGCCTCAACTAATTTTGGCGTTTGCTTTGAGTATTCTGCCATAATAATTTTTTTGAACTCCAAATTTGTTTTTGAACTCGCTATTCATACGCGATTGATATCTTTGAACACAACATGCGAACTGTCCTGTTTTCAACAAAACTTCCGCAGACTTAACCCTAAATCAGCTTAGACTGCATATAGTTGCACCACTTATTTTTCTAAAGTTAATTCTTTTGTCTGATTTCATATCTTTATTACTTTGCAACAAATATCTTGATTTCATCTTTATTTTGTGTTTATTGCATAACAACTGCGGTAGATTTCCCAAATAAAAAAGCCCGATTTTGTGCCTTGTGCTATCGCAAAAAACGCAAAATCGAGCCTGTCCCACAAGTGCAATTTAAACAAAACAAAAATTCAGCGAATGCCCGCACCCAAATACCCCATCCATGTCAATGGGATGTTGTTGGCCTGCATTTGCAATAAAAATTTGTGCAACATCTCGTTGATCTGGGTTTTCATCTTCACTTCGGTGCGCATCAACGTGCTGTAGTCGGGCACATTGCGCAACTCAAAAGCGCGGCGCACCTCGTCGCTGTCGAGCAAAAATTGTTGCATTTCGCGGTAGCTCAGCCGCATGACCGTGCGCAGCAATACAATCCCGCCCAATTGCTGGAAGGTGAAATGATGCGGGCTTTTGGCGTGCGCATAGCGCGGCAAATATTCGCGGGCGAGCTTATAGGCCATTTGTGCCGAATCCACATATTGCTTTTGATCTTCGTAGGATGTTGTTGACATTTTGTATATTCCTTTTTTTGTAAATTTGTAAATAATGATGCAAAAATTAAAGCGATTCAAAGGAAATAAGTGATTGCGATATAACCCACCCCTAGCCCCTCCCTTTGGATGGGGGAGGGGTGAGTAAACTGTCATCATTCCTCACTTATTTAAATGAAATAGCCCAACTAACTTTTAACCTCATTAAGACTGTTGTTGACATCATTTAACAGGATGACTATCTATCAATCTGTCGTCCCAACTAACACCCTGCAACTAGAGTGTTAGTAGCGTTTGACGAGGGATAGAATCGAATTTGAGGTGAATGCAACACCCTATTTCAAAGTCTGCAACTTAAGTGTGAAGAGATATAGGGGAAACTAGCGGGTAGTGAGGGACAGTGGTGGATAGTGGATAGTGATAGTGGTTAGTTGATGGTTGAGAGCAAACGCTTAACTCGCTACTACCACTATCAACTATCACTATTCACTATCACTATTCACTATCCACTCCCCACTATCACTATCCACTCCGCCTTGCACGTATACTCAGCACCGGAGAAAACTATGTCAGATTTCTTATTACGCGGCAATCTTGCCGATATTGACCCTGCTGTTGCCGAATTGGTGCAAAAGGAGCACGCCCGCCAATTCGACAAGCTGGTGATGATCGCCAGCGAATCGTATGTACCAAATGCCGTGCGCGAGGCCGAGGGCAGCGTGTTTCAAAATATTTACGCCGAAGGCTACCCCGCCGAGCTAATGCGCACCCAAAACGAAGACGAAATTTTGGACGCCGATGCCCAATTGGCCTATTACCGCCGCAGCGCCGACCGCCGCTATTACAAAGGCGTGGAATATTGCAATATGATCGAGGCGCTGGCGCAGCGGCGCGGGGCCGAGGCATTTTGCCCGCCCGGCATGACCCCCGATCAGCTTTATGTGAATGTGCAACCGCTGTCAGGCGCCGTCGCCAACCTCGCGGTGTATCAAGCCCTTGTGCAGCCCGGCGACAAAGTGATGACGCTCGACCTGCTGCATGGCGGCCATCTGTCGCACGGCAGCCCAGCCAACATCACCGGCATGCGACAACAGGTCGTTCACTATCGGGTCAATGAGGAAACCGAACACTTAGACTACGAAGAAATGATGGAGATCGCCATGCGCGAGCGCCCCAAGCTCATCATCGGCGGCTTCACCTCATATCCAATCGCCCCCGACTGGCAAAAATTCCGCGCCATTGCCGATGCGTGTGGCGCTGTATTGTTGGCCGATATCGCCCACACCGCCGGCATGGCGGCGGCGGGGGTTTACCCCAACCCGGTCGGCATCGCCGATGTCACCAGCTTCACTACCCACAAAACCTTGATGGGGCCACGCGGGGCCGTCATCATCACCACCAACCCCGAACTGGCGAAAAAGATTGACCGCGCCGTGTTCCCCGGGCTGCAAGGCGGGCCACACATGAACAAGGTGGCGGGCATGGCGACCATGTTCAAGATCGCCCAAACGCCGCAATTCAAGGCGCTGCAACGCCAAATCACGGCCAACGCCAACGCCTTGGCCGCTGGTTTTACGGCAAATGGCATGCGCGTGGTGCATGGCGGCACGAATACGCACATGGTGTTGCTCGATTGTCGTGGCATCGCCGAGCATAACGGCGTGCCGCTGATGGGCAATATCGCCTCGCGCATCATTGACATGGCGAATATCGTGTGCAACCGCAACACCATCCCCGGCGACAAAGATGCCAGCAAGCCCAGTGCCTTGCGCTTTGGCACGGCGTGGGTGACGCAGCGCGGGCTAAATGAGGCCGATATGCACGAAATTGCGAATGTGGTGGCATTGGTGCTCAAATCGGCCAAACCTTACACTCGCCAACTCAAGACCACCGTCGCTTATAACGCCAAGGTAGATTTTGACGCGCTCTTAGAAGGCACACGTCGTATTGATGCCTTGGTCGCCAAGGCCGGACGCGATATGGACGTGAACCCAGCCAGCCGCCCGCATTTGTGGGTCGAATCGCAAAGCAACATCGCCCACACTGCGCCCCTCACGGCCTTAGAAATTGCTGGCAAAGAAGCGGGCAATTTCCTCAAAGCTGTCTTGGCTGATGACGTGACGACGCTTGATGCCGGTGAGCGATTAAGCAGCACGCTGTATGGGCCAAACAAGACGAGCATGGCCGAAGTCACCGCCGTCAATATGGGGGTCAATTACTTATTGGCCGTGCCGAGCGCCCAAGCGGGTCGTATCGTCTCGTGGCTACGCGCCCTGTCAGACGGCTACACCCTATTCGACAGCAACAATCCCACTGTCGGCACACCCGGCCCCGTCACCGTCTCCAATTTTGGGGCGTTTAAAAATTGAAAATTGAAAATGGAGAATTTAAAATTGGGAGTTCAAGCCCAATTTTAAATTCTCCATTTTCAATTCTAAATTCTAAATTTTTACTTGCCGCCGATAACCAGCCACGCCATCAAGGCAGCAACACCGACGAGCATGACGAGACCGTAGGAGCGCACGAAGCCATTTTGCAATGGGCGCAAGGCCGCAGCCACGCCTTTGGTCAGTGTGCCGATGCCGTTCACCACGCCATCAATGCCGCCAAGATCAAACACCCGCGCAAGGAAGCTGCTGAGCATGTAAAGCGGCACGATGATGACAGCTCGGTAGAGATTGTCAATTTGCCAAGCCTTGTTCAAAAAGGCACTGACTGGCGACAGTTGTGGGGTTAAATCGGTGTCGCGTTTGCCATCGCGGTATAGCACCCACGCCGCAGCCAACGCTGCTACCGCCAATGCGCTAAACAGCGCCGCCAACGGCAGATTAAAAACGCTTTCATGCTTGCCCACCACCGGCTCTAGCCAATGTTCAAGCCACATCGAGCCGGGCATATTGAGCGCCCCACCCGCCACCGCCAATACCGACAGCACAATGAGCGGCCACTTCATCGCCGGTCCCGATTCCTCGGCGTGATCGGCATCTTTGCTGCGCGGCTTGCCAAAGAACACCATCACCAATTGGCGACCGGTATAAAACGCGGTAAAAACGGCGGTGCAGGCCAAAAAGCCAAACACGATTGGGGTGTGCATTGCCGCCACAATAATTTCATCTTTTGACCAAAAGCCCGAGAACGGCGGCAACCCCGCCCAACCCAAACCCCCCATAATGAAGGCCCAA
>JAHBAL020000092.1 GCA_018500105.2 Anaerolineae bacterium
AGAAACCCGATTTCTAACAGCGGGCATTGGCGCTAGAAGTAGCTGCCAATAATTTCGAGCAAGCGGCGGATGCCTTGCGGATCACCCGACTGCACTTTGGTGTCGCTGGCGCGGGCAATCGCGCTGAGCGAATTCACATCGGCATCTTTGCCATAGGCAATGGGAATGACCAGCACGGGCGTTCGGCCATTGCGGGCGTTGGTAATTTCGCGCACAACATCATTAACACGCGCTTTCGATGCGGTGTCTTGACCATCCGACAACAGCAAAATGGCCTGAATACGTGATGAATCGGGGCGCGTTGCCACTTCTTTCACCGCCACCAGCAACGCATCATATAGTGCCGTGTTGCCGCTGGCCCGCAAGCCGTTCACTTGATTGATGATTTGGGCGCGATTTGTCTCTAGGCTGCCCAAGGGTGTCAATGGGCGCACAGTGGTGTTGAATTCGATCAGGCCGACGTTATTTTTTGATGTTTGATCCTCTAAAAAGACACGCACAGCCTCTTTGGCTTGGTTGATCTTGTTTTCGTCGTTCATCGAACCAGAAGTGTCAACCAAAATCAAGATGTCGGCTTGCTTCTTCACCAATTGCCAAGACTGCTGCACCGATGCAATGGTTGCTGGATCGGGCACAGGCAAAAAGGCGCGGGGTTGGTTGGGGTCAACCCCATTTTCGGCGCTAATCGGCCCGACCAGCGGCACATCTTTGGTGACAGGGCGAAAACCCGCTTGCAGCACTTTCTCTTGAATCGGTTTGCTCAACACATAATCGGTGAACGTCTTGGCGGCTTGGCGTTGTTCTTCGGTCACCCAAGGCGCATTTGGCACGGCAAATGGATGATCGTGTGAGAACGTGCCTTCCTTCGGGTAAAGCGCAACCAATTTCTCAGGCGGCTTGGCCTGCGTCTTGCCCATGTTGATGAAGATGAGGTCGTTTTCTTCGAGCGCCACAAAGTCAACATAATCTAGCCCTTGGGCGATGTATTCTTTAAATTCGGTGGTGCGGGCCGAATAATGCTTGATCAGGCGTTCGATCTGGCGCACGCCATCTTGCACTTTCGGGTTGTTCACTTGGTCAATGGTCAATTTGCTGCCATCACTGACGCCTGCGTTATAGCGGGCGCTGGCGTAAAACTCGGCCATGAGGGTGCTGAGGGCGGTGGACGAAATGGCGGGGTCGGTATGCCCATAATAAATGGCCGAGCGGCCTTGAAAACCATAGTCGCGCCAGCCGTTGGGTGAATTGAACAAAGTGGTCAATTCGCGCCAGCCGATGTCATTGCCGTGTTTGGCTTGCAATGCTTTTAGCCGCGATTCCCAAATCGCCATGACAACCGGGGCGTTGGCGGTCGCGGGTGCGCCATCCACATCGAAAATACGCTGCCCAGTTTGATAATTAACCAGCGCCAACCAATGCCGCACCGAGGGCGAAAAAATAGTCGGCTTTTCGACATTGGTATTGTTGGGCGCAATCAAGGCATTGCGAATGCCTTCGGCAACTGTGCCCGACGAGCCGCTTTTGCCAACCACCCAAATTGGCCTTTCGCCACGCGCCAAGTCTTTGCCGGTAATGGGATTTCGCCCATATGCACCGGCCTTGTTAAATTGAAAAATAGCGTCTTTAATATACAGTTCTTCTTCGGGCGCATAAACAACGCTGATTTCAATGGCGTTGCTAGGCTTGCTAAATGTGTCGCTTTCGGGCAACAAGTTGCCAACCGTGCGCACACAAAATACCGCTGCCACAATTAAAACCGCTACCCCAATAATAATGCCGAACCATGTTTTTTGCCGATTCCGATTCATCTATTTCTTCCTCCACCGTGTGAAATATGAAAATAGCGTTTGCGTTTGCGGTAATAAATGCAAAGCAAATACTATCTCTCACAAAGTATAGTTTACGTATGATAGCTGGGCAGTGTTGCGCTTTTATTAGAATTTACGGCACTTTCAGCCGAGTCAACATGATGGGCTATCACCCGACAACATAAAACTCGCTTAAACCTCCGAGGTCTTAGCTCAGTTTGATGTTGTAGCCACAGCTTGCAATAAGACCTCGGAGGTTTAGCCGCTATTTTCACCTCAGATTCGCCACGCACCGGCACTCACCGTCTATCACTATTAATTTAAGCTACAATTAAGCCAACACGGTGATAAGAAAAGAAACCATTTTGGTGGTTGAAGACGAAATCGCAATCCTTGATTTGATTGCTGCTTACTTGCGTGCAGATGGCTACATTGTGCATACGGCGCAGGATGGGAATACTGCGCTTAAGCAAGCCCGTGCCACCCGCCCCACCTTGGTGATCTTGGATGTGATGCTGCCGGGGGTAGACGGGCTAGAGGTGTGCAAACAATTGCAGGCCGAGCAACAAGATATTTATGTGCTGATGTTGACAGCACGGGCTGAAGAAGTAGACAAGATTGTGGGGCTGTCGGTCGGGGCCGATGATTACATGACCAAGCCTTTTAGCCCGCGTGAATTGGTGGCACGGGTCAAGGCCATTTTGCGGCGTCGCCGCCAACTGAGCAGCGCCCCCGGATCAGGCATCATCGAACAGCCAGAATTGCGCTATGGCGACTTGATCATCAACCCCAACACCCGCGAAGTATGGCGCGGCGGGCAAGCCATTGACCTGACCCAACGCGAATTTGAATTGCTGCATGCCTTGGCGGCGCAACCCGGGCGCGTCTTTAGCCGCGACCAATTGCTCGAGCGCGTGTGGGGGACGGAATTTGGGCGGATTGATCGGGTGGTAGATGTGCACATTGGCCTTTTACGCAAAAAACTCGGCGACGACCCCGCCAACCCAACCCTATTACAAACCATTCGCGGCGTCGGCTATAAACTCGTTGTAAAACGCTAATTTAATTACGAATTACGGGTTGGGAATTACGAATTACGAATTACGAATTACGAATTGTGGCCCATAACTCATCATTCATAACTCATCATTCATCATTCCCAACCCGTAATTCGTAATTCGTAATTCTCCATGCACTGGCTTAGTCAACTGCGCTGGAAGATGTTCATCTCGCATGTGATGATCATCGCCATTGGGATCGGCACATTTTTGCCGACCGCGTATTTTCTTGCCAGCAGCCCGCTCATCCAAGCCTCCGAGACCGCAATAGACCCACAAGTAAGCGGGGCGATAGGACAAGTGGGCACGCCTCCCGTGACCACTGCCTCGGCCTTGCTGCAATCGGTGATGGGCGATGCACTGCTTGTCGCGGCTTTTGCGGCGTTGATGGCGGCGGTGGTGGTCAGCCTATTCGTCTCGCGGCGCATTGTCGAGCCGCTGCAAGAGCTAACGCTGGTGAGCAGCCGCTTGGCGCACGGCTATTACCGCGAACGCACCAGCATCGAATCTGACGACGAATTGGCGATGCTCAGCCAAAGCATTAACCAATTGGCCGAAACGCTCGACAAAACCGAGCAGCGCCGCTTGGGATTGTTGGCCGATGTCGCGCACGAATTGCGCACCCCGCTTACGACCATCGAAGGCTATATGGAAGGCTTGATTGATGACGTGATTAAGCCCGAACCTCGTATTTTTGCAATGGTGCATCACGAGGCCACCCGCTTGAAATGGATGATTGAAGAAATGGCGCTATTGTCACGGGCCGAAGCGGGTCAGTTGCGCGTTGAGCCAAAACCACTGTTTTTAGAGCCGCTTATCGAGCAAGTGTCGGAGCAATTTCGCCCCCAAATGCAGGCGCAAGAAGTGAGCCTTAAACTCGCCATTAGCCCCAATTTGCCAGATGTGTATGCCGATGCCGACCGCATTGAACAGGTGCTAATTAACCTGACCGCCAACGCCTTGCAATATTCAAAGGCCAAAGACACCATTACCATTTTTGCCCATCCCGAAGACTTAATGATGCACATCGGGGTGATTGACACCGGCGCTGGGATTGCGCCGGAACATTTGCCGCATATTTTTGAGCGTTTTTATCGGGTGGATAAATCACGCGCTCGCAACAGCGGCGGCGCTGGCATCGGCCTCACCATCGCCCGCCACCTCGTCTATGCGCATGGCGGCGATATTTGGGCCGAAAGCGAAGGCATCGGCAAAGGCACGACGGTGCGATTTACATTGCCCGTCATTGAACAGAGTAGTGGATAGTGGATAGTGATAGTGGATAGCAAACACTATCACTATCCACTATCACTATCCGCTAAACATATGATCAACTGGCTAGGGTTATTTCTCATCGGCTTATTATGGGTGCTGGGTGTGTTGTTGGTGTTGGGGCTGCTGTCGTTGCTGTTCCCACCGATGAAAAGCCACAGCAAAGAGAGCGCTTTACCCGCAACCGGCATGTTGCCGTGGTATCCCACGCCCAAAAACCCACGCCTGAGCGCAAGTGTAGCCCAACCAACCGCACGTGTGCAACCGGTAAATCGTGCGTATTGGCAAGCCAATGTGCGCATGATCGTCGTTCTGCTCACTTTGTGGTTCGTCATTCCGGTCGCTTCAATCATGCTTGCCCCCACGCTGAACCAATATCGGGTCTTGACTGGCTTCCCGCTCGGTTATTTTATGGGCGGGCAAGGCGTGTTATTGGTGTTTCTCATTTTGATTGGTGTGTATGTGTGGCGTGGCGGAAAACTCGATCAGCAATATTACCCAAATGCAGGCGAAACTGCATCGGCACAACCAAACAACGGTCAAAGTAACCCCAACTTGAGCACCAGCTCATGGCGCATTGGCTTGGTGTTGTTGTGTTTTACCTTGGGCTTCGGCTTGCTCATGCTCATGCTTGGCTCGCTTGAAGCCGCCAAGGTGTTGCCAGCCAAAACCGCCGAATGGGTGCTGTTTGCCGTCACCATCGGCGTGTATGCCATTGTCGGGCTAAGCTCGCGGGCACATACACTCGATGATTATTTCGTAGCGGGACGGCGCATTCCGCCATTTTTCAATGGCATGGCGATTGCGGGCGATTGGATGAGCGCGGCCTCATTCATCTCGATGGCAGGGACGCTGTGGCTGCTCGGCTATGAGGGGCTGGCCTATATCATGGGCTGGACAGGCGGGTATGTGCTGCTCAGCATGTTAATCGCGCCATACTTGCGCAAATTTGGGCAATACACCATCCCCGATTTCATTGCAGCGCGTTATAACGGCAATATTGCCCGCATCATCGCCGCAATGATCAGCATCATGATCTCATTCACCTACATCACGGCACAGGTGGCGGGGGTTGGCATCATCATGAGTCGCTTTTTGGGGGTCAATTACTATATCGGCGTATTCATTGGGCTTGGCTCAGTGCTATTTTGCTCGTTACTGGGCGGCATGAGGGCCATCACTTGGACCCAAGTAATGCAATGTATCGTGCTGCTCATGGCATACCTCGTGCCAGTCACCATGTTGTCTTGGCGCGAGACCGGCGTGCCTTTACCTCAGATCATGTATGGCGCGGCGCTCGAAAACATTGTGCAACTTGAGCAATTGCACAACATTGGCACAGGCTATATCACCCCATTTAATGATTGGAGCGTGTGGAATTTTGTGGCGTTGATGCTATGCCTGATGTGCGGCACTGCCGGAATGCCACATATTTTGGTGCGTTTTTACACCGTGCCAACCACCAGCGATGCCCGTCGCAGCACGGGTTGGGCGCTGGTGTTTATTTTGCTGCTCTACCTCACCGCCCCCGCCTATGCCGCATTCTCACGCTGGGAAGTGCTAAAAAATATGATCGGCAAACCCATTCAGGCTCTGCCCGAATGGGCCAGCACCTGGGCGCAGCTCGATTTGATCAAATTTGAAGACCTGAATAATGACAATATTTTGCAGTTTGGCGAGCTGAGCATTAACCCCGACTTGATTGTGGTCTCTACGCCCGATATTGCCGAATTGCCGCGCAGTATTGGCGCGTTGGTGGCAGCGGGCGGCTTGGCGGCGGCTTTGTCTACCGCCGATGGCTTGCTGCTTGTCATCGCCTCGGCCTTTGCCCACGATATTTATGGCAGCGTGATCAACCCCAAAA
>JAHBAL020000457.1 GCA_018500105.2 Anaerolineae bacterium
ACCGCCACCGCCACGCCGACCAGCCCCAGCGGCACAGCGACCAGCACGGCCACTGTCACCGCCACCCCATCCCCAAGCCAAACGCCAACCCGAACCCCGTCGCCAACGCCGTCGCCCAGCCCAACCAAAATCTTGGGGGCGCTCAATTCGCCAATCACCACGCCGAGCCAAACGCCCATCGCCATCAACGCAAACACCACACCAGCCCCGACGCCCATCCCCAAAAACCTTAACTTTCGCGCCATCGGCACAGGCACAGATGCAAATGGGGCCGTAACTGGTATTGGCACAGAGTTTGTGCGCGGCACGCAAAAAGTGATCATCGTGTTCGACTTTCAAAACATGGCGAATGATGCCTATATCCAGCATACATGGTTCCGCGAGGGCGTGAATGTCTATTTTGATCGGCTGCAATGGACTACCCCCGGCAGCGGCTTGGCCAGCATGAGTTGGACGCCCGACGGCGGGCTGATTCCGGGGCTATATGAGGTTCGCGTTTCCATGAACGATCAGCCTCAATTTGTCGCCAATTTTCTCATTCGCTAATGGCCAATGCCACGCGAGCAGTGTCTGATGACGGACTCACTCAAAGCCAACATTATTAGCCGCGCCCTTGAATTGGGCTTCGACTTGATCGGATTTGCGCCCCTCGTAGACGCGACCGCACCCGACGCGACATCGGCCCTGACACCCCATCACTCAGCCTTCATGCGCTGGCTGGCACAGGGCTATCATGCCGAAATGGGATATTTGGCCCGCGAACCTCAAAAACGTGCCGACCCGCGCTTGGTCTTGCTAAATGCCCAAACTGCCATCGTCGTTGGCGTTAGTTACGACACATTAGCCGTGCCGATGTCGGCCCTCGCCGACCCATCACGCGGGCGAATTGCGCGATATGCGTGGGGGGCCGATTATCACGATGTGCTGACGCCTCGCCTGCGGGCGTTGGGCGAATTTGTTAGCCGCGAAAACCGCGCTTACGTTGACACCGGCCCCGTGCTTGAGCGGGCATGGGCCGAGCAAGCGGGGCTAGGCTTCATCGGCAAAAACACCTGTCTCATTCATCGCACACGCGGCTCATATTTCTTTTTGGGCGTGGTTTTTGTGGCGGCTGAGATCGAGACAGCCCCTCCCCCAACACCCGCATCGCGTCCAAAGGCGCTGTGCGGGTGCGGGGCTTGCACCCGTTGTATCACAGCTTGCCCAACCCAAGCCTTCGCCGCGCCCTATGTGCTCAATGCCCAACGCTGTATTTCATACCTCACCATCGAGTTAAAAGGCGCGATTCCAGTCGCCATGCGCCCACAGTTGGGCAATTGGTTGTTTGGCTGCGATATTTGCCAAGACGTTTGCCCATACGTTCGGCGCTATAGCCACCCCAGCCGCGAGCAAGCCTTTTATCCGGTTAATGTTGATCGCGCCGCCCCAAACTTGCTCGATGTGCTCAGTTGGGATCACCCCACCTTTAACGCCAAGTTCAAAGGCACGCCGCTTTCCCGCGCCAAACGGCGCGGCATCGTGCGCAATGCCTGTGTCGCCGCCGGAAATTGGGGAAATGCCGCCGCCATCCCTGCCCTCACCCAATTGCTCACGGACGAAGAAGCGCTGGTGCGCGAACATGCGCAGTGGGCGATTGAGCGAATTGAAAGCACGAGGTGAGGGGGTGAGGGGGTGACAGGGTGACAGGGTGACAATTGAAGTTCACAGCTCACGGCTCATGGCTCATGGCTTACGGCTCATGGCTCACGGTGAGACCAGAAATCGGGTTTCCTCACAGAACCCGATTTCTGCTCATGGCTCGCGGTTCTCTATCGGCACGGCCCGCATAAATTGCGGAATGCTGATGCCACGCACAGAAGTGGCAAGGCCGAAGTAAACATGAACGGGCAAGCGGGTTAGCTCACGCGGCAAGGTCAGGCGATATTGATCCCGCACACGCAGGTCATCGCGCCAACGCGAGGTAGGATAAAACCCATATACCGGCGCATTTTGCTCATAACGCGCCAAAATATCGCCTTCGCTTTTCACGTCGAATGGGTTATCGCTCAGATAAATAAAGATGCGGTAGTCGGTATTGACCGAGCGTGTCGAACGCCAATCAATCATCACCCGCACATCGCCTTCAGGCGTAAACCACGCTTTGGCTTGGTCAACCTCAACCTCAAACTGGGCTGGCTGGGTTCGGCGGTTGGGCACGCGCTCGAAAAAGCGGTGGTCAATGGCGATGACATTTTCGACCGGCGAATTAAGCGTGACCGGCAGCAAAAACGTGCGCGTCCAAATGCCGGGCGGGATGCGTTTCATCACCGGCGGCGTGGTGTAAATCACCGTCGCCAAACGTTCACGCGCCGGCAAGCCGTCTAATTGATCATTGACCTTAAACAGCAAAATATTGTCCAGTTCTTTGCTCACCCATTTGGCATAAGCCAATACGCCATAATGCCCGCCCCACGTTTCCACAAATGTCGGGTTGCTTTCGGGGATGGTTTTAATCGCCTCGATCAAGTTTCGCCCTTGCCGATCATTCACCATTTTGGGCACAGCGTATTCGTTTTGCTGATAATTTACCAACGCCACACCCGCCATCAAAACACTAAGCCCAATTAGAATCGCATTGGCCTTAAACACGCCCCAATTCGCCAAGACAGCATCAAAGTTACCCAAAGATAGCGCAGCAAATGGGTGCAACCGCTCATCTTCGTCAGAGGCAAACCGCGCCGATACGACATCGAGCAAAACCAAACCGATGGCATAAACCATGCCCCACGCCACCAACATGACCGGCAAATGCGTGCTGAATAACAACATGGCGCTAATGGGCGCAAACATATAGCACAACAATAGCACCGCCAACGCACGGCCTTGCGCCCGTATCCGCGGCAATTTGGCGAAACAGCTTAAACCCAATGCGAACGCCGACAACGCCAGCCCCGGCCACGTCAACTCAAGCGCCAGCCCCAACACGCGGTCGCCCAACAGATCGGGCACGAATCGCAACGCCGTAAACGCCTCGCTCGGCAATTCATTCAGGCGCTCATAGGTCAACAACAAATTGAGAAAACCATCGCGGGTGTTGAGCGGCAACGCCCCGTATGTAAATGGCGAATTGAGCGCCACAGCCAGCGGCACATACAAATACACGACGCCGCTCAACGCCATAAACAACATTGCCAACGGCCAAACCTGCCAGCGCAATTGACGATAGGCAGGCCGGATGAGGTAGAGCAACGCCGGCAACAACAAGGCCAAGGTGCGATGATGCCCAAATGCCAAGCCAAATCCAAACGCCAACAGCCACACGCGCCGCGCACTTGGCATTTGGCGCACACGCACCGCCAGCCACCACACCCACCATGCCAAACACAACCCAAAGCCATACGCCTCGGCAGCACTGGCAAACAACCATGTCATGTGCATAAACGCCAGCATGAGCAAACACAGCCCCGCCACCCAACCTTGCCCGATGGCACGATGTTTGGCGAGGGGTGCGTTGAGCAGCAATGCCGCAAAAATAAGCAAGGCCACCAAGCTGGTGAAATAAGAAACGAGGCTGGCCGACAACACGGGCGCTGTCCCAAATAGGCTAAACAGACGCACAAGGCCATTTGCCAGCAAATTGAGTAAAGGGTAACCCGGCGGGTGGCTGACGCCAAACACATGCCACGCCACCACAAAATTAGCGCTATCGCCCAAATACCAGCCATCGTCAGGGGCCACGATGTCACGTTGTAAAGTCCCCGACCAAATCCATGCAATCGCCAGCCACACACAAATTGGAAAAAACAGCCGTAGCCACGATAAGCGCATGAATTTACGCTGTGATTATACGCCAGCCGCTATCGAGCCATGAGCCTTGAACTTCAATTGACACTTTGACACCCTGATACTTTGACACCATCTGCCACCTGTCTCTTATACACATCT
>JAHBAL020000309.1 GCA_018500105.2 Anaerolineae bacterium
CGATTCTTTACCAATTCCGCGTCTCCGCGATCCAAATTCTGTGATCGCGGAGACGCGGAATTGGTAAAGAATCGGAGAATTATTTTTTCTGAATGGCCTAACATTTCGCAAATCGGCAAGCCCGCGCCAGCCATGCGGCGGGGTCGGTCGGCCATGAAAACACGCGCCCACCCCCACCCGCCGAAAACAGCGTATGATCGTCGCGGGCAAAAACGAGCGCCGTCACCCCAGCCCGATGCCCAACAAAGCCGTCACCCAGCGGCTGCGCATGTGCCAAATCCCACAAAAGCACGCGGCTATCATCCGGCAAATTGATATTATTGTCGCCCGTCGCCAACCAATCGTTATTGTGACTAAACGCCACCGCCGTGATCGGGTTTTCGCGCCGCGCCAGCGCCAGCACGGGTTGCTTGCCATCCGCCATCACCCCATCTTTAATCGCCCACACCAGCGTCAAGCCATCGCGGTCAGCCGATGCCAAACGCGACCCGTCGGGGCTAAAACGCAACGCCGTCAACATATCGCGGTGGGGGCTATTGGGCGCACTCCATGCCAGTTGCTGGGCTGGCTCAGCCCGATTAGGCCGCCACAACATCAAACTGGCAATTTGGCAACGGGTATTGCCATTAATCCCCGCCGAGCGATTGAGCCTCACACAGTTGGCGGTTGCGACGGTTTCGCCAGTTGGGTGAATGGCAATTTGGTCAATGCGTGTATTGGCGGCAGGCCACACCCGCGCCGGACGCTCGGCCCCGCCGCTCACCCGCGCAATATTTTTGAGCATGGCACGCCCGTCGGTTAAACCCGCCGCCAGCCAGCGACCATCGTCGCTCAAAGCCAAGGCGCTGATGTCTTGCCCACGCGCCACCCCATCCACTGTCACCAACGAGCTAACCCCATCATTGGTATCAACCTGTATACGCCCGTCAGCCAGCAGCCGCGCCAGCACCTGCCCATCGGCGCTGAGCCGCACCTCGGCCACCGCTTGCGATGGCGGCGACCACCGCTTCGGCGTCGGCGTGGCCGTAATGGGTGTCGTGCTGCGCAATCCGGTTTGCGCCAAACCGAGTTGTTGAACGCCCTCGCGCCCCGCCGAAACCAAATCTCCCGCCGTAGAATACGCCAACGCCGATGCGGCGCGGGGATGCTGCGCCACGACATTTTGCGACACAATTTCCCACATCGCCACGCTGCCATCCCACGCCGCCGAAAACAACACATTCGGGTCTTTGGGATGAAATGCCAGCTTATAGGCCGCGTCGTTGCGGTCGCGCTCAGCATGACCGCGCAACAAACGCCGATTCTTCAACCCACGCGGCACGCCGTTGGTCGCATAATCCACATCGAATACCTGCACCCGCCCATTGCCCATGCCCGTTGCCAGTGTTTGCCCATCGTCGCTCCATGCCGCCGACCACACAAAAAAACTGCCCAGATTTTCGGTAAAAACACGTGTTGCGGTGGGCACAACGCCCTCCACGCGCCAAAAACCGAGGCTATTATTGGTGTCGCCAGTCGCAAGCCACGCCCCATCCGGGCTAAAAACATGCCCGACAAAAACGGCGGTGCTGGTGACAGGCTTCATAAGTTGGCTTGGCACAGGCGAAAGCGGGCTGGCGAAATCAAGGTCCCATGCCTCTGGCGTTTCGAGTTGGCGGGTGGCGGCAAGACGCTTGCCATCGCGGCTAAAACTGACCTGCCACACCCAGCTTGCGGTTGGCTCACGCAGCACCGCTTGCGATTGCGAATCGGGGTCGAGCTTGATCAAGCGCACAGCCCCATCTTGCCCGCCCACCGCCAACCAAGTCTCGCCATTGGGCGAATAGGCCGCTTTGTCGGTGGGGCGAAAGGCAATTGAAAAAATGGCCGCATTCGACACCCGCACCCGCGCCAACACTTGATAACCCTTCGCCTCATCAATTGACCACAAAATCAGCTCACCATCGCCCCCACCAGTCGCCAACACACGGCTATCGAGGCTAAATGCGGCAGCAAATACCGTCGTGTCGTGCTCAAGCAAATCCATCACCTTGCGTGGCGGTTTTTGCGGCGTGCCGCTTAAATCGGCAATAATGATTTTGCCATCCTCGTCGCCGGTGGCGAGCCAGCGCCCATTTGGGCTAATGGCAAAGCCCCAAATACGGCTGTCACGCCAACGATCGAGGCTGAGCAAACCCTCGGAAACACGCTGATTAACCGCGCTCAAGGCTTGCCGAGATTGAAAATGATTCGAGTCTTTGATCGGGTTAATTAAATTGACAAAGCCATTCAGAAATGGGTCAAGCGTTAGGCCAAACGAGCCAGCGGCATGGGCTTGGGTGGCATATTGCATTGCTTGCTCAACCCGCCGATCTATCAATGGCATCGCTTGGGCGGCAAATTGGCGCTCGCTGGCAATTTGTCGCTGGTAATAGTTATCCCAAAATAGCAGTAGCCCCATCAACACCAACACGCCAAATAAAAAACGCCGGGCGCCTTTCCAGCGTTCTTGGCGGCGCAATTCGTCGGTTTGCACCTCGCGGCTGGCCTGCACAAATTCGGTCTCAAGCTCACTCAGGTCACGGGCGTTTTCGGCCTCGACCAAAAAATGACCTGTCAGCAGCAACTCATTTGGCTTGCCCAGCCGCAGCCAACGCTCAGCGGTCGAGGTCAAACGCAGCCGCTCGCGCAAGCGTTGGCGTCGCCATTCGAGCCACTCGGTCATACGTTGCCATTGGCTCGCCAGCGCCGAATTACTTAGCTGCACTTGGTCCTCGCTGCTCAGATGAGGGTGCGGGGTGATGTGAACGAGGTCGAGCGCGACCAAACGCATGAGCGTTTTGTCGGTATCTTCGGCCAAAGCCTCGACATCGTGCTGCACCCGTTCACGCCGCACCGTCTCGTGAAAAACCACGTTGCCATTGTTGGTGCTGACCAGCCGCGCCATTTGCGGCAAAATTTGGGCGGCCACGTGTTGCTCATCAAGGCTGAGTTGGCCCCACGCCGCCTCGGCAAACGATACCAACCCGTCGCGGTCAAATTCGTCGAGCGTGAGCGAAAGCAAGCGATGGGTGGCCTGCTCGAACACATTGCCCCAATAATTGAGCAAACTTTGGGCCGCATCGCGGTCGGCCAATGTTTCGAGCATTCGCCCGCTTTGCCGCGCACGATCAATAAACGCCTCGATCTGCGCCATGCTACCGCCCGTGTCTGCGCCTGCCACAACGGCTTGTTCGCCCCCAGCCTTGGCTTGGGCTTGCGCCCGCAACAACTGAACATGCGCGTTTCGCAGGGCAAACAGGTGAAAAAATCGCTCGTCGCTCATCATTACATCAGCCATTGAATGGCGCTACTTAGTGGGTCATTGGGCGGGCGCAGGGTTTTGCACGTTTGGGTCAATTGCGTGCCAGTGCGCCCAAAAAACCGGCGGGTGTTGCGAAATTGTGTCATCACCTGCGCCAAATTTGCCTTGCTCGCATTGCCAAAAATATCATCCAGCTTTTGTTGCAATTGGCGCAAATGTTGCACAACCTCGGCAGCCGCCGCGTCGTTGGCATTGACGGCAGGCGTAAGCAATGCGATTAGACTTTGCAAGGCTGGGCGCAGGCTGTCGCTCCAATGCTCGCTAATCAACAGCGCGTCATCCAAATTGGTCTCGATCACCCGCATATTCACATCCAAATCTTGCCAGTGTTTGTGCAAATCCACCAAATTGCCCAGTTTGGTTTTGCTGCTGAGCAAGCTGTCGCGGTGTTGGCGCACTTGCTGCAATTGCCCGCGAGCGCTGTCGGCCAAGCGAAACCCATCCAACCGTTCGGCAACCCGCCCCAACGACTCGCCAGCCGCGTTCATATCCTCTAGCACCGTTTTCGAGTTGTAAATGCCCGCGTCAATGGTTTTGAGACAATCGCCCAACACCAAGCTGGCGCGATGCGCCGCCGACTGCAATTGCGTCACATCCTTGTTGCTCAGCGCCGTTTGCAGCCGATCACTGAGCCGTTCTAGTTGTGTCAATTGCGCCCAAATATCGCGCCCCCATTCGGCTTGCTGGCCTTCGAGCGCCAAATCCTTCATGGCTTGCGGCAGCGCCTCGATCACCATACCGAGCGTATCCCAATCGAGCAAAGCGGCCCCATTTGCCACATTGGCGCTAATGAGCAGGCTGGCGGTGCTGCGCAACAAATCGGCTTGCTGAAAGCGAATATGGGCTTGGCTATAGTCATCAATGCGTTGCACGCCTTTGTGCGAGCGGCTGGCGCTGTGTTGAATGGCATCAATGAGCGCCACAAATTGGTTTTTAAGCTGCGTCATGGCGCTTTTAAGGTCGCTCCAGTTTTGATCGGGGCCGGGCGCTTGCGCCGCAATATTCGGCCAGTCAATATTTGGCCGGGTTCGATGCAGCGCCGCCAACAAATCATCCATGCGCCCGCGCCGCTCGCAATACAAAATCATCTGCTCAATGAAATAACGTTCGCTGCGATCCCCGCCCGGCACATTGTCTGCATCCAAACCCAAGTCGCCACACAGCAAAATGATCTCCTCCTTGTTATAGGCAATACTCATTTGCTCACGCAGGGCTGGGAACGTGGTCACCATGACATCTTATTTATACGTATTTGACGGCTTTCGTCAATGAAAAACCGCCACGTATTGACACAGTGTTATTTTATAGTATATTCTCATTGACAATTACAAAGATATATCTATACTATCTTTATTATGAGCCTTAATTCACTCAGCAATTCCGCCTTGTCGCGCGTTCGACCCGCCGCTGAATCTCGGTCAACAGCCAATGCTGGGGCCGACAACGCTCGCGCTTTGGAAAGTGCCCCGCCTAGCCAGACGTTTAACGAACAATCTGGCAGCGACCCGCAGCGCTTTTTCGAAGATCTCACCCGCTTCATCCCCACCGAAATGCTTGCGCCGTATGTGTCGCTGCTCACGGTATCGGCCCACAAAGGCTGGGATGCGGGCAAAATTTATTTAGCCTTTATCATCGCCACCCCCATCGTGTTTTGGTTTATGCATTTGGTCAAAATTGCATCTAACCCAAACATGGCGTGGCCGACATGGCGCGAATTACCGCGCTTGTTGTGGATGAGCCTAGCGACAACGTTTGCCTTTGCCGTGTGGGGGCTTGCACCGCCCACCAACCCTTACCAAGAACTCATTGGCGGGCTTGAGGTGATCGGCTTGGCCTCGACCATCGTGTCATTGGTGTTGACCGGGCTAGACATCATCGTCACCCGTTTGTCAATGGATGCGCAAGCCCCGCGCCGCCGCAGCGCCAGCGTAACATCTAGCATGCCCACCTTGTCTCCTTCTTCGTCTAGCACCAGCAAGAGCACATCTACAACCTAACGTAGATTGGGATGGATCTGTCTCTTATACACATCT
>JAHBAL020000546.1 GCA_018500105.2 Anaerolineae bacterium
AGATGTGTATAAGAGACAGGTGTGGGTGCGCTGCAAATACCAAAGGGTTGGGGCCAAAAACAGGGTAGCGGTCACCAACGTGCTAATTGGGTTACCCGGCAAGCCAAACACGGGCTTGCCATCGCACAAGGCAAACAACGTCGGTTTACCGGGCCGAAAAGCGATGCCGTGCTGCAAAATGCCGGGTTGACCCATCGTTTTAACCACTTCGGGCACAAAATCGCGGTCGCTCATGGATGTGCCTGCCATAAACACCACCACGTCCGCCTCGCGCATGGCCCGTGCCGCTGCCGCTTGAAAAGCCTCAAAACGGTCGGGCAAAATGCCATAATCGAGGGGAATACCGCCATTCCGCCGCACCAGCGCCGCGACAGTATGAATATTGACCGAGCGCACTTGGCCCGGCTGCAATACTTCAGTTTCGGCGGGAACGACCTCGTCGCCGCTTGCAATGAGGGCAACACGGGGTTGCCGCGCTGCTTTGATCTTGAGAATGCCAAAAGAAGCCAAGCCGCCTAGGTCTGCTTCTTTCAAGCGTGACCCTTTTCGAATCACGATTTCACCTGCATGAACATCTTCACCTAGGTCAATGATGTTATCGTTCGGCGACAATGCAGACATCGGGCGAAGGGCTGAGTTATTAGGCTCGTCAAGCATTTTAAGCCCATTGTTATCATCAAATTTAGCCTCGTTTTCAGCCCTATTTTCTGCTGCGGCAGCCTGCAATTGCGCGTTTTCCACCATCAAAATGGCATCGGCTCCCACTGGCACATTGCCACCGGTATGAATTTTGACCGCCTCGCCTTCCCCAACCATATAGCGCGACATTTCGCCCATACGCACTTCGCCAATCACACGCAATGTGCCGCCCGTTGCCAAGGCCGCTTGCACCGAAGCCGCCTGCACCGCAAAGCCATCTACTGTGCTGCGCCGAAATTCGGGCAATGGAATAGGCGAGATAATATCTTGCGCCAAAACGCGGTCACGGGCTGTCAATGCCGGTATTATTTCGGGCGGCATCGCCACGCCTGCTGCATCAATGGCATCAAGAAATTGATTGAATGCTTGGGTTGGAGCGGGTAAAACTGATTGCATAACGATATTATTTCCAAATCAAGGGCAAATAGCTTTTGCGGATGCCAGCAGCATCACACGCTGGGCTGGTTTTAAATACCGTGTTGGATGTGCCCAACACAGCGCCGCTTTTATCGAGTGCTTGCGCCTTGAAATAACACACATCGGCGGCCAAGCCCGTGACATTGGCGAAGGTTTCAAAATTGCTTTTGCTTACGGTAAGCAAGGCGGTGGTTTGAGTTTGCAGCAACGCCGCTGTGCGTGCGCCGAAAATGCGATATTGTGTCACCTCGGTCGCACCATTCCAGCTCATCGCCAAATTTGCGCCCGTATCGCTTTGGCTGACCAGCGCCAAATCGGGCGGCGCGGCTGGCGTGGCTTTCCACGGGAAACGATATGCCCGATACGAGCCGCTGCCCGATGGAAATATCGCATCAAATTGCTTTTGTTTGGCGAGATTGACCTCGGTGATACGGTCATTGCCACCCCAACTCATCATACCGCCACCAGCCGCATAACGCTGAAAATTACCCGAATGCCACGAACGAAAATCAGGCGTTTCTCGATATTCCCACACTTTTGTCGCTTTTTTCGCCACTTCGTCCAATTTATATTCGACCGCACGCGCATGTTGCGGGGTACGGCGGTCGCCGTTATCCCACAAACTCACATTGCCATTCGGCAGGCGCCGAAAATCGTGCTGATCGGTGAAACCCTCGTCGCCGCCGAGGTCAAATTGGTTGCGTTTGCCGCCAAAAATCCACATTACCGCGCCAGTGCTGCGATTAATTTTCAAAATTTGGTTGGTGCTGCGCAATGAAATAAACAAATTGCCATCCGTATCAAGTTCGACCGAATTGCCATGCACAAAATCAACCCGTTGCCCGGTCAGCGACAAATAATTATCGCTAAATGGAATATGATCGAGCGCACGCCATTCAAACACCACTTGTTTTTGCGGATTTAGTTCTTGAATAATAAAGTCAATCACCACCGCGTCGGCCCGCCCGCCATAGGCTGTCATGTCACGTGGCACATCCAAATAGGCCATCATGAGGGCATTGCCATTTTGCAACAACTGAAAATCATGAAAGTCAGCCTTCAGTCCATTGCCCATTTGCCAAACATCCACCACTTTATAGGTGTCATCCAGCACGACAAATTGGCCGAGACCGCTGCCCAGAAAATATTGTTCACCCACAAAATAGCTCAAGTAATTTTTGCCTTTGACCTGTTGCACCTTAAAATCCATGATAATTTCATTTTCGGGCGCACGCACCGCAAACACCGGCTTGGCGTTCGAGTCGAGAATATAGCCATGCCGCGTGTTAGAAGCGGCGTTATTTGAGGTGAGAAAAAGAAAATCGGTGTGCGGTGTCGAATACGGCACAGTCACCGTAATCACTGGCAACCCCGCCAATTCTGGGCGGGTGTGGGCGGTTGGCGCAGCCAGCGTGTTTGGCTGGTCAGGCATAAGCGCAAGCGATTGTGCCGAGACATAGGCCAACATCGGCCTGCCAGAGATTGGGGCAATATTGGCGCAAAAGACACAAAGCGTTGAAGCAATAGCGGGAATGGTGAGTGTTTTTGGAGTCAACATAAGGTAGGCGAATTATCGCCAATTTAAAACGACCGATTGCAATTTACAATGGTAAAACCGGCTTATTACTGGCATAATTACCCCATGAGCCAATTTTTTATCGGCATAGATGGCGGCCAAACGTCGCTCAAATGCGTCATTGCCCACGCCAATGGCAATGTTTTGGGCGAAGGCACTGGCCCCGGCCTCATTCATTTGGCGGCGCAAGGCAGCCGCGAACGCTACTACGAATCACTACACGCTGCGCTTGGGCAGGCGTGGGCAATGGCGCAATTACCGCCCCAACCCGTCGCCGCCATCGGGCTTGGGCTAACTGGGGTCGAATTCGCCTCACCCGAAGCCGACATGGTGCGCGACATGGTGCGCGAGGTGCAGCCAGCCGAGGCCATCGCCGTAGACAACGATGCCTACACAGCGCTAATGGGCGCACATTTGGGCAAACCCGGTGTCATCGTCATCGCTGGCACTGGCTCGATTGCGCTTGGCGTCAATGCCTCAGGACAGCGGCAGCGCGTGGGGGGCTGGGGCTGGCTGGTGGGCGACGAAGGCAGCGCAATGGCGATTGGGCGCGATGGACTGCGGGCGGCCTTGCATGACAATGACGGCAGCGGCCCGCGCACAGCGCTATTGACAGCATTTTTGGCCCATTTTGAAATTGGGCATTTTGCCGATGTCAAACGAAAAATTTATGCCAGCGATTTTGGCGCACGCGGCTTTGCTTCGCTGGCGATGGTCGTATCGCAAACCGCCGAACAAGGCGATAAGGTTGCGCAGCAACTCATTCAGCGACACGGCGCGGCCTTGGCGCAGAAAACCCAAGCCGCCATTCACGGCCTGCAATTACCCGCGCCTGATCAGCGCGTATCGCCCATGAGCGGGGCATTTGCACATGTGCATGGGCTGCAAAGTGCTTTCACCGCTGCCCTTGCTGATCTTCAGCCCAACGCTCAGGTTGTATCACCGGCCCAATCCGCCTTAATGGGCGCGGTATTTATGGCACAAAAAGCCCACGCGGCCATCGCCACGCCGTCATATGTAGCGCCGTCATACGTAGCGCCGTCATCTTGACGGCCCTTTGCCGTCAAGATGACGGCGTTACCGATCATGCCCAACGACGCCCACATTCTGAATTACCTCAACCAAAACCCATTTCAGCATATCGTTTTGCTCAAAATGCGTCAGGCTTACCCACACGCCATCACACAGCATTGGCTGGATGACGCGAACGGGCAAGGCGTGTTGATGTTGCTCGAAAGCCGCGCCTCAAGCTACGACACCAAAACCTACCCGCACACGCGCTATGTTGTCTTAATGTCGAGCAGCAACGATTGGGCGGCCCAAACGTTGGTCGGGCTTGTGCCACGTCACGAATCGCTCATTTTTAAGCTAAATAGCGAGCGAGATCAGACCGCTGTTGCCGCACATTTTCCGCTACGCCGCACCACGTCCGTCACTTCATTCACCCAAATCGGACCGCCCCCCGCCCACCCCGTCGAACACGCAGCTTCGTTGCGGCTGAGCCAAACACTCGATGAGGCATGTTTGCCATTATTTGCCCAACAAGGTTACGACGCCGACGAAATGCACGGCTATTTTAGCCCTGTCTCTTATACACATCT
>JAHBAL020000016.1 GCA_018500105.2 Anaerolineae bacterium
AATAGGCGCGTTCGCCGGAGGGTAAACCCGTCCGGCTGATCAGCGAAGCCCTATCGGGCTTTTCCAATTAGGTCATGCGCTGACTTTTGAACAGCCTTATAAAAAAAGAAGGTGTTTGCAATCGCAAACACCTTCTTTTTTTTATGATTGCAGCTTAAAAATTACTTGGTCTTAGCTTCCAAATAGGCCACAGCTTCTTTCACGGTGGTAATCTTCTGAGCATCTTCGTCAGAAATTTCGCCGCCAAATTCTTCTTCGAAGGCCATAATCAATTCGACCAAATCGAGAGAATCGGCTTCAAGATCGTCGCGGAAGTTAGAATCCATCGTTACTTTGTCGCCAGACACGCCTAGTAACTTTACGCATAACGCTTTAACGCGATCGAATGTATCCATTTATTTGTCTCCTGATAAATATGTGTTTGTAAGATATCTGCAACGATTGTATGAATCGCGCCGCAAGATTGCTTTTTTGCAAGCAAAACCCATAAGCCATTCATACAACTCAGCTTCATTAAGTATTGTATCACTCGTGCTGCATAGGTATTGTGAATATGCTGAGATTAAATCGCCTTTTGGTAATCATTTGCCTGACGCGGCGTTACAATCAGCCAGCGCCAAGCCGCATTTTTGGCTGTATCATCGCCGCTGATGCCAATGCGCGGCGTGCAACGCACTTGCTCATCGGGGATTGCGTCGGCCTGCTCGATCCAAATACCATTGGCAGGGCCGAGCAAACTGCGGGTGTTGTAACTGCGGTCAATTCCAAATGCTTTGCACAAGCGACCGGGGCCGTTGCACAGTGCTGCGGGTTTTAGCTTTGGCTGACGCGCTTGCATCATTTCGATGCCTTCTTGAGGCAACACTGCGCGAATGAGCACCGCCGCGCCAACGTTTTCGGCGTCCGTCACCACATTGAGGCAAAAGTGCATCCCATAGATAAAGTAAACATACACATGCCCAGCCGACAAAAACATTGCGCTATTGCGCATGGTTTTGCCGCGATAGGCGTGGCTGGCACTATCGTTTGGGCAATATGCCTCGGTTTCGCTGATTGTGCCCGCTAGTCGTGTGCCATCGGTCGCATGGCATACCAGCCGCTGGCCCAATAGCGCCCGCGCCACCAGCCGCGTGTCGCGTGCATAGAATTCATAGGGTAAATTCATGTGTAATTTTTAAGGTAAAAAATATGACATATATCGCCGGATTGGTGCGATAATTTTAGTAGATGTTGCGGTTGCTAGATTTCATTGCTCGCGCCTGTTTTTGGACAGACCAACACCGGTTGGTGTCGGTGATTTTAACTGGGCTGGGCTTATTGTCGCTGGGGCTAATTGCTGTTGGCCGGCCCGACCCGCCGCGCCAAATTCAGCCGCGTGATGCCACCGCCAATGATGTTTCATCGCGCGATATCAACCAATATGTGCGGGTAACGGGGGTGCTGGCTCCCAACAAAGTGCGCCAAGTGCAATTTCGGCTGGGGAGTATTGTGTTAACTGGCAGCCGCTATATCCCCCTCATCACGCCCGGTATTTTTGACCCGCTTTATGTGCTAGATGCAAGTATTCCCGAAAGCGCATTTGCTGGCAACCCCATTACCTTGGTTGGCAAAATTCAAGCCGGCGCTAATGCCAAGCATCCGGCACTCTATCTCGAAGTTGGCTCGCCCCCCAACGAGTATTTGCTCAGTCAATTGGCGCGGCTAGGGCTGGCTGTTTTAATGGCGCTGGCAATTATATTTGTCGTCCGGTGGCTGGTGCGGCGGCTCGACTACGCCTTGCCAATGTGGGGCGCACCACAAACCTTGCCAACTCAAGCCGATGTGTTTTGGTTTGGCGATCTGGGCCGTGCGTTCGATAATGCCTCGGCACGTTGTGTGCCGGTGCATATTTCGGCCAAGGCCGCCGAAGCCCAACTGCAATTGCGGGGCATTGAGCCAACTTATCTAAGCGTCACCATTCGGCGCTTAGGGTTAGCCCAGTTGTTTAATGTCGCCACCTCATTTGGCACATTGCCCGCTGCTCGCATCGAATTTGAAGACGAGCGCGGGCTGCGCCGCAAAGGAACCTTGGCCTTCACCAGCCCTGCCACGCGCACAGTGGTGTTAGATGTGCTGCGCTATGTCGGTCAATGATTGCGGCGGCATACCAATTGTTCGGCGCGGGTGTCCCATGCCACCGATAAATTGCCGTTAAGCACATCGCGCAGATCATTGCCAATCAGTTGCTCGCGCCAGCCGCCAAATACACGCGCCACATCATCAACTCTGCGGCTGGCCGCCAGCCGCCGCAATGGGTCGGCGGGCGCAAGTAACGTTGGGGCGATATTACTCTCAATAGCCCGCACGCGCACCACCGCCGTCAGCAATTCATACAACGCCGAGCCATGATCATCGAGCGAGGTGGTGGCAAGGTCGAGGCGTGGCATTTGGCTTGGCGGCACCGCTAAACCAACTTTGATGCACGCAATCAATTCTGCCAAACGGCGGTCGCCCAAATTGGGCGGCAAATTTCGCAAATTCATAGCGGCGGTGATGGTGGCAGGCGCTCGACGCGCCAACTCAATCAGCGGCTCATCTTTCATCACACTGCGGCGCGGCTTATCACGCCGACGCGCCTCGTCATCACGCCAAATACACAATTCGCGCAAGACCGATAGCCCGCGTCGATCGAGGCTGCTGTTGCCCGACACTTTGCGCCACAGGTCGGTGGGCGCAATTTTCTCGCTGACATTGCGCACCATTTCGTCCACGCCTTCGTCGCTCCAAGCATTACGGTCCAATTGGGTTAAGCGTTGCGCCAAATTTTGATGAATGGTGTGCAAATAACGCACATCATCGGCGGCATAGACCAACATGCTGCTGGGCAATGGGCGGCGGCCCCAGTCGCTAAGGCTTTCGCCCTTTTCAAGCCTAACGCGGGTTTCGGCCTCTACGAGCCGTGCGTAGCCAGTTTGCAGGGGATAGCCGATGTAGGCCGCAGCAATTTGCGTATCGAACCAAGGCCCGGCGATCTCGCCCAAATTCGCATTCAAAATGGGCACATCTTGCCCGCCCGCATGCATAATTTTCAGCCGATGGGGGGCGTTAAGCAGCGCCGTTAACGATTGCATTTTGCCAACCAGCGTTTTTGCGTCAATGAGGGCGATGCGCCCGTTGGGTGCGGCGATCTGGATGAGCATCAGTTGTGGCTCATAGGTTTGCTCACCCACAAATTCGGTGTCAATGGCGATGCGATTGTCGTGTTGGAGGGCGATGTCAAATTCATCGCAAATTCGGCTTAGCTCGGTTTGGGTAGCAACAAAAGTGTAGTTCATTATTCGCTTGCGCAAGTATACGGCAAGCCCATTGTCTTAAAATGAGAAAATTCTAAGCGCCCAAATGCGCCAAATGGCATGTTTTCATTTGACATCCACCCTTTGATGTATAAAATAATCTATACTATGATGGATTCAAGCTTAATTGGAAAAGTTGAGAAAGCAACTCGTTATTCGAACGAACATGACCGGTTTAGTTTTAAGGCCTTTCAAGTGACCGTGCGAGGTGATAACAATGACCATGTTGTCAGCTACGACAACGGAAAGTGGTCATGCGATTCAGAATATTTTCAGACGCATGGCTATGATAGCCACACGATGGCGGTTGAAAAACTGCTTGAGGGTATGCTTGCAGATCTTCGCAACGGTCGTGCAAGCCCAAATTGAAAAGGCGCAGCATTTGACTGCGCTTTTTTGTTGGTTGCCAATAGCTTAAAACTGGACAAAAGTAGAGGTACGGTGCGCCGTGCCTCTACAGATTATCGAGAAGATATAACCCAAAAAACGTTTTCTGATATCATCTTGCGTGTGTATCGAAGGCGTAGCAATGCGGTTGCAACTGTAGCGTGGTTAGTCCTCATATTGATGGGTGTGGGGCTGATTGCCGTGTATTTTTTGGTGCAACAGCGTTTGGGCAATAATAGTTTAAACGTCGTTGCTGCCCGCGCCACGCCATTACCCAGCGTTACACCCACCCGCAGCGTCGAAGATTTTGCCGATGCGGCTTATGCGGCTTATTTTCGCGGCGAGTATCGCAAAGCCATTGACTTTTACGACCAAGCGCTGCGCCGAAAACCCAACGACCCCATTTTGTCATTTCGCTTGGCGCGATTGTTGATCTTGACCGGCCAAGCGGCCCGCGCTGAACAACGGCTGCAACGGGCGCTGCAAACTTATCCTAACGATGTAGAGTTGCGGGCGGTCAATTGCATGGCAATAGAATGGCAAGGCCGCGTGGCACAGGCTGTGAAAGAATGTCAGGCGGCAGTGGCAAGTGACCCCAGCAACCCGATTGCCAACGCTTATTTGGCCGAGGCCCAAGCCGACAGCGGCGATTTTCGCAATGCGCGTGCGTCGGCCCAAAAGGCCATTGACTTATCGCGCCCCAACAGCGATGCGCGTATTGACGCCTTGCGCAATATGGGCTATGTGCGCGAGATTGAAGGACAGTATAACGAAGCCCTCTATTATTATGGGCAAGCGCTCGAGATTGGGCCGCAGCTTGTGCATATCATCACCGCCATCGGGCGCACCTATGTCAGCTCTGGCAACGCCACCCGCGCCATCGAGTATTACGAACGGGCGATTAAGCTTGACAAAGACAACCCCGAGGCCCACGAGCGCATTGGCACTGCTTATATCGCTATCGGCGAATTTGGCAAGGCGCGGGTGTCGCTTGAGCAAGCCACCAAGCTCGATCCCAATCGCCACACAGCGTGGACTCGGTTGGGGGTGGTGAATTTTCAAGGCCGCCGTTACGAAGACACCATCGCCAATATTACCCGCGCCATCTCCATTACCACGCAAAGCGATCAAAAAATTGGGGCGAATGACTATATTTACCTCGGCTTTGCCTACCAATTGATGAACAATTGCCCCCGCGCCGTAGATGCCTTTAACAAAGCCGCCGAAGTTGCACCCAACGAAGCCTCAATTCAATCATTGGTTTCAAATGGACTTAGAAAATGCGCTAAGTGAGATGTGAGTTGATATATACTGAATGGGCAAGCTTAAAATCCATCTTTTGATGGATGCAACATTGCTGTGGTGATTTTTATACTTATCTGATGTTAACGCCTCACCTTGTTCGTATGCGGCATCATCGCCGCGAGCGGACGCGCAAAAGCAGTGTCAATCGTTTCCGCCAATGGTTAATGATTGCGCTGGCAGTGTTGCTTTCACAAGTCGCAGTGCTGGTCGGAATTACGGCTACGTCAGCGGCGACAGTCTACAACTATTTTCTGTTTAATTCGTTTGATTTACCCGATCCCAGCCAGATTACGCAGGTGGAGGATAACTTTCAGACCACCAAGATGTTTGACCGCAACGGCAAACTGATTTACGAGGTGATTGACCCAAACGCCGGTGACCGGCAATGGGTTCCTTTCCGCGATATTTCGCCGCTGCTGGCCTGCGCGACAGTGGCGATTGAAGACAAGACTTTTTACGAAAATCCGGGCTTTGATATGCGCGGCATTATTCGCGCATTTGTGTCAAATTTGCGCGGCGATGTGGTGCAAGGTGGCTCTGGCATTACCCAGCAATTGGTAAAAAATGTCATGATCGCGCCCGAAGAACGCTATAAACAAGACTACGGACGAAAAATCCGCGAGGTGATTTTATCCAGCGAAATTAGCCGACGATACAGTAAAAACCAGATCTTAGAGTGGTATTTGAATACCAACAACTATGGCAGCTTGGCTTACGGTGTTGAGTCGGCGTCGCGTATTTATTTTGGCAAATCGGCCAAAGATGTGACCTTGGCCGAGGCCGCCATGCTCTCGGCTGTGCCGCAATTCCCGCGTCTTAATCCGTTTGATAACCCGGTGCTTGCCAAAGACCGCCAAGAACTGGTGCTCGACCAAATGTTAGAACGGCTGCAAAACAAGCAGTTGGCCTGTTCAGATGTGACCGAAGCCCAACTTTTGGCGGCCAAAAATGAGTCGTTGCGTTATGCCAAACGCGACGGGCGTTTCAATATTTTTGCGCCGCACTTTACGTTTTACGCCCGCTCGGCGGTGGTGGATTTGTTGGCCGATCATTTGCGCATCAGCGAGCAAGAAGCCACCGACATGGTGTATCGGCGCGGGCTGCGCATCAAAACCTCGCTCGATTTTTCGCTCGAAGAAGACGTGCGCAAGATTGCCAATGAGAAAATTGCCCGTTTGCAGGCCGACAAAAAGAACGCCAACAATGCCTCGGTGGTGGTGATGGATGCCGTGAATGGCGAATTGCTGGCAATGGTGGGCAGCCTCGATTATTACAACGACAAGATTGACGGCAAATTTAACGTGGCGACAGGCTTGCGTCAGCCCGGATCGTCGTTTAAGCCTATCACGTTCTTAGAGATGATGCGCCAAGGTTTGGGAACGCCCTCGACGTTGTTTTGGGATGTGGCAACGACATTTGCCACCGGCGAGCGCCCACCCAATCACGCCTTTGTGCCCAAAAACTACGACGATAAATTTCACGGGCCGGTGCGCATGCGAACCGCTTTGGCAAATTCATACAACATTCCGGCGGTCAAGGCTTTGCAAACGGTCGGCATTCCAAGCGTGTTGCGGTTGGCGCACCTGCTTGGCATCAACGACCTTGAAGCGGGCCTAGAGCGTTATGGTTTATCGCTCACCTTGGGCGGCGGCGAAGTGAAATTGTTGGATATGACGTATCTCTATTCGACCTTTGCCAACGGAGGTGCGATGGTGGGCGCACCGAGACCACAAATACTCCAGCGTCGTGGTTATCGCAAGCTCGACCCCGCTGTTATTTTAGAGATCACCGACGTGAACGGGCGGCAATTGTATAAATATACACCCAGTCGTTTGCCAAACATGCTCGGCCCCAACAGCCCACAATTGACCTATCTGTTGACCAATATGTTGTCGGACAACGAGGCACGCACCCCCGCTTTCGGGGTGGGAAATGTGCTCGAATTGAAGCGCAAACGCCCGGCAGCCGTCAAGACCGGCACAACCAACGACAATCGTGACAACTGGACGATTGGCTACACCCCGCAATATGTGGTGGGGGTGTGGGTTGGCAACACCGATGCAACGCCGATGGACAAAACGGTGACAGGTTTGACCGGCGCTGCCCCGATTTGGCATGACGTGATGGAGATGCTGCATACTGATTTGAGCATCGAGAATTTTGAGCGCCCGACCGGCATTGTCGAGCAATATGTGTGTGCGGTGGATGGCTTTTTGCCGGGCAATACCGGCTGTCCTGTCGCCAAAGAGCTTTTCATTCGCGGCCTAGAGCCAAGCCGCGCCACCTCGATGGTCGAGAGCGTGCCCTATGATCGCTTGACAGGCCGTCCGGCCACGGTCGAAACCCCGCCCGACCAGATCGAATATCGCACAGTGTATCGTTTCCCAGATGAAGCCATTGAGTGGTTTAAGGCACAGGGCAAAGACGTGCGCGATTTATTCCCGCAACTCAGCACCCGCGATGTGATCGAAAGCCGTAATAACGCAGGTCAAACCAGCGTGTCTGTGCCTAGCGGGGCAGGTAGCATTGTGCCTATTCGTCCGGCAGGCACAAATAACGCCGCGCCGGGAAGCACGCTCATTGCCTTCCCTGCCAACGGCACAACTGTGTCTGACGTGGCGTCACGCGGGGTGATTCCGATCTTGGGCAGCGTGTGGGGCGTTGATTTTGCCTATTACAACGTGGCGATTGCGCCCGCCAATAGCAGCAATTGGCAGGCCATTAGCCCCGATATCGGCACTGCCATTCCCAATGGAACCATCGCCACGTGGTATTCGTCCAATTACCCCGAAGGCGCATACAACATTAAAGTGACGCGCTACGACAAAAATGGCGCGTCAGCCGAGTCCATTATTCGCGTAAACTTGTTGCATAGCCTACAGTAAAATTTAAAATTGAAAATGTAAAATTGAAAATTAGATTTTAGTCAATTTTACATTTTACATTTTACATTTTAAATTTCCCAATGGTGATTTTTCTTTCCCCTCATCTCGATGATGCTGCACTGTCGTGCGGCGGGTTGCTGCATCAATTGGTGCAGGCGGGGCATGAGGTGGTGGTGGCGAGTGTTTGCACTGCCGATAGCCCGACACGGGCGCGGCTTTCGCCCACCGCGTTGCGCATTCACGATACCGAATGGCGGCTAGGGGATGCGCCGTATGTGGCACGGCGGGCCGAAGATGTGCGGGCGTGCGCGATGCTCGGCGTGAAGGCGGTGCACCTCGATTTGCCCGATGCCATTTATCGCCATGCCGCCGATGGTGCGCCCTATTACCTCGAAGATTTTATGGGCGGGCGGGTCATTCCTGCCGATTTTGCCGAGCAGGGGCAACGGCTGCGCGAGCGGTTTCACGCCCTATTCACCCGTCTCGACCTGCGCAATGCCGACCAGCCCCCGACGGTGTTTTCGCCCTTGGCCCTTGGCGGGCATATTGATCATGTCATCACTCGACACAGTGCCGAGGCGGTATGCGCCGAGTGGGGGCTGCCGCTGCGCTATTATGAAGATTTTCCGTATGCCGAAAAAGACGATGCTTTGACCAACACCGAAGTGCGCGGCAAAACCGCGCACGTGTATGCCTTGTCGAAAGATGACTTGAACGCCCGCATCAACGCGATTTTGGCCTACACGTCGCAGCTAGAGGCGGTTTTTCATGTCGAAAACCACCCTGATATTCCCGCTGCCGTTGCCGAACGAGTGCGGCGCTATGTGACGCATGTCGGCGGCGAGCGTTATTGGCAAGCTACGCCAGCGCCTCTTCCCACATCTCCGCATACATCAGCGTGATAAGATCACGTGCAAAGCCCATCAGCCGTTCACCGGCATCGCGGCCTTGTTGGGTATTGAGCGATTGGGTCAGGGTGGCAAAATCCTCAAAATACAATTCGTGCACGAGGTAATAGGCCGCCTCGCCACGCGGCGCACCAATCGTGCGGGTGACCGTCGCCCGCTTCAAATTCGGCACTTGGTTGATGGCAGGCACGTAGCTTTGTGAAAACACGTTTTCAAACGATTCAATTTCGTTTGTCGGCGGTTTCTTGAATAAGATCATTAGTTTAACCATGTTTTTAAGAGTGGAAAGTGCTAAGTGCTAAGTATGAAGCTACACAGCACTTAGCACTTGAGACTTAGCACTTAGCACTTTTTGTTATTCCCACTCAATTGTAGCGGGTGGTTTGCTGGTGATGTCGTAAACGACGCGGTTGATGCCGGAGACCTCGTTGACGATGCGGCTGGAGATGCGGGACAAGATATCGTAGGGCAATTTGGCCCAGTCGGCGGTCATGAAGTCGTTGGTGGTAACGGCGCGGATGGCGCAGGTTTCGTGATACGTTCGCCCATCGCCCATCACGCCGACCGAGCGCACCGGCAACAACACTGCAAAGGCTTGGGCGGTGGCCCCGCGCAGCAGCCCAGCCGCGCCGAGTTCGTCGGTCACAATTTTATCGGCGGCACGTAAAACGGTCAGCCGTTCCCATGTCACTTCGCCCAAACAGCGCACGGCCAAGCCGGGGCCGGGGAAGGGTTGCCGCCACACCAACTCATCTGGTAAGCCTAATTCTGTGCCGACGGCCCGCACCTCATCTTTAAACAAAAAGCGCAGCGGCTCGACCAGCTTAAATTTCATATCGGCGGGCAAGCCGCCCACATTGTGATGGCTCTTGATCTTGGCGGCGCTTTGGCGCTCTGGCCCGCGAGATTCGATCACGTCGGGGTAAATTGTGCCTTGGCACAAAAAGGCGGCGTCTTTGGCGTGGCTAAGCGCGGCCTCGAAGGTGCGAATAAAACGCTCGCCGATGATTTTGCGTTTTTGCTCTGGCTCGGTCACGCCGTGCAAGGCCGAAATAAAATCTTCGGCGGCGTTGACTGCCACCAGCCGCGCCCCCAAATGATCGCGGAAAGTCTGCACCACCGTCTCCGATTCGCCCGCCCGCATCATGCCGTTGTCCACATAAATACAGGTCAATTGGTCGCCGATGGCGCGATGCACCAAGGCCGCCGCCACCGATGAATCTACCCCGCCGCTCACCCCTGCGATGACATGCCCAGCGCCGACCTGCTGGCGAATGTTGGCGATGGCGGTCTCGACCATTGACTGTGCCGTCCACGACGGCGCGATATGGGCGGCCTGTAAAAAGGCTTGCAGCAACACGCTGCCGTGCTCGCTGTGGTTTACTTCGGGGTGAAATTGCAGCGCATAAATGCTGCGTTCGGCGTTTTCCATCGCGGCAAAGGGGCAATCGTCGGTGGCGGCAATGGCGCTGAAGCCGGGTGGCAACGCCTCTACTTTGTCGCCATGACTGGCCCATACATTAAATGCGCTGGGCAATTGGTCAAAGCCGGGTAAATGTGAGGTGGCGGTGCGCGTCAGTCGGGCGCGGCCATATTCGCGGGTGCTCGAGCCAGCCACATGCCCACCCAGCGCCCGCGCCAGCAATTGCATACCGTAGCAAATGCCCAGCACTGGCACGCCTGCGGCCAGCACGTAATCGGGCAAGGCGGGTGCGCCCGCGTCGTACACTGAATTTGGCCCACCCGACAAAATAATTGCCTGCGGGCGCAAAGCCAGCACCTTGTCGGCTGGCGCATCGTGGGGGAATAATTCGCAATACACGTTGGCCTCGCGCACACGCCGCGCGATCAATTGCGAATATTGTGACCCGAAATCGAGGATAACAACACAATCCATGATTGCCAAAGTATAGCGGGGTAAGCGTGTCAAAGTGTCAGGGTGTCAAGGTGTCATTTTGGCACTTTGATACTCTGACACCTTGACACTTCTTATCCATCAACCACCTGCACCAGCTGTCTCTTATACACATCT
>JAHBAL020000095.1 GCA_018500105.2 Anaerolineae bacterium
CAAGGAGAGGCCGGCATACGAGATGGGAGTCCGTCAGGTGGGCCCGGAGATGTATAAAAGAGACGGCCCCTCCCCCGACCCAAACCCCAACCGCCACGTTAGTGCCGCAATCGGGCACAAAATTTGTGTATATACCGCTTATGTTTAATCAATTGGTTGTGCCTGAATAACGTGTTATACCAATCACTTAATCAAGCTGGAATAAATTAAGTTGCGTAAATTGCCACGTCACCCCGACGCATAGTGAGGGGTCTTGTATGATAATTTTGGATTCGCTGCTGGCATGGGGAATTAGCGCAGATTCTTAAATGATGCAAAGCCGATCGCACGATATCTTTTGCCGACAAAAGCTATCGTGCGATCGGCAATTATCGTTGTGGGGGGAGAGGTTTTACATGATTGCCCCCCGCACTGCCGTAATCGGCGAGCAAGCTATTGCTTGGGCGGCATGCCGGGCATACCCGGCATTTGCACGAGCCAAGGCTCGATCACGCCAGTAAAGCAGCGAATAGACGAGGTGGAATCGGGCACATCGAGCAGCACATAATGATAGATGCCTTGCGGAAATTCGGGCGTGGGGCTAGTGATACCGTTGCATTGGTCGAGCTGCGAGGTTTGGATTTTTTTGCCGTTCATGTCGCGATCGCCGTAAATGGGGTAGCCATCGAGCGCAATGCCCAAAATGTGCGAGGGGCCAGTCGGGCCATCCACTTGCGCGACGACGCACTTGGGCAAGGCGTGGTAATGATATTCGCCAAATGGCGTGGGATGCCCGGCGCAATCGTCTAAAAACCACACATCGGCTCCGGCGGCATTCTTTACCGAGAAATTAGACTGCATCACCACCGTCGTTTGGTCAAATTCATATGGATTGAACAAGGGCGCACCCGAAATCATGGCCCCAACCACGCCGAGGCTGGTGGTAGTGGGCGATACAGCGCGGCGCGGGTTGAGCGGAATTTTAAATTCGTAGTTTTGGGCTTTGCTGATGTCGGCTCCGGCGTGCGAAGTGGCTGCGGTGGGGCGCATTACCCCTTCATTGGGCAGCGCATATTCGGCTGGGCGTGGGTGATTGGGCAAGCCGTTGGCACGGTAGTGCAATTGCCCATCCACATACGCCACGCTGACGTTGCTGCCCCACTTCGCCAATTGGTAGCCGCGTGTCATATTGGCAATTTGGGCAGCGTTGGCGGCGGTGTTGCCGTTGACAGCGCTGGTGGCGGTATGCGAATCGCGGTTCTGTTGGCAGGCCGCGAGCGGCGTCGCTAACATTGCGGCGCTCAAAATAAGGGTAACGAGTTGTTTATTCGGGTTCATGATTGGTTTGGTGAATAAAAAAAGTTGCAGGGGGCAGGGGGCAAGTGGCAAAGTTGCAAGGTTGCAGGTTGCAGGTTGCAGGTTGCAGGTTGCAAGTGGCAGCGATAACCTGCAATCTGCCACTTTGCAACTTTGCAACCTGCAACTCTGCCACTTCGCAACTCTGTAACCGTGTAAAAAAGCAACCAAAGGCGGCGGGGTGTCATGCAAGAACGATGACCGCCTTTGGTCGCCCCTCCCCGCTATCTTATGACGGCTGGCAAAAAGGTAAATTTGTTTAGGTTGGCATTGGGCGCGACTGGGGTCGCTGTTGCGGATGCAACTGGCGTGCTGGTGGCGACTGGCGCAGCCACGACCGTGCTGTTGCTTAAACTACCGATATAGCAGCCCATAAAATAGGGGAATGTGTCGGTAGCGTAGTAGGCATAGCTGCCATCGGCCTGCACACGACCATTGCATTTGTCCAAATCGCCCGCTCCCGCCACGTAACTGTTGCGGCTCCATGCTGCCGTTTGGCTGGGCGCGGTCAATTGCCAACTACTGCGCAACTTTTTGGTGCTGCTACAACTCGCATCGGCACACACATAAGGCGTGAGAATGGGCCAGCCATCGAGCGAATAGCCAATCACCGTGCCCGGCTTTGTCGCACCCAATTTGTCAATCAAGCAAGTAGGGCTGGCATGAAAATGATAATCGCCGCGTTGGGCCGGATGTCCATTGCAAAAATCCAAAATCCCCTGTTCATACGGGTCTTTGTAACCGTCGTTGGGCGCTTCTGTCGGGCCAAAGATAGGAATTCCGTTTGCAGCCACTGCGCTGACGCCACCTAGTGGCACGCTGCGGCTGCTGCCGGTGGTTGGCACAAGTGGAATATTCCAAGTGTAATTTTGCGCTTGCAAGCGATTTGGGTTGGTTTGCACATACTCAAAATTGGGGATGCCATTCGACTTGACCACCATATTGGTGCTGTCGCAAGTAACCGTAAGCGACGGGGCAGGATAAGCCGAGTTTTTTGGGTCAGCCGTCACCTTCATAAAATTGCTCGCGCCACACGCCAGCGCGGTCATATCGTTAGCGGCATTCGTCGCCAAGGTGGCAATGCCGACACTTACGCCAAGCAGCGCCAATAATAGCGGGGAAATCACTTTCGTCTTCATCTTCTTCACTGACCGCAGCTTAACGCTTAGTTGTTAAGATTTTGTTCAGAAGTGATTTAAGTGTGAAGGGGAAAGGGCTTGAAAATGGGTGACGGGTGATGGGGGATGAGTAATGAGTAATGAGTAATATGTAAGGCTGTTTAGCCAAAATAAATACCGGAATCGTCCTGTAAAACGCCCTCCGATTTTTCGCCAATTCCGCGTCTCCGCGATCACAGAATTTGGATCGCGGAGACGCGGAATTGGTAAAGAATCGGAGAATTATTTTTTCTGAATGGTCTAATGAGTGATGCGTGGTTTAGATCATTCAGAAAAAATAAAAAACTATTCGCACGGTGAGTGGAATTGTCCTAACCCTACTCGTTACTCATTACTCATTACTCATTACTTGTTACTCATTACTCATCACTCGTTACTCGTTACTCATCGCCCGCCAACTTAGGAAACTTCGACAGCGGGAAAATATCCACCGTCGCCGAACGTTGTTGTGAGAGCATCCCGCCATCCACCACCAAACAATGCCCAGTGATATAGCTGGCGTCGTCGCTGGCGAGAAAAACGGCGGGGCCAGCCAACTCGTCGGCCTCGCCCACGCGCTGCATGGGGATGTTTTCGCCGCGAAACTTTTTGACCTCGGCAGCCATGCCGATGTTGTCTACCGAGCCGGGCACAAGCGCATTGACGCGCACACCATAGGGCGCGAGGTCGAGCGCCATGGCGCGGGTAAGCGCCTCGATGCCACCTTTGCTTGCGTCATAGGCCGCCAACCCACGATGGGCGCGGGTCGCGCCGCCGCTCGAAAAATTGATGATGACCCCAGCGCCTTGACGCGCCATGATTGGCGCCGCCACCAAGCCGCACAAAAATGGGCCGGTCAAATTGACATCTATCACCCGCCGCCACCACGCCTCATCGGCCTCCAGAAAATGGCGGTCGCCGTTGGTAATCATGGCGTTATTAACCAGCACATCCACCGTGCCAAATTCGGCAACGGTGCGGGCAAAGAGCGCATCTACTTGCGCCTTCACCGAAACATCGGCCAGCACACCAATCGCCACCCCACCGGTTTGGGTAATTTCGGCAACGACAGCCTCAATGCCCTGCGCATTGACGTCATTGACCACCACTTGTGCGCCTTCAGCGGCATAGCGCTTGGCAATGGCGCGGCCAATGCCTCGCCCCGCGCCGGTGACAATGGCGGTTTTTCCTTGCATACGTTTAACGGTCGTCATAGTGATTTAAATTTATGGACAAGTCACAAAATAATATTTTCAGTATCATTTATAATACCATTATTGAAGGTTCAGATCGTTTTAAACACCAAACGCGCAAAAAAAAGCGATCGTGCGAAATATCTGAGGGTGCTTGCCAAGGTCCCAGATGGAGACAGCGCAGGGCTTGATTTACCCGAATCCGATCAACTGCCAGCGCAGTATGCACGTCATCGGCTAAATCAACCCCAAACTGCCGTTACTTTAGCGGAATCGCCTTGCCTCAACAAGGAATCTGCCTAACCCGCCAACCGCCACGCCAACCCGCCGGTCAACGCCGGACGATCAAGCCTGAAGCGCTGAATATCGTGGGCCGTGCGGCCTTCAATTGCCAAATCGGCCAAAATATTGCCGATCGTGATGCCAAACTTGAAGCCATGCCCCGAACACGGTGAGCCAATGACGATATTTGGGTGATTGGGCAGCCGATCAATGATGAAATCTTCGTCTGGCGTCATGGTGTAACGACACGTCACCGCCTCGATCATGTTATCGCCCAAATTGGGCAGCACTTGCCGCGCATAGTCGCGGATTTTGGCAAATTGCTCGCGCCCAATCGCGCGATCTTCGTCGGCGGGGTCAACGATTTCGCCATGCCGGTCATAAATCATCTTCACGCCTTCGTGATTGATGATCGGGAATGCGCAGCCGATGACGGTGGAATTGGGGAAACGCTGCAAAAAGAGCGGGAAACGGTCGGGCAAAAACGGCGTTGGGTCGGCAGGTTTGTAATACGCAATCGTCTCCTTCACCACCGTCAACGGTAAATTTACGCCCAGCGGGCGCAACAAGGGGCGCATCCACGCGCCAGCCGCGATGATGACGCGGCTGGCCTGATAGCTGGCGCGTTGGGTTTGCACCGTCACGCCGTCGCCACTATCGTGCGGCACAATCGCCTGCACCGCCTCGCCCTCGACAATATTGGCCCCATGCCGCCGCGCCAGCCGCGACATTTCGGCCAAACATGGATCGGCCAGCAAAATGCCATAATCGTTTTGATACAGCGCGATCATGTTGTCGGGCACGCGCATTTGCGGCGAGCGACGCATGATCTCGGCGCTGTCAATCGTCTCGAAGGCCACGTTGGCGGCGGTCAGGGTGGCGCTCATCTCGGCCAGCGCCTCGGGTTCGCCGATATCCATGCCGCCGGTGTAATGCAGCAATTTCTGGCCGCAATCCGCCTCTAACTCGTGCCACTGAGCATAGGCGGCGCGGGCCAATTGCACATAATCCACCCCCTCATAATTGAGGCGAATGACCCGCGACGGCCCATGTGAGCTGCCGTTGGCGTGCCCGATGCGAAACTGCTCGAGCAGGGTAACGCGCAACCCGCGCTTGGCGAGGTGATAGGCGGCGGCGCACCCCATTACCCCCGCCCCAATGACAATAATATCGGTCGTGTGATTCATCATTTTTAACTCGTTCTTGGCATAGGAATTACGTTAGGTTTATCTCTCACAAAAAACACAAAGGGCACAAAGGGATATTTTTTTCGATTCGACTTCGTGTTCTTTGTGTTCTTTGCGAGAGATTTTCTTGTCGCAAACCGATGAGCTTAGTTTTTATATAGCCTCTCAACCACATAATCTTCGGGCAAACGCACAAGGCTATCCGCCGCGCCGACATAGTTGACCACCACGCCGTAATCGCGGGCGGCGGTTTCGGGCGAAATGTAGCCATTGACCACATCATGCAGCACGGCTTGCGGGTCACGCTGGGCGGGATTGCCATAGCCGCCCCCGCCCGGCGTGTTGAGTTGCACCAGCGACGTTGACTGCAAATGCACCGTTGCTTTGGGTTGCGCCCCCAATTGTCCATTCACGCGCAATTCGCCCGTCGCGCCCATGCTGCCGCCCTTTAGCCCACTGGCCGCAAAGCGCGTGCGGTCAATTTGTGGAATGACGGCCCACGCCTGATCGGTGCAGCAGCTAAATTCGCTGTGTTGCCCTAACCCGCCGCGAAACTCGCCTGCGCCGCCCGAATCGGGACGCAACGCCTTGCACGTTTGCAGCAATGGCGTCAGGGTTTCGGTCACCTCAACCGGCACACCCGCCACCCCGCTGGGGAAGCCGGTGGTATTTAGGCCATCTTTGCGTGCCCGTGCGCCCGTGCCGCCCAACTGAAACAAGGTGAACAAAAACGACGATTGATCGGCTTTTTTGCCGCGCCACAGGCTCATCCAGCCCGGATCGGCCCCGCCCGCCAGCAAACGATCGGGAATGACCGCCGCCAGCGCCCCAAAAATGAGACCCGGCACAAAATGCCCGACCAAATGCCGCGAGGCCACCGCCGCCGGTTCGACACAATTCAAAATCGAGCCACGTGGCGCGGTGACATGCACCGGACGAAATGCGCCTTCGTTGTGCGGCACTTCGGGGCAAATGGCGGCCTTGATGGCAAATGAGGCGTAGCCGTGCGTGTAATTGAGCACGACGTTGATGCCGCGTCGGCTTTGCGGCGATGAACCGGCAAAGTCAATATGCACATCTTCACCCGCCACCGTCACCGCCACACACAAACGCAGCGGCTCTTCAAAACCGTCGCTCCACACCTCGTGGGTGTAGCGCCCATCGGGCAAGGCGCGAATGGCGTTGCGCAGCGCCCGCTCGGAACGGGCGATGATTTCATCGGCCAGCGGGTCAATCGAATCGAGCGCGAACTCGTCCATCATGTGCAACAAACTCTTGGCCCCCACCGCATTACAGGCCGCTTGGGCATACAAATCGCCGATGGTTTCATCGGGCAGGCGATTATTCGCGCGGATGATCTGAAGCAGCACCTGATTTGGCTCGCCGCGCTCGAATAACTTCATGATTGGGATGCGAATGCCTTCCTCGTAGATTTCGTTGGCCTCTGCCGAAAGCACGCGCCCGCCCACATCGGCGGCATGGCAGCAATTGCCAAAATAGCCGACCAAAGTCTCGCCGCGAAAAACCGGCGTAAAGACGGTGAAATCGTTGATTTGCCCGGCGGTTTGCCAAGGGTCGTTGGTGATGAGCACATCGCCCGGGGCGAGGGTGTGCGCTGGGTAGGCCGCCAGAAAATGCTTCGCGCCCGTCGCCATCGGGTTGATGTGGCCGGGCGTGCCGGTCAGCGATTGCGCGATCATGTAGCCGCGGGTGTCGAACACGCCGCAGGCCAAATCTTGCGATTCGCGCACGACGGTGCTGAAGGCGGTGCGCTGCAGCGCGTTTTGTTGTTCGTTGGCAACCGACAGCAGCCGGTTCCACAACACTTCGAGGGTGATGGGGTCTATGGTCATAAAAAATTAAATTCGGCTCATCTCCCGATAAATTCAAAATTCAAAGTGTCATCCCGAAACGAAGTGAGGGATCCCCATTGCCTAAACCAATCTAAGCGTCGCACTGGTTTGACAAAACTTGGGCTGACCTGACGACATTGTTGCCGAATTTAAGATTCAGGGATCCCTCGCTGCGCGTCGGGATGACGACTTCCATCTTTTTTGTTATCACAAGACGCTGTAAACGTGAACTGGCACGCTTGAACCTATCTGGGGATGAGCCAAATTGTTGTAGTTTGATTGTTCTGGATCAAACTCAACCAAAAAATCAATATCGCTTTCGGTTTGTTGGGCGTTTCTGACAAATGAGCCAAACAAACCAATTTTAACGCCGCAAGCATAGATCGAATCTTTGTTTGTTTTGAGGAAGGTGAAGATATCTGATTTTTGAGTTATATTCATCATCGTTCAATTTGTGCTTTTCTGAGCAAGTCAAAAAGGCTATTCCCGCTCAGGGATTGTAATCGTAGCATGATGCCGCCGCGCTGACAACCATCGCCTTATTTTCCGGCGAGGCTGGGACGGGCGGCACGCACGGCGTCGCTCAGTTCTGACATACGCTCGTGTTTTTCGCAATGTTCGATCAAAGCGCGGGCTTTGGCCGATAAGGTCGTGCCGCTTAATTCGTCCCACGGAATCGCCAAGTCAAAACACAACGTTTCCAAATCTTCCAAATTAAATTGCGTTGTAAGGCTCTGCCTCAATTCTTGCCGCGTCAACGGCGGCGGCGGCGGTAGCCCCGCCACCACAGGCGGATTCAAGATACGGGCCTTGGCCCGTGCCCGCGCTTCGGGCGAAAGGTTTGCCAGCGCGAGGCACTCGTTAAACAATTGAGTGGCTTTAAAATAATCTGCCAGCGTGTTTAATTGCGCGTCGCTAAACTGCCAATCGTGCCCAACATTACGGTGGGCACGGGCCAAGGCGCTCAATTGCTCGGCATAATCCTGCCATTGTTCGGCAGTCCAATCCTCATTCGGCATGCCCAATGCCTTTAACGCGGTGGCAAAGGTCTGATCTTCGCTGCTGTTACTCACCTCACGTGTGATCGCGTGAAATTTAATATATTTTTCGACTGATTCATTCACAATTAGCTGACGTTTGATGCCGCTGATCAAATAGGCATAATGTAAATCTAGCATTAGTACGAGGTCGAGGTCGAGGTCGCGGGCGAAGGCGAGGGCGCGGTCAAGGGCGCGGACGCGGTCGAGGTCGAAGACGCGGGGGAAGACGAAGCCGCGGGCGAGGTCGCGGGCGCGGGCGAGGTCGCGGGCGCGGGCGAGGGCAAGGTTGAGGTCGAGGTCAAGATCGAGGGCGCGGTCAAGGGCGCGGTCAAGGGCGCGGTCAAGGGCGAGGTCGCGGG
>JAHBAL020000096.1 GCA_018500105.2 Anaerolineae bacterium
AAAAAAGCCCGATAGGGCTTCGCTACTAAGGGCGGCGGGTTTACCCCCGCCCATCGTTGCTCAATAGGCGCGTTCGCCGGAGGGTAAACCCGTCCGGCTTATCAGCAAAGCCCTATCGGGCTTTTCCAATTAGGTCATGCGCTGACTTTTGAACAGCCTTGTCCTTATGTGTGCGGCTCTTGCAAACCACAACGCGAGGGCTGAAATCAGCCTTTAGACCGAAATTTGCGGGCTTTCATTAAAATTTTTGTGGCAGACAAAAAAACATGTATAATAAGTTCTAAGTTCGTGTTTGGCTTAGCATAAACACAAGTTTCGCGGGGATGTAGCTCAGTTGGTTAGAGCGTTGCGTTGACATCGCAAAGGTCACAGGTTCGAGTCCTGTCATTCCCATTCCAACAATTCGGGAGTCAAATAGCGTGTTGTAACGTTAAGGTTGCATCACTACCCTGCGACTTTCGACATAATTCACCGCACTTCCATCACAGTCATAAAATCCTATGTCAATTCGTATTGTTATTGCCGACGATCACACCGTAGTCCGCCAAGGTTTGCGAATGTTTCTTTCGCTCGACCAAGACCTAGAGGTTATTGGTGAGGCCACTAATGGCGTTGAAGCCGTTGATCTAGCGCGAAAATTAAAACCCGATGTTGTTTTGATGGACTTGCATATGCCGGTTATGGACGGCATTAGCGCCATCACCCAAATCCGCAAAGAGAAACTCGACACCGAGGTCATCGCCGTCACCAGCGTGGTTGAAGATGCGATGGTCTACAGCGCCTTACGCGCTGGGGCGTTGGGTTATTTGCTCAAAGACACACGCGGCGATGAACTATGCCGCGCCATCAAGTCGGCTGCCGATGGGCAAGTGCAACTCTCGCCCCAAATTGCAGCCCGATTGATCAAAGAAGTGAAGGTTCCCGATAGCCCCGAAAAGCTGACCGAACGCGAAATTGATGTGTTGCGGCTGCTTGCCAAGGGGTTATCGAACAAAGAAATTGCCACCTCATTGTCTATTACCGAAAAGACTGTGAAGACCCACGTGAGCAATATTTTGAGCAAACTCAATGTGCCAAGCCGCACCCAAGCCGCGCTGTATGCAGTGCGAGTTGGGTTGGTGACTGGTTTGGGTGACAGCAATAACTTCTCCTACAGCTAATATGGACTCGATCCAATCGCTACGCGAGGAGATTGCAGAGCGAAAACGGGTTCAGGAAGAGCTGGAACAGCGCAACAAAGAATTATCGGCGCTGTTGGTGATCTCGCGCAGCGTCAATTCGACGCTGCAACTGCGCCCGCTGCTCAATCTTATCCTCGACAAGCTCAAATCGGCGGTTGGCTATACCGGCGCTGGCATCTTTATGGTGCAAGACGGCAAGCCCAAGCTGTTTGAGTTTCGCGGCCAGCTCGATGGCGAGCGTATCAATTATTCACCACACCCGCTCGAACAATGTGGCGTGATAGACGAGGTGATGATCACGCTGGAGCCGGTGATTGTGGACGATATGCAAAGCGACACCGAGCAGGCGCGTTCGTTTCAGGCGGTGCTGGCCGAGCATGGGCTGACCAAGCAGTTTGACTATATACGCTCGTTTATTGGCCTGCCGCTGATGGTGCGCGAACGCCTCACCGGCGTATTGTGCTTGGTGCATCAGCAGCCCGGCTTTTTCACGTATCAGAATTTGGGTTTGGCGGTGGCCATTGCCAGCCAAGCGGCGGTGGGGATTGAGAATGCGCAAACGTATTTGCGTGCCCAATCGTATGCTGCGCTCGAAGAGCGGCAACGGCTGGCGCGTGAGTTGCACGATTCGGTCTCGCAGGCGCTGTATGGCATTGCCTTGGGCGCACGCACGGCGCGTGAGTTGCTCGACCGTGACCCCAAGCGTTTGGTGGACCCGCTGAATTATGTGCTGCAATTGGCCGAAGCCGGACTGACCGAGATGCGTTCGCTCATTTTTGAGCTACGGCCAGAATCGCTGGAGCGTGAAGGGCTAATTGCGTTGTTGCGCAAACAGGCCGAGGCCATGCGGGTGCGGCATCGCATGGTTGTCGAATTTGACGTGGAGCGTTGCGACGAAAACCGGCTGACGGTTGAGCAAAAAATGGCGCTGCATCGCATCGCCCAAGAGGCGTTGCACAATATTATTAAGCACGCCAAGGCCAATAAGGTCATCATTGCGGTGGAAACCCAAAAACAAAGCATTGTGTTGACCATCACCGATAACGGCGTTGGCTTTGACCCGAAAGGCAATTTCCCCGGCCATTTGGGCTTGCAATCTATGAATGAACGCGCCGAGGAGCTATTTGGCACGACCACGCTCGAAAGCACGCCCGGCGTCGGCACGACGGTTAAGGTGACGGTTCCGTTGTATTAGCGCATAAAACTAACTCAAACCTCCGAGGTCTTTGAGACCTCGGAGGTTTGACAGCTATTTTCACGGCAGTAAGCGTAGGCAAAACCCAATTATGAGAACGTCGCGCGGGGGGGTGAAAAATAGATGAAAAGTTGCCCTCAAAATCCCCCCCCCGCGCGAGCGAAAAAAAGTGGTCTGGACTATTCCAAAAATGAGGTATCATTCGACCCATTGTGGAGACACAACGCTCATCAACGTGCTGATTTTGCCCACCAGTGGGGTGAAATGGATGCGAAAAATGAGAGGGGTTGGAATGAATATGAAGCCCTGAGGGGCATTAAGACCGGCATGATATGGAACAGCGTTAGCGCGGCTCGTGAGTATCGTTGGAATGAATATGAAGCCCTGAGGGGCATTAAGACGATTGCCCTGATAACCGATAGATAAAGCCTGATCTCGATTGTTGGAATGAATATGAAGCCCTGAGGGGCATTAAGACTTTTGGGCCATAGCTTGCTGAAATTCCGTCTCACTGATATTAAGTTGGAATGAATATGAAGCCCTGAGGGGCATTAAGACCCTGAATCGGACAAAAAACTAAATGCGATTATTGAGGCAGAGTTGGAATGAATATGAAGCCCTGAGGGGCATTAAGACGGAAAATCTCCTCAAATATCTTGTTTGTCTTGTTCATTTCTGTTGGAATGAATATGAAGCCCTGAGGGGCATTAAGACATTGGTTGATATATTGTAAATATTCTTTCTCACTATTCAACCGTTGGAATGAATATGAAGCCCTGAGGGGCATTAAGACTCTAGTGTGTCTGGGTCTGCGAAAAAGAAATACCGAAACGTTGTTGGAATGAATATGAAGCCCTGAGGGGCATTAAGACAATGAACAATATTTGCTCTGGGGTTGGAGGTCTGTTTGTTGGAATGAATATGAAGCCCTGAGGGGCATTAAGACAAGAAGGACGGTTGCAATCACAACGATATCTGTCGCATAGTTGGAATGAATATGAAGCCCTGAGGGGCATTAAGACGTTTAATATAAACGTAAACACCAAGCCCAACCCAATCAACGTTGGAATGAATATGAAGCCCTGAGGGGCATTAAGACGCCGCTGAAATGTTGTGTAAATACGGCACAGGTGACGTGACCGTGTTGGAATGAATATGAAGCCCTGAGGGGCATTAAGACTTTTTTTCGTGAAAGCGCGAACAAACTGCAACCACGACAGGGTTGGAATGAATATGAAGCCCTGAGGGGCATTAAGACTAAACAACCCCCTCAGCTTGAACCCATCGCCCAAAACGCAATCGTTGGAATGAATATGAAGCCCTGAGGGGCATTAAGACATAACGCGGCCAATGTCCAATGGAGTCTTATTGATTGTATTGTTGGAATGAATATGAAGCCCTGAGGGGCATTAAGACGTAAAGACTATACTAAATTCGCCGCTCATTTAAAAAAGTTGGAATGAATATGAAGCCCTGAGGGGCATTAAGACCACTATGAACACCATACAACAACACGCCCTCGACGCAATCGTTGGAATGAATATGAAGCCCTGAGGGGCATTAAGACGCAATAGCGCGGCTTCATCCAACACATAATTCATATCGTTGGAATGAATATGAAGCCCTGAGGGGCATTAAGACGTTGATTAATCTTTCTTTGAGATCGTTCATGTTGTAACCTGTTGGAATGAATATGAAGCCCTGAGGGGCATTAAGACATTGGCTGGTGAGTGCATAGGATTTGCTGGCTGCGTTGGAATGAATATGAAGCCCTGAGGGGCATTAAGACCAAAACAACTGGCTTGTTCCATGCGTTAACACAGAATTTGTTGGAATGAATATGAAGCCCTGAGGGGCATTAAGACCATTACTGTTGCTGCATCGAATTTGACGACATCTCAAATATGTGTTGGAATGAATATGAAGCCCTGAGGGGCATTAAGACCGTGTTGTGATAGCACATACGTCGCTAAATCCAGCAGCAGATAGTTGGAATGAATATGAAGCCCTGAGGGGCATTAAGACATACTACCCCCTCCTTGGGTGTTTTGCCGAATAAAAATATAACGTTGGAATGAATATGAAGCCCTGAGGGGCATTAAGACGCCAGCCTCACGACCAGCCACCCATACATACATCTCCAACTTGTTGGAATGAATATGAAGCCCTGAGGGGCATTAAGACCATGGCAAAAATAGACGTGCTTCCCCCCAACAACATCGGTTGGAATGAATATGAAGCCCTGAGGGGCATTAAGACTTAGCTGAAGTTGTTGATGTTACATGCTAGATTTTAACGCAGTGTTGGAATGAATATGAAGCCCTGAGGGGCATTAAGACTTGCAGATTGTACTTGCTGCCTTCGTATTGCACATATAATGTTGGAATGAATATGAAGCCCTGAGGGGCATTAAGACTCGCTATAGTAGATCATCGAACTATACATACCGTTTGGTTGGAATGAATATGAAGCCCTGAGGGGCATTAAGACGTATTTGATACCGATATCATGATATCGGATTCAACCCCATGTTGGAATGAATATGAAGCCCTGAGGGGCATTAAGACGAATTTCAGTCAGTAGACAAACGACTGACCCAAACTTGTTGTCAAGCCCAGTAGCGTCCAGTTCGTAACCTAATACGTTGGAATGAATATGAAGCCCTGAGGGGCATTAAGACATAGCCTGATTCAGAAAGCGAAGGAAACCGGCATGAGTTGGAATGAATATGAAGCCCTGAGGGGCATTAAGACCATGTTGTGGTTTATGTTGTTTGCGCTTTTTCATTGAATGTTGGAATGAATATGAAGCCCTGAGGGGCATTAAGACTAGGTCAAATTTCACGTAATTCGCAAATAGCTGAGTATGTTGGAATGAATATGAAGCCCTGAGGGGCATTAAGACTCTTTCATAGCCAAAATGATATCGTTCAATCCTTAACTTGGTTGGAATGAATATGAAGCCCTGAGGGGCATTAAGACAATCCAGTATGCCCAGATCCAGTCGCCCCCGGCGTCAGTTGTTGGAATGAATATGAAGCCCTGAGGGGCATTAAGACCGATCATCTGACCGTTAATCTGGTGAATTGGATAAGCATTGGTTGGAATGAATATGAAGCCCTGAGGGGCATTAAGACAGTATTTTTTCCCATAGTGTAGTTATAGAAGGGAAAAGGTTGGAATGAATATGAAGCCCTGAGGGGCATTAAGACGATGTGATCCCAGTTATTTAGCACACACACTAAAAGTCGTGTTGGAATGAATATGAAGCCCTGAGGGGCATTAAGACTTAGTGCGCTAACGCTTTCAATTGCCACGTCTTTCGTGGTTGGAATGAATATGAAGCCCTGAGGGGCATTAAGACCATTCTCTTTGCCAGCGCCATGATTCGGCGCTGGTATTGTTGGAATGAATATGAAGCCCTGAGGGGCATTAAGACCATCTCCACCAGCATCGCATCTGTTAAGTAGCGCGTGGTTGGAATGAATATGAAGCCCTGAGGGGCATTAAGACCACGTTTAATATCGTTACTGAAGTGTTGACTGTTCTCATGTTGGAATGAATATGAAGCCCTGAGGGGCATTAAGACGCCGTTCGTTTTGCCGTTCGTCTTGTTGTTCGTTTTTGTGTTGGAATGAATATGAAGCCCTGAGGGGCATTAAGACGATTCAGTGTATTGGTGGATAATAAAACCATTCTTTATGTTGGAATGAATATGAAGCCCTGAGGGGCATTAAGACACATACAAATGGTTTTTTAGGACGGTGCGATCTTTTGTTGGAATGAATATGAAGCCCTGAGGGGCATTAAGACTTTGACCACTTGTCGGGATAATCGTAGCGTTCACCGTTGGAATGAATATGAAGCCCTGAGGGGCATTAAGACACGGTCACTAACGCTTCGCCTAACGCAACCCCCCAGCTAAACGTTGGAATGAATATGAAGCCCTGAGGGGCATTAAACGCAAAAAACCCTCGGCGGTTTCAGAAACCGCCGAGGGTTTTGCGTTTTAGAAATCGGGTTTCTTTCAGAAACCCGATTTCTGTCATTGTAAGCGTCGTCTTTACTTCTTTTGTGCGCCGTGAATTAGCCCGTAGACCTGCTTGACCTGCGGGATGCCCTCGAAGCAAGGCGAAAAGCGGGTTGGGCGCGGGCGCTGCGGCAAAAACGGCACGCTCTGTTTGAGCGGAATGCCAAAAATGAGGTCGCCACTGCCATCGGCGGCCTCGTCAATAAACACATAATCTATGTCATTGAGCGGAATGCGGGTGACACGCTGCATCGGCCACGTGCGGTGGATGATGACATGCCGATTGGTCACGGCATAGCGCGTGTGTTGGCGCTCCTTGGCCTCGATCCAATAGCGCAGCAACGAAGCATACACGCCAAACAAGATGAACGGCACACCCATCACCCACAAATTACGCGGGGTGTCGTAAGCAGTGGCTTGCAGCGTCCAATACACCGAAAACAGGGTAAAGGCGATCATGAGCGGCAAGCGCACCTTATCGCCGGTTTTTAGCCGCCAGCCCGTTTTGGGTTGCCCGCGCCAGATCAGTTTTTCGTTGGGAGATAGGTCCATTTTTTGACAAGGTGAGGGGGGAAGAGAGGGTGACAGGGTGACAAGGTGAGGGGGTGAGGGGGTGACAAGGTGACACAATCACCCTGTCACCCCCTCACCTTGTCACCTTGTCACATCTAGCCCGTATTCTTCAGGCCGCTGCTCACGCCATTGATGGTGAGGTCAATGACGTTGCGTAGCCCTTCGGTGTCGGCATCACCGGCCCGCAGGCGGCGAATCATTTCGACCTGAATATAGTTGAGCGGGTCAACATACGGATTGCGCAGGCGAATCGAATCGGCCAGCACTTTTTCGTTGTCGAGCATCTCTCTTTGCTCGGTAATGCGCAAAATCATGTCGCGGCTGCGTTTGTATTCGGCCTCGATCATGCCCCAAAACTGGTCGCGCAAGTCGTCGTCTTCCACCAAATCGAGGTAGGTGCGGGCAATGTCGAGGTCGGCCTTGGTCAGGCTTTGCTGGGCGTTGTCAATGGTGGTCTGGAAAAATGCCCAGTTCTGATACATGCTTTGCAATAGCGCCAGATTGCTCGGCTGCGCCGCATTTGGGCCAGCAAAGACCGCCAAGGCGCTGCCGAGGCCATACCAGCCGGGCAGCACGAAACGGCTTTGCATCCACGAAAACACCCAAGGGATGGCCCGCACATCGTCGAGAGAGCGCAAATTGCGCCGGAACGAGGGCCGCGAGCCGAGTTTGAGGCCGCTTAACTCGTCAATCGGGGTGACGGCTTTCCAAAAACGGATGAAATCGGGATGATCTACCAACGCGCGATAGGCTTCGACACTGGCGGCGGCGATTTGGGTCATGCTGTCGCGCCAGAGCAGGCTGGCCCCGCCGGTGTGCGGGTCGTTGGCATCGGCGCGTCCAGCTTGGCGCATCGCCAACAGCGCCCCATACGCAATCTGCTCAAGATGCCGATGCGCGATTTCGGGGTTTTGGTAGCGGGTAGACAGCACTTCGCCTTGCTCGGTAATGCGGATGCTGCCATGCAATAGGCCGCGTGGCTGCGCCAAGATCGCCTTGGCCGCCGGGCCGCCGCCACGAGCGATGGTTCCGCCGCGCCCATGAAACAGGGTAAAGGTGATGCCAGCTTGGGTGCAGGCAGCGGCAATCGTCTCTTGCGCCTGAAACAAAGCCCAATTGGCCGCCAAATAACCACAATCTTTGTTGCTGTCAGAATAGCCAAGCATGATGACTTGGTGATTACCGTGCGCAGCCAGATGAGCGCGATAGATCGGGTGGGCGAACATCTCGGCCAAAATTTTGGGGGCGCGATCAAGGTCGTCCAGCGTCTCAAACAGCGGCGCAATCGGCAAAACATCGTGCGGCACGCCACAAAGTTGGTGCAGCCACAGCACCTCTAGCATGTCCGACACGTCATTGGTCATGCTGATGACGTATGGCCCAAAAATCTCTTTGCCATAGCGTTTCATCGCCTCGCAGGCCAACAACAGCGGGTCAAGCACATCACGGGTTTGCGCCGATAACATCTGCAACGCCTCGTCGCCCAGCCACCCCTCGGCCTCGCCCAACACCCGCGACAACACCGCCACCTTCTCCACCTCCGACAACTTGGGGTAGTCCTGAGTGCTTGGTTCTTGGTTCTTGGTTCTTGGCTCTTGGCTCTTGCTTCTTGCTTCTTGCTTCAGCAACTCCGCGACGGCTAACTCGTGGCGGCCAGAGTGTTGGCGCAGGTCGAGGCGGGCGGTGTGCAGGCCGAAGGTCTCGACTTGCTGGCGCAAATCAAGCAAGCCGTCGTTAATCAATTCGCGCCCGCGCCCGCGCCGCAGGCTTTCGATCACGGTATCGAGCGTATTGCGCACCTCGGCTGCCGTAAATGATGACGCGGCGGCGGTGGGGCTACCAGTCGTCAGCGTTTGGCTAAGGGTTTGGTCAAACGCCACCTTCATTTCTTCGGCCAAAGCGCCCATAACGGCCCGATATGGCTCGTTTGGGTAGCGTTTGGTCGAATTTTTGGCGTAGCTGGTGCGCTGCACATCCTGCTCAATCAAGGCTTCGAGCGCGGGCGTCAGCGTGTCGCGTCGCCGCGAAATGCTAAGTTGGCGCGACAACTCGTGCGCCGTGCTGCGAAATTGCTCCAGCGCCACCCGCCGATGCAAATTGAGCACATTGCCGGTCACTTTGGCTGTCACATTCGGATTGCCGTCGCGGTCGCCGCCCACCCACGATCCAAAACGCAGCCAGCGTTTGGGCGGCTGCACCTGCGGGTAATGCTTCGCCAGCGCCGCCACCAAATCGCCTTGTAAGGTCGGCAAAATGACAAAAATCGTCTCGTTGAAATACCACAACGTTTTGCGGGCTTCGTCCTCGACTTCGGGCTGCACCATGCGCGAGCGGTCTGTTAGCCACAAGCCCATAATTTGCCGCCGCACTTCTGGCTCGACCTGCGTCAAGGTCTGGTTGCTCAGCATGTCACCGATGCGGCGCAATTTGGTCAGCACCGTCCGGCGTTTCGATTCGGTGGGGTGCGCTGTAAATACCAACTCGATGTCGAGCCGATCGAGCATGGCCTGCATTTCGGCGCTGCTCACGCCGTCTTGTTTCAGCTCATAAATCGCCGCCTCGATGCTTTCGCGCAGCGAGGGCAATTTGGGGTCGTAGCTCGACCGCTGGGCGCGGCGTTCGCGCAGCAAACGGGTGCGATAATCTTCTTCGGCCAAGTTCACCAACTCGAAATAGGTGGTGAATGACATCGCAACTTCATAAGCTTCGCTGGTTCCCATCATGCGCACAAGGCTGCGCATCTCGTCGCCTGCCCGCTGGTCACCATTGCGAATGGCCTTCGCCAGCCGTCGAATATGCTCGACTTGGTCGAGCGTCGCTTGCCCGCTCAGGTCGGCGATCACCTGCCCCAATAATTCGCCCAGTTCGTGAACTAAATTTGAAAGTGCTTCGGGTTGTGCCATATAAATAGTGGATAGTGGATAGTGGATAGTGATAGTGGATAGTGATAGTGGATAGTGCAAAACACAATTACTATCCACTATCACTATCCACTAACTGCTAGAGATTGCCCGTTGCCGAGGGGGGCGAGAACTTGACCGTTTTCGTAGGCGACGGCCCCGCGCAAGACCACGCGCTCGACGCGCCCGCGCAAGGTTTCGCCTTCCCAAGGGGTCCATTTGGCGCGGGTTTGCATCTCGGCCCCGCGCACCACCCATGTTGCGTCGGGGTCAACCTCAACCCACGTATCGGGCTGTTCGGGCAAATGGAAAATACGGCGCGGCTGGGTGTAGCATTTGTCAATCAGTTCGTCGAGCGTTATTAGCCCAGCATGAACCAAATCGAGATAGAGCGCCAAGGCCGTTTCGAGGCCGGGATAACCGGGCGGGTGGCTGGGCGAGTCCTTTTCGCTGAGCAAATGCGGGGCGTGATCGGTGGCGAAACAATCGGCCACGTCCAAATTGGCCCGCAAGGCCGCGCGGTCGGCGGCGCTGGCGAGCATGGGCCGCACCTCGGCCCGCCCAGCGCCGATACGCGGCACATCGTCGAGACACAAAAACAGATGATGCGGCGCAATTTCGCATGTGACCTGAATGCCCTTCTCTTTAGCCGTGCGAATGAGTGAAATTTCTTCGGCGCGGCTGACGTGGCAAATGTGAATACTGCGCCCAGCCAAATGCGCCGCCAAGATCGCCGCCGCGCACGTATGCTGCTCGGCATGGGCCAAAATCGGCGATTCGGCGGGCCAGTTGGCACAATGCGCCACCATCGCATCGAGTTGCTCCATTTTTAGCGTGCCAAACGTGCCATTCAAATACATTTTTTTGCCCACCACACGCTTGCTCAAGGCGCTGGCGCTGAACACATTTTCGAGCGTCGCGCCAACATACACGCCATAATCGCAACGCGCTTTTTGCGCCGCGTTGGCGAGGCTCATCTCAAGCGCCGTCGCCTCTACAATCGGCGGGGTGG
>JAHBAL020000393.1 GCA_018500105.2 Anaerolineae bacterium
CTCAAGTTTTGCCGCTTGAGCTGATATGCTATTTTTCGCTACTCTCATCTACCCCTTGCCGATTTCAGATTGCCTTACGCTGAAACTGCCAAACTCCATTCGGGTTTCTGAAAGAAACCCGATTTTTGGTTGCAAAGTCATCAAATCGGCGATGAGATTCAAAGCTAGAAATCGGGTTTTTGAAAGAAACCCGATTTCTGGGTGCAAAGTCATCAAATCGGTGATGAGATTCAAAGCGTCATTCTAAGACTGTCGCCGCAGTCAGTGCCGCCGCGACTGGCGCAATTATTGCTGGCGTTGACGCCAGTGACACGGCAATTCATTCTGAAAAAGCTTGCGCCATTTCGGGATGCACGCTTTATCATTTGTGCTTCGTTTACAATAACCTTATGCCTCCCCCCTTACTAGAGAAGTCCTTCAATATTGCCGGGCCATGCAAAGCAGAAACGGACTACCTGTTGCCGCCAACAGCCCGATTCAACATGCCCGAAATCATGCAAATGATTCGCAACCAGCGATATTTTGTGCTGCATGCCCCACGCCAAACTGGCAAAACCACTGCGCTGATCGCGCTCATGCACCAACTCAATGCCGAAGGCGAGTTTCGCGCACTTTATGCCAATGTCGAGGCAGGGCAAGCAGCACGTGAAAATATCGAGCAAGCCATGCCAGCCATTGTTGCTAGTCTGGGACGTGCCGCGCACATTCGGCTAAAGGAAGCTCAAACGCTTTCATTGGCCGAACAGATCATCAAAAATTCACCCCCACTCACCGCACTGACCGACTTTTTAGGTCGTTGGTGCGCTGAATGCGACAAACCAACCGTATTGATGTTGGACGAGGTAGATGCACTGGTCGGGGATACGCTCATTTCACTACTGCGCCAATTGCGAGCGGGTTATGCAGATCGCCCGCGCCATTTTCCGCAAACCATCATCTTGTGCGGCGTGCGCGATGTGCGCGATTACCGCATTCACTCGTCTAGCGCAAAAGAAATCATCACCGGCGGCAGTGCCTTCAATATCAAAACCGAGTCGTTGCGGCTGGGTGATTTCAATGAAAACGACGTATTCGCCCTGCTCCAGCAACACACCGACGCTACCGGCCAGCCATTTACGTCTGATGCCATGCACCAGATTTGGCATTATTCGCAGGGGCAGCCATGGCTGGTGAACGCACTGTCCCGCGAAGTAACACAAAAGATGCGCGAGGGGCGTGATCGGCGCGTCGCCATCACTGCCGCAATGGTTGACGAAGCCAAAGAACGCCTTATCCTCGAACGCACCACCCACCTCGACCAACTGACCGACAAGCTGCGCGAGCCGCGTGTCAGGCGTGTGATCGAGCCGATGTTGTCGGGTGACGATATTTTGACCGTGCCGGAGGATGACAAACAATATGTGATTGATCTCGGCTTGGTGCATAAATTTCGCGGTGGTGGTCTGGCGATTGCTAATCCGATCTACAAAGAAGTGATCCCGCGTGAATTGTCGTTGAACGCCCAAGATTCAATTGCGTTGGAATATCGCCCAAGCTGGCGCACGCCTGACGGCAAATTGGATGAGGCAAAATTACTCGAGGCCTTCTTGGCATTTTGGCGCGAGCATGGGCAACCGCTGTTTCGTTCGGTGCATTACACCGAAGTCGCCCCGCACATTGTGCTGCTGGCGTTTTTGCAGCGGCTGGTGAACGGCGGCGGCACAATTCTGCGCGAATATGCCATCGGCACACGCCGCATGGATATCTTGGTTACTTATGGTGAACAACGGCTGGCGATGGAGTTAAAAGTTTGGCGCGAAGGCCGCAAAGACCCCACCCCGCAAGGGCTGGCGCAACTCGATAAGTATTTGACTGGCTTGGGATTGGACACCGGCTGGCTGGTGATCTTTGACCAACGCGCTGGCTTGCCCGATGTCGAAGACCGCACCTCATCCGAGGTCGTCATCAGCCCCGCCGGTCGGCAAATTACGCTGATTCGTGGCTAGCCGCGCTTTGCCGATCACCTTACGATTTCTTCTCCTCCGGCTTATCCGGCACTTCGACCTCAAGCTTGACACGATTGTAAGTCGTCGGAGCCTCGATCTTCATGCTGCCGAGCAAGGCCTGTTGCTTGGCTTTTAGCTCGGCCATTTTCTCGGCCAACGATTGTGGCTTCGCTGGGTTACCAGCCGCTGGGCCACCAGCCGCTGTCGCCGCAGTCGGAGCAGTAGCAGCAGCCGCCGCCGCGACTGGCGTAACCACTGGCTTTGCCGCTGGCGCAGATGCTTGCGCTTGTGTCGCGGCAGGCACATCAGCCGCCGCTGGTGCTGGCTCAAGCGACTTGCCCGCTGCCAAAGTTTCTAGCGGCGTTACGTCGTCGGCAAAATAGCTCCATTGCGCCCGATTCGGGTAACGCCGGCGCAAACCTTGCACAATCGCCGCCATTTGATCTTCGGCACTGCGCCCGTCGCGCCCATCAATGGCGGGCAACGCTGCCTGAATCATCGCCGCGCTGATGGCTTTGACCAAGTAACCACGTCCGGGCGGCAATTCACGGCTGGGAGCCTTGAGGTTCTTGACCCCCATTGAGCGAATGGTGTCGAAATCTTGCATGACGAGCGAATAGCGCGACGACTCGACCCGTTTTCGCAATTCGTCGGGCGAGCCGCGCATAATTTGCAGCGAACCACCGATCACGATGTGCAAATTTTTGCCTTTGCCGGTCTCGGCCAGCCCCACCAAGCCAAATTTGCTGCCGCGCAACATGCCCGCAATGTCGTCATAATGATCAATCAAGACCACAATCGGGCGTTTGCTGTTGTCAATCGGGCGGTAATTGGCCTTGGCATATTTGCCCAACGCCTCGGCCCACGTCTCGTTATATTCGGGGTAAAGCCGCATCAGCATCGCGTCAAATTCTTTGGCGCTGCTCACCGCCGCCAACACATGCGGCAATTTGTCGAGATTGTGATCGGGCAAGCCCAAATTGTAAAAGCGTCGTGTGCTTTCAGATGGGTCAATCAGCACCATGCTCAATTCTGCCGGTGAATACTGATACGCCAACGCCAACGCCAAGGCGCGGATGGTCGAGGTCTTGCCGCTGACGGGCGGCCCAGCCACCAACAAATGCGGCCCTTTCGCGCCCAACTCGATGCGTGTCGGCATTCGGTCAACATCGTTGACACCGAGCAAAACGTTGGGCGGCTTGATCTTGGCGCTCTCACGCGCCAATTTCTCGTGCGACATCAGCAATTGTGCCAAATCGAGCGCCAATGGCAGCGGTTCGACCGAGCGAGCGCGTTTGGCCTCCAGTTCTGGGGTGTGCTTGACTGCCTCGGCCCATGCTTGTGCCATTGTGTCAACCAAATTGCGCTGGGTTTCTTCAGAGGCGCGGCGCAACAATCCGGCCATCGTCTTGTCATCAATGCGGCCCGTGCCGTCCTCGCCTTCGCCGCGTCGCGCCTGTTCTTCGGTCAACAGCCGTTCATAGGCGTGTGGATCGAGCGGCACGGCGGTCTGAAATTCGAGCGGCACAGGGTCTTCGCCGATCATCTCGACCGCCAGCCCGCGCCCGGGCACATCGTTGATGCGCATGGTGCGGCGATTAAAGATCATGGCATAGTCGGATGGGTCAGCTTGCGTCAGCGTAATGCGCTGCGATAACACTGTGAACAATTTGCTCGGCACGTCGTTATACAAGCTACCAGTGACCACAAACGACACGCCAAAACTACGGCTGTCACGCACCAGCGCGATCAATTCACCCAAATATTTTTCTTGGGCTTCTTTAAACTCAATCGCATTGTCCACCACTACCAGCACGGCGGGGAATGGCGCATCGGGGTTTTTGGCGTTGTAATCGTCAAGCGAGTCATACGCCGCCAGCTTGGCTTGTCGTTCATCCATAATATTGCGGATGAGGCGGAAGAAGCGCTCAACACGCTCATCCTCGTTGCCAGCCACGATGCCGCCCACATGCGGCAATTTGCGCAAGGCACGCAAGCCGCCGCGCCCCAAGTCGAGCGCATACATGTGCAAATCGGCAGGCGAATATTGCGCCGCCAGCGACAACATGAGCGATTTGGCGAAGGTGCTCTTGCCGCGCCCAGCCGCGCCCAACACCGCCAACGGGTCGGCACTCATGTTCACATTCAACACACGCTGTTCTGCCAAAAACGGATTGTCTACGATGCCAAGCGCTGTCGTGATGCGCTGCGGGGTGCGAAAATCGTGCCGCTGCCAGCCGCCGCGTCGCTCGACCCATTGCGCCAAGGCTGGGTTGATGACGATTTGCGTCGCGCCTTGAGGTTTGGCCTTGATGTAATCGGCGTCAATCGGCAAATTCGACGGCAACACATCGGGCAACGGCCCCGGCCAAGGCTTCCATTGGTCGGCGATGCCGCTGCGTTTTTGCTCGGCAGCCAACGCCCCCACCAGCCAGCCCAGCAACGAGCGCGGCGGGTCGTCGCGCTTATTCAGCGCGTCCAAAATGTCATCGGTGCTAAAGACCGCGTCGGGTGTGGTCTCGTCGTAGGGTGCGCCCGACCACGCCGTTTGCACCTCGTTCAAATTGCCGCCGCCTACCTGAATATAGCCGCGCCCACCGATAGCAGGCAGCAAGGCCGCGTCGGGCCGCCCCAACAATTCTTTGCTGTCGTCGGTTGTCTCTACCCGCAAGCACATGCGATATTTCATGTTGGCCCGCATTTGGTCAGACACCACGCCGGTGGGGCGTTGCGCCGCCAACAACAGCGACACGCCAAACGAACGACCCAAGCGCGTGATGCTCTCGAATTGCGTCTTAAATTCAGGGTTGTTCTGAATCATTTCGGCAAATTCGTCAACAATGATGAACAAATGCGGGAAAGTCTTGGGCAAAGGTGAATCGGGTCGCAATGACGGGATGACCTTCTTGCGATATTCGACCAAATCGGCCACGCCCGCCTTCGCCAAAATCGAACTGCGGCGATTCATTTCGGCGTTGATGGCGGCAAAAATACGCTCAACTTTGTTGCCTTCGAGGTTGGTGGCGATATCTACACAGTGCGGCAATTGGCGGAATGGCTCAACGGTGGGGCCGCCTTTGTAATCCACCAACACAAAATTGACGATGCGCGGGTCGTAGCGAATGGCAAGCGACGCGATGAGCGTTTGCAGCAATTCCGATTTACCAGAACCCGTCGTGCCAGCCGCGAGGCCATGCACGCCATCGCCGCCAGCCTTGGCCGAGAAAATCATGCGGCGCACTTCTTTGCTGCTAATGAGGCCGATCGGGGCGGTCAACCACTCTTGGTTCTCGGGCTTCATGCTGTCTTGCCACAATTTGGCAATGCCAAGGTCGCCAATGCGATCTACGCGGCGTTGCAGCACCGTGCCATACATCTCCAGCAACGTCACGGCTTTTGGAATTTCAGCCGAAGGCCGCTTGAAGCCCGCCTTCGCCCGCGCCTCCTCCATGCGCTCGGCAATGCCTATAAAACCGAGTGCTAAGTCGGAAGTGCTAAGTGCTAAGTCCTGATCTTTGACTTGTGACTTATCACTTAGCACTTTTAACTCTCCGTTTGGTATCGCCACCTGAAATTCCAGCCGGTTGCCGCGATAATTGATGAAACCGCGCCCGGGGGTGTCGGTCAGCGGCAATGGGCCTTTGCCAACAATATCAACATACGCCCCCGCGTCAGCCATCGTAAACGCCACCCGCTGTGCCAACAAATTAAACAATTTATTGGGGATGTCGTTGTGGGCAGTTGCGGTGATGACGAAGAAAATGCCGAATCGTCGCCCATCGCGCACCAGCGTTAACAAATCGGGCAAAAGGTTGTCGTAATTTTCTTTAAATTCGGCAAAATTGTCAATCACCACCACAATGGCGGGGAAAACATGTTCGGGGTTATCCATTACCCGCAAGTTGTAACTTTCGAGCGTCGGCTCCTTGGTCTTGTCCATGCGCTCGGCGCGTTCGTTCATCAGCCCGCGCACCATGCGAAAGAGCGCCTCGACGCGGTCACGCTGGGAGGCATCAATCGTCGCGCCGCAATGCGGCAACTCGCGCACCGCCCGCAATGCCCCGCGCCCAAAATCGAGACAATACATGTTCAGGTCGGCGGGTGAATATTGCGCCGCCAGCGCAAACAGCAACGATTTGACAAAGGTCGTTTTGCCGCGCCCGCTTGCGCCCCACACGCCAATCGGGTCGCCTGCCACCTCGAAGGTGAGCAAATGCTGATTCGAGCTATACGGGTCGTCCATCACGCCGATGGTGGCCCGCAGCGAAAGCGGCCTGCGCCAATCCATGCGCCGCCAGCCCGTCGCGCCGGCGTCCCCGTCAGCATTGGGCACGGCATGCCGTGCCCCTACCGAGGCCCAGCGCGCCAAATCGCCACTTAGCACCACCGTGCTACCATCTTTGCCGCCCAATTCTTCGATATAGCTCGCGTCAACCGGCAGGTTAATGGGTAAATTGTCGAGCAACGGATCGGGCCAAGGCTTGAATTGCTTGGGGATGGCTTGTCGCCGTGCCTCAGCCGCCATTGACCCGACCAACCAACCCAGCACCGAGCGCGGCGGGTCGTCGGCGGGCTTTTCAATCGCTGCCAGCACCAATTCGGGCGGGTATGGCGAATCGGCGGCATCACCGGCATAAGGTGCGCCGGCCCATGCCGATTGGATTTCGGTCAGCAGTTCGCTGCCGGCTTGGAAATAGCCGCGTCCGGCGATGGCGGGCAAACGCGCCGCATCGGGCCGCTTGAGCATTTCCTTGCTGTCTTCGGGCGTTTCCACCCGCAGCGAAATGCGATATTTCATGTTCGAGCGCATTTGGTCGGTGACAACGCCGCTGGGCCGCTGGGTCGCCAACAACAGCGACACGCCAAACGAACGCCCAAGCCGCGTGATGCTCTCGAACTGCGCCTTAAACTCTGGGTTTTTCGTCACCATTTCGGCAAACTCGTCAACAATGATGAACAAATGCGGAAAATGGCGCGGCAGCGGGCTGTCGGCGGGCAAATTGGGGGCCACCTTTTTGCGATATTCGACCAAATCTGCCGCGCCCGCCTTGGCCAAAATCGCCGAGCGGCGATTCATTTCGGCGTTGATGGCGATAAAAATGCGATCAACTTTATTGCCTTCGAGGTTGGTGGCGATATCCACACAGTGCGGCAGTTTGCGGAACGGCTCGACGGTCGGGCCGCCTTTGTAATCCACCAGCACAAAATTGACGATGCGCGGGTCGTAGCAAATCGCCATCGCGGCAATGAGCGTTTGCAGCAATTCCGATTTGCCGGAGCCGGTTGTGCCCGCCGCCATGCCATGCACGCCATCGGCCTGTGCCTGAAAGCGCAGCGTATGCACATCGGTGCTGCTAATTAACCCGACCGACGCTTTGAGCCATTCTTGATTTTTGGGTTGCAAACTATCATGCCAGCGCTGCTTAATTTCTAGGTCGCTGATGGTATTGATCTCGCGGCGGTCAAGTTTGCTAAACATTTCGAGCAATGTCACGGTGCGGGGCAATTCGGCAGCCGGGCGTTTGCCGCCCATGCCGAGCCACACGTGTAACATGCGGGCCGCCACCTCTTTGTAATCTTCGATATCGTCGTCCGGCACACCGGGCATGCCAATTTGAAATTCGAGCGGAGTTGGTTGGTCTTTGACAATCATACTCACCACGCCCCGACCTTGCACATTGTCGAAATTACGCACCCCGCGCCCGACAATATCGGCATACAGGCTCGGCTCGGCTTGGGCCAAGGTCAGCCGCTGGGTAAACAGCGAGTAAAACTTGGCGTTCAAATCGGTGGGGGTGGAGGCAGTGATGACAAAATACACGCCAAATGCCCGCCCGTCACGCACCAACGTCATTAAATCGGGCAAAACGTGTTCAAAATTGTCTTTAAATTCGATAAAGTTGTCAATGACAAACACGATTTCGGCCAAAATCGCGTTGGGGTTTTTGGCGTTGTAGGTCGCCAAATCAGCATAATTTGCCAAGCGCTCGGTGCGCTCATTGACAAAATTGCGCAACATACGGATCATCTGATCAACCCGCGCTGCGTCTGATGGCTTGATAACCGCCCCAATATGCGGTAAGTCTCGAATGTCTTTTAGCCCATCGCTGCCAAAATCGAACACATACATATTGAGGTCACGCGGGGTGCGAGTGGCTGCCAAACCCAGCAACAGGCTCTTAATGAAGGTGCTCTTACCGCGCCCGGGGCCGCCAAATATCACCAGTGGCCCGTCTGCCATGTCTACGCTTAAGACGCGCTGCTCGGCCTCATACGGGTTGTCCATAATGCCGACAGCGGTGCGCAGCGGGCGCGGCGCTTTCCAATTAAAATCGCGCCAGCCGCCCGCGCCGGTTGCTGCTGATGCGTCTTGCCACGTCTCCAGCCAAGATTCAACTTCGGGGCTAAGCACCAGCGTCTTGTCGTCGCGCAGGCCGCGCTCGGTGTTGAGGTATCGCGCATCTATTGGGCGCGTTAGACACAAATAGGTCGGCAATGGGTCGGGCCAAGGCTTATTTTGCTTGGGCACGCCATCACGCTGCGCCCGCACCGCTGCAATACCCACTAGCCAATCCATTACCGTTGCGGGCACTTCGCCCGGCTTCAGCCGCAGCGCCTCGGCCAACTCGGTGGCCGAATACAATGGCGCATCTGCCGAGGCGTTGAGGCTGGGCATCTTTTCTTCGTCCAGCCAAATCACATCTTTTAATGTAATTTTGCGCTCGTCGGTATAGGGTTTGCCCGCCCATGCCACCTGTATCGGTGTGCTGACGTCATTGCCCACCTGAATATAGCCACGACCGCCGAGGTTTGGCAAATAGGCCGCCTCGCCTGTGCCGAGCAATTCTTTGCTATCGTCGGGGGTTTCGACCCGCAAGCAAATACGAAATTTCATATTCGCACGCATTTGATCGGTGACAAAACCCGCCGGACGCTGGGTGGCCAAAAGCAATGATACGCCAAATGCGCGGCCCAGCCGGGTGACGCTTTCAAATTTCGACTTATAGTCGGGGTTGCGCGTAATCATCTCGCCAAATTCGTCCACGATGATGAACAAATGCGGAAAATCACGCGGCAATAGGCTATCGGCTGGCAAATTGGGCGCAATTTTCTTGCGATAATCTACCAAATCTTTGGCATTGACTTTGGCGAGTAGCGAGGCGCGTTGCTCCATGACGGCTTGAATCGCCACAAACATGCGCTCTACGGCGTTGGACTCTTTGTCGGTCAGCACGTCCACCACATGCGGCAACTGACGAAACGGCTCGACGGTTTGCCCACCCTTAAAGTCAACCAGCACAAAATTGAGCACACGCGGGTCATATTTCAACGCCAATTCCAAAATCAGCGTCATGATCAGCTCGGATTTGCCGGAGCCGGTCGTGCCCGCGATCATGCCATGCACGCCGTCGCCGCCCTCTTTGGCCGAAAAAACGAGGTTGCGCACCTCTTTGCCGCTCAACATGCCGAGCGGGGCGTTGAGCCATTCCTGATTTTTGGGCACAGTGCTGTACTGCCAATTGGCGGGCAGGGGCAATTTGTCTACGGTTTCGACTCGCTTGCCCTCGATGATCGAGTGCATGGCGAGCAGGTCAATGGCACGCGGCAGGTCTGAGCCAAATGGGCGCTGCAATTCGAGCCGCCGGATGCGGGCGGCAAAATTTTGACGCGCATCGTTGGCACTCAGGCGGTCGGCTTCGCCCAAATATCGCGCCGAGTTTAGCCCCACTTCGGCATAGCGAAATACCACGCGGTCACCCACCGCCTCAACCTCAACCAATCCCAAGCATTCGCTGGGGATATGGTCTACTTTGTTGGCGGCGAAAATAATTGAGATGCCCAATTGCGGGCCGCGTGTGTTGATGAGGTTGACGACGGCCTCGGATGCCACCTCTTTTAAGGGTGACTTGTCGGGCATATCGCCCAGCATGTCCACCACCACCAGCATGAAGGGTAAGCTAATGGCTGCGCCGCCGCCTTCAGAATCGCGCAGACGCACTTGGCGTTGGTCTAGCTCTTTTTTAATCCGCCCCCAAAAGGCTTGGGTGTCGGCGCTTTGGGCCGAAAAACACAGTTGATCGTAGCGACGGTCTTCTTCGGGCGCGGTTTCGTCGTCTTGCGGGGCGACATGCGGCAGCCATTTGGCCCATTCCCACTGATTTTTTTGCTGTGGATGACCAATGATAAACAAGCGGGTGTCTTGGGCCGAGTGAAAGGCGGCAAAATGGGCGATGCTGGCGCGGACAAAATCGGCGGTTTGGGCGGCGTTTTTGCCTGCAATGCCGATGCTGTGCCGCCCAATCGCCAGCGGATTGTTGCTCTCGCTGCCCATGATGGTGCGCAGTGGAATCGTGACCGGCACGTCAGTCAAAACGCACGAATCGGCGGCCAGCTTTTTGGCATCTTTGTGCAATGGCGAGTTGCCCGCGCCATCGCCGTCTTCAAATTTATACACGACGGTAGACGGGCGGCTGCCCATGCCGAGGCGAATTGCGCCAAAGTCGCGGTCGCTATTGCGCCGTTCCCACAACCGCGAGCCGAATCGGCTGGTTTCTTTGCGGGCGGCAATTTCGAGCAAGGCCGCCGCGTCGGGGTAATGGTGCAAATAGTGCATGCGCTGGGCGTTATGCGAGCGCGTCATGTCGTTGCGCAATTCGCGCAATTGCTCTTGGTAAGCCTTGCGTTGGGCCGCCAATTCGCGCCGTTCACGCAGCATGCTCGACACCGAGAACCCGACCGATAGCACCATCATCAGGCCTGTGGGGATCATGGCTTCGGGGCGCTGCGTGCCCGACGCCAAGCCAAAGCCCACTGTCGAGATGACGGGCAACAGCAATTGCATCAGCAAGTTCATCGGCTTGTTGGGAGCCTCTGGCGGTTTGGGCACTTTGTGCTCGCCAAACGGCAGTTCTTGCTGTATTCGGGGGGGGCGGTCAATTCGTTCCATAAATCAAGTAAAAAGTGCTAAGTGCTAAGTGCTAAGTTGGAGGTGCTAAATGCTAGGTATTAAAGCACTTAGCACTTAGCACTTCCAACTTAGCACTCTTAGCCAATTGTGTTAAAAACGAGTGTCATTTCACCCACTTTGATGGCAGCGCCAGCGGTGAGGGAGACGCGCTCGCCATATTTGATTTTTTTGCCGTCGAGATACACCGGGTTGCGGCCCTGAATATCCTCTATATAAAAGAGGCCGTTGGTTTCGGTGATGCAGGCATGGTGTCGTGACACGGTGGGCGAATCTTGAAATGGCTCAAGGTCAACCGCCAGCAAGCGGTTGCGTTTGGGGTCACGCGCATCAAGGCGGCCAATGATGGCGGGTTGCCAGCGCAGGTCAAATTCGAACAGCGTATTTTGCTCGCGCACAAACACGCGAGTAAATTTGCGGCTAAATGGCTTGCGCTCGGCGCGTTGAATGGCATCGAGTGTGCCGCTGGGGCGGCTCACCTTGAGGCAAATCAGGGTGCTGTGGTCGGCAATCCCCAATTGATCCAAGCCCGCTTGTGGCGCAAGTGCTTGGCTCGAATTTTGCCGCATCAGCGTCAATTCGCCATCAAGATTGAATTTGTCTTGAATGGTGGCGATGAGGTTGGCGACCGTCAGGCTGCCGCGCACATTAACAGCGCGTTGACCAACACTGTTGGGTTTGATATCGAGCGTTAGATTAAGACGATTCATAAGGCAGATTAAAGAACCAAGAACCAAGAGCCAAGAGCCAAGAACCAAGAGCCAAGAGCCAAGAGCTAAGAGCTAAGAGCTAAGAATCAAGAATCAAGAATACAGAATAAAGAGTAAAGCACAAAGCGTAAATCTATCATCTTTAATCTTGGTTCTTGGTTCTTGGCTCTTGGCTCTCATTGGCTAGCCGCGTATCAGCGCATTAAGTAAAAGATATGTGCCGGATACGACAATGGAGAACAAAATTGCGCCCATAATCGCCAAGGCCACGTAGTAGCGGATGGGCTTGGGGCGCTTTTCGATGGGCGGGATGCCATAGACTTTGACCAAGGCGCTTTGAAAATCAACGATGCTGGCGAAGCGTTTTTGCGGCGCGATGGCCTGCTCGATGATGGCGGGCACTTGCGCCCCCGCCAATTCTGGGCGTTTGAGCGCCAACGGGGTGCGATTGGCGATGACGCGCTGGCGCATTCGGTCATCGCGGGTGACGGCGGTGGCTTCGTAGCCAGCATGTCCCGCCAGCATTTCATACAAAATGATGCCGAGCGAATACACGTCCATCGCTGGGGTCACGGCCTGCGGGCCGAGTTGGCCCAAAATTTCGGGCGCGGTATAACGCGGCTCGACCATGCGGAACATGTGGGCGAGGTTGTAATTGGCGGCGTCTTTGGCGCGAAAACACCAGCCATAATCGAGCAAAGTAGCGCGGTAATGGCCTTCGCTGTCCTTGTCCACATAAATCATGTCTGGCGTCAGCCCCATATGCACCAGCTCTTTGTCGAGCGCCGAACGCATGGCGGCGGCAACAGTGGTAACAATGCCGACAGCTTCGGCGTGCCAAATGTTGGGGTTTTCGAGCAACGTATGACTGAGCAACGAGCCGGGGATGGCCTTGAAAACGCTGTAAACACGGGTTTGATCGCCTACGGTTACCTCGCCATACGCCTTGTCGCTTTTGCTGGGGTAGGGCGGCAGCCACGCCAAATGAATCGGGCGCGGCTGGGCGAAGAATTTTTGCATAAAGGTCGGCTCACGCGGGGCGAGCAATTGCAGCCATTTGGCATCGCGCTTCAGGCGGGCCTCGCACTCGTCATCTCGATGCGCCACCTTCAGCCACACCGGATTATCGTTGCGCATGGCTTCATACAGCACCGCCGTGCGCCATACCGCAATAATGCGCACAACTTTGAGATCGGCCACATAATCGCCATAATCAAAAACGGGATAGCCTTGTTCGGCTGGGCAATCGCGGTCCGAACACCATAAATGCCCGTCTTGGGTGGTCTTCTCGCACCGTTCGCAAAATCGTTTGTTCATAAAGAGTGCTAAGTGCTAAGTGCTAAGTGCTAAGTGCTAAGTAGTTTTCGACTCAATACTTAGCACTTAGCACTTAGCACTTTTTACTTTGCCGCTTTCCATTGTAGTAACTCCCCTTCCCAAGCGCATAAGGCGACATCCCGATCAATCGGGAAATTTATCCCAAAGGCAAAGGAAATACATTTTGGGGGGCAGTTACAGCTTTTTTCGCATTGCAGTTTTAAAAATGACGTGGCAAAATATTGGCATGAGAGCCTCACACCGTCTTTCCTATGGTTTAAGTTTGGGTCTGCTTGTCTCGCTGTTGGCGGGGCCAATGCCATTGGTCGCCAGCGCCCCTGCGCAACAACAACGTGGCCCACAATTGCTCATCAATGGCTGCGACGACAGCAAATTTCCGACGCTGGTTTGCACCGTTACGCCACTCAATCCCGCCGGTGTGCCGCTCAAGGGTTTGACGAAAGAGGCGTTTGAGGTGTTTGATGGCGAAACCAAGCTAGATCAGGTTGAGGCATTGCCACAGGTTAACCCCAAGGTGAATGTGAGCTATATGCTGGTGGTAGATTTCGGCATGATCAACCGGCTCAATTTGCCGACGCTGAAAGATGCCAGCAAAGAGATGTTGCAATTGGTGACTGAAAGTGATCGTGTCGCCATGATTGGCATCAACGGCCCCATCAACCCGGACCTAAATCGCATTGACCCCAACAAAGAATCGGGTTTTGTTGAGGGCAATCGGCGCAACGACATCATTAACATCATCACGCAACTGGTGGCTGTGCCCAGCACCCCGCTATATGATGTGGTGTATAAAGCTGTTGAACTGACGCGCCGCGAAAGCAAGGTCGGGCAACGGGCTGTGTTGGTGTTTAGCGATGGCAAAGACGTTAAAAGCAGCATTTATGGGGCAGACGACTCGGTGGCGCTGGCGCGGTCGAATCTTGTGCCGGTGTTCACCATTGGCATCGGCGACTCGCTCGACGAAAATTATCTGTCGCGGCTGGCAACCAATACCGACGGCGAATACATTCGCGCCGATGTGAGCGGTATTCGTCCGAAATTTCAAGATATTCAGACCACCCTCAAGACGCAATATCAACTCACTTTTCAAGCAAAGGCTGACGATGCCAAGGCCCGCAAAATTAAGGTGCGGGTTAACACCAAGTCTGGCACAGCCGAAGCCGCTGCTGATTACACCCCCAAAAATGTGGCGACTGTTGGCCCACCGGCGCTCGATATCGCCATTAAGGTGAATGGCAACTCGGTTGGGGCAAATATGCCAGCTTTGCCGAGCAATGCTCAGGTTGAGGTCGAGGTAACGCCCAAGAACGTCAGCGTCTCGCGGGTTGATTTTACGCTGAACAATCAACGAACGCCGGTTGAGAAAGCGCCATTTGTGTTTAAATTTCAAGCCAACTTCGGCCCCAGCAGCCAAAACGAGCTAAAAGTTCAGGCCATCACCGATCCGGCCAAACCCGACCCGGCTTTGGCTCGCACCATTGTGGTTAATATGCAAAATGCGCCAGTTGTGCCAAGCACGACGGTAAGCTGTAACGACTGGGCGTGTCGAATTAGCAATAACTTGCTTACCATTGCCGGAGCTGCGTTGGTGCTGATTGGGTTGTTTACCGTGTTGGCCATTATTTTGCTGCGCAAACGCAAGCCGAAA
>JAHBAL020000479.1 GCA_018500105.2 Anaerolineae bacterium
CACCGTCAGATGTGTATAAGAGACGGGTCCCGCTCCGCCCCCTCACCCCGCAGTTGTCCCCCAGCATCCCCGCCGATGCGCAAGTGGTGTTGTGGGCAGGCGGGTTGTGGCCTTGGCTCGATCCCATCACTGCCATCAATGGGTTTAAATTGGCCCACGCCCAGCGCCCCAACTTGCGCCTCATTTTCCCGGGCACACGCCGCCCCAATGCCGAGGTCGTCGCCGACATCGCAGGGCATTTTCAGCACATTTACGCCAGTGCCGAGACTGGCGGGCTGCTCGACCGCGCCATTTTTTTCGGCGATTGGGTTCCATATGAGCAATGGCATACCCTACTCAGCGAAAGCGATGTGGCGCTAACCTGCCATCATGACACGCTAGAGACGCGATTAGCGTATCGCAGTCGCACACTCGATCTGGTTTGGGCAGGCGTGCCCATCGTCAGCACACACGGCGATACCACCAGCGACCTCATTCGCCAACACGCAGTGGGGGCCACCGTGCCGTATGGTGATGCCGAGGCTGTCGCGGCGGCCTTGTTGCAATTGCTCGATCAACCGCCGCCGCCAGCACAATTTGACCAATTGCGGGCACACTATACCTGGGCGAATTGCGCCGCGCCGCTGATCCGCATGTGCCAGCAACCACGCCGCGCCGCCGATCGCCTCAATCATCCACTTAGCCAAGGCAATCCGCATTACGCCGCCGAAGCCGCCATTGCCGCCCAAGGCCAACTTGAGCAACTTGCCCGCGAGCGTGACCAATGGCGCGATCTGGCCCAGCGTTACGAGGCTGGTCGCCTTATGCGTTTGCTGAAGAAATTGAAAATGTAAAATGTAGAATGTAAAATTGGCGAATCGTAATTTTACATTCTACATTTTACATTTTCAATTTTTAAATTCCCATGTTGCTTTGCATTGCCAACCCCGCCGCCAACCGAGGCGGCAGCCGCGCCCTACAACGACAATTACAAACCTTGGCCCAAACCGATGGCGCAACATGGGCCGAAACGCGCTACCCGCGCCACGCCACCGAATTGGCCGCCCATGCGGGCATGAGCGGCATCAAGGCGGTGGTCGCCATCGGCGGCGACGGCACAGTGCACGAGGTGGTGAATGGGCTGATGCAAAGTCCGCCTGCCATTCGCCCGGCGCTCAGCGTTTTGCCATCCGGCACAGGCAACGATTTCGCCCTCGGCGCTGGGTTGGTGGTCGAGCCAATGGCAGGGCTAAAGGCGTTATTATCGGTTAGAGATTGGGAATTGGCGGCTGATACGCTGGTGAATCCGCACTCCACATCACCGAAAATCCGCACAATTGATGTTGGGGTGGTGCAAGACGAAAACGGCAAACGCGAATATTGGGATAACACCCTCGGCATCGGCTTCGATGCCGCCGCAAATTTACAAGCGCGGCGCATCACCAATTTGCGTGGTTTCCCAATGTATTTGTTGGCAGTCGTGCGCACCATCGCGCACCATTTTCACGCCGCCAACGCCGAAATGTGGATTGACGATGTGCCATTCAACCAAGCTGTGATGATGCTAACACTGGGCAATGGCCCGCGTGAAGGCGGCGGGTTTATTACTACCCCGGCCTCGAAAATGGACGATGGCTTGCTCGATTTTGCGATGGTGCAACAACTCAGTCGCTGGCAAATGTTGCAATTGCTGCCCAAAGTGATGAGCGGCACGCATATCCATTCTCAGCACGTGCGGATGGGCCAATTGAAAACGCTGCATCTCAAACTCGACCGTCCGTTGCCGATTCACATTGACGGCGAAGTATTTTCGACTGACAGCTCACACGAACTCAACATTTCAATCATCCCCGCCGCGATTCGGGTGGTGGATGTAGGGGGATAAAAAGTGTCAAAGTGTCAAAGTGTCAGGGTATTCTGACACTTTGACACTTTGACACCCCTCTTATTCTTCTTCTTCAGCAAAGTTATCGGGCGGTTCCATGTTGTCGAGGTCGTCCTCGTCAAAATCATCGAACTCATCTTCATCGTCGTCCAAGCGCTTGCCTTTGCCTTTCTTAGCGGCCTTGCGTTTGCCTTTGCCGTCGAGCGCCAATTCTTCATCAGCGAGCTTGGGTGGCTTGGGTGCAGCGACAATGGCCTCAAGTTTTGCCGCCGAAATTTTAGCCTTGGTTTTAATTGGCTTGGCTTTTGCCAAACGGTCATAAATGCCCAACACGTTCGCAATATGCAAATTGTTGACCAAGCCATTTAGCATGGCGCGTTGCATCCCACAGGCTTCGATGGTGATCAAACGCACTTCTTCGCGGGTCGCGCCGTGCTCATAGGCTTCGTGCACTTTCGAATCCAAAGTGTCGAGATAGCTCAGGCTCTTGCGAATATGTTCTTTGATCTCGCCGCGCAAAACCACATCGCCATGACCTTGCACGATGCTATCGAGCGGCATCGAGCCGATCATTTCGAGCGAAGCCCGCAATTGAGCCACATCGCCCTCGGCGACGGTCGGCAGCGCCATCACCGTATCGCCCGCAAACAAAATTTTCTCTTCTTGCAGCAATACCGAGATCGAATCGGGGGTGTGGCCGGGGGTGTGAATCATTTCGAGCGTTTTGCCGGGCAAACGCAGCGAAAATGTGCCTGTGTCGAAGGTAATGGTCGGCAGTTTGATCTTGGTGACCTCAAACTCATCGGATTGTGCCTTGGTTTTTTCCAGCGCCGCGAACCCTTTATCAATCAACAATTGGCGGCACAGCATGTGGCTGATGATTTCGGCACGCGGAAAAAACGTCGCGCCAAACACATGATCAGCTTGATGCTGGGTGTAAATGATGTAGCGGACACCGCCGGGGCACAATTTTTGCGCCGCCATCGCCACTTGCGCGGTTTCTTTTGGATAGGGCAAGGTGTCAATTAACACCCCAATTGCCCCAGACACAATTAGCGTCGCCGTTACTTGTGCATAACGGTCGCTGGTAAATACGTAAACGTCGTCGGTTGCTCGTTCCCAATGCATGGTCGCAAGGATATAAGGTTTTTTTAGAAATGCAAATTTGTTTACATAACTGTAAAAACCGTGAGCCTTAAGCCATGAGCCATGAGCAATAAAGCTCACGGCTCACGGCTCATGGCTCAAATTTTCTTTCCAATTTCTTCGAGCAGGCGTTCGCGGGTTTCGGCGAGCGGGATGCGTTCGATGACAGGGGCAAAAAAGCCTTCGACGATGAGGCGGCGAGCGTCAACTGGCTCGATGCCGCGCGATTCGAGATAGAACATCGGCTCATTCTCAATTTGCCCAACAGTCGCGCCGTGTGTGCAGCGCACATCGTCGGCCTCGATTTCGAGACCGGGGATCGAATCGGCGCGGCTCTTATTGCTCAATTGCAAATTGCGGTTAGCCTGATAGCTGTCGGTCTTTTGTGCGCCCGGAAACACGCGAATATTGCCACGCCACACGGTACGGGCTTCATCGCGTAGCGCCGCCTTATACAACAAATCGCTCACACAGTGTTCGGCAATGTGGTTTTGTTGGGTGTCGTAGTGCATTTGTTGCTTGCTATCGGCGAAATATACGCCCGATAACAACGCCGTGCCTTTTGTGCCCACCATGTCGGCTTCAATCGCGCTCTTGGTGAAACGGCTGCCGATGCCGCCAATCACCCAATGCAAGGTGGCGTTTTCGCCCACTTTGGCGCGTTCGGTGCTGAAATTGTAGGTGTGACGGCCATAATCTTGGATACTGACGTAATCGAGTTGAGCATTGTCACCCAGCAAAATTTCGACGCTGCTGTTGATCATGGCGACTGAGTTGCCAGCCACCGTGCTGGTCGGCGAGCCAAATTCTTCGATGAGTTTGGCCTTGGCGCCATCACCCAACACCACCAGCGTGTGATGACATGAGCCGCCGTGCCCAGCGTTTAACCATGTGCCAGCGCGTAGCGGCTCTTCGATGCTGACACCGGCAGGCACATACAGCACCACCCCACCGCGCATGAGCGCCGCGTGGAGCGCAGAAAAGAAAGTATCGTTCGGCTTGACACATTCCTTCATCAGATATTGGTCGAGCAACGCGGTATGTTCACGGGTGGCACGGTCGAGGCTGCAATACACCACGCCTTGTGCCGCCAGCGCCGGGTCAAACCGTTCGGCAGTGCATACGCCATCCACGTGCATAATCCAGCCCGGTGCGGCCTCGACATTACGCAGCACATCCCATTCACTCGCTTGATCGGCTGCCGCAGTGGCCTGCGTGCCATTCAAAATCGTCTGCAAGGTTTGGTTAAGGTTGAAACGGCTCAACTCAACACGCCGCCAAATTTCGTCAATGCGGGTAGGAATGGGGGTGTTTTGCAATACCGACAACGCATCAGCGCGTCGTGCTTGCATCCACGCCGAATCGTGTGCGCCATAATGCGCCAGCGCCTCGGCACTAATCTCGATTGGTTTAAAAATAGGGGCAGGTTTAAATGCAGCAATAGCCATTGGAACTCATCTTGTATCTAATTTTTGCGGCGTATATTTTACGGGGGCATGATGAGGAAGTGCTGAGTGTCGTTTAGCCATGCCGTAATGCAGACACGGCGCGGTAAATTTCTAGCGTCTGTTTGGCGGTGCTTGCCCATGTAAACCGTTTGGCTTGAGCAAGGCCGCGCGCCTTGAGCGATTGTCTTAGGTTTTCGTCACTCAAAATGCGGTGGCAGGCGGCGGCAATGTCGTGCGGCTGGGTTGGGTCAAATAGCAGCGCCGCCTCGCCCACCACTTCCGGCAACGACGACGTATTGGCACATGCCACTGCTGCGCCGCAAGCCATCGCCTCAAGCGGTGTCAGACCAAATCCCTCGTAAAGCGAGGGAAAAACGAACAAGTCGCAGGCGCTATACAGCGCCGCCATGTCTGCGCTGGGCACATCGCCAATAAATTGCACATTGTGGGCAATGCCTAATTGCTCGGCCAACAATTTGGCCTGCGGAAAACGCGGGTCTTGATGCCCGGCGATCACTAAATAAGGTTCATTACTTACAGAATCTATCGTCTCGGCGCTCGATCTCTGGCGCTTAATTCTTGCTTCTTGGTTCTTGGTTCTCAATAAATACCACGCTTCGACCAGCCGCGCTAGGTTTTTATGGGGTTTGTTGCTGGCAAGGTAAAGAGCAAACGCGGGCGGCAAATTAAATTTTGCTCGCACCCGCGTCTGTTCAGCATCCGGTTGCGGACAATAACGATCGTCGGCGGCCAATGGCGTGACAAAAATTCGCCCTTTGAGCGCAGGAAAAAAGCGCATCAAATCATCGGCGGCGCTGTGCGAAATGGTAATGACCGCATCGGACGCGGCAACAGCCAAGCGATGCGCCAAGCCAATCATCAGCCGCGTTTTAAACGACGCGATATATTGCGGATACACAAACGAAATGGCATCGTAAATACTGGTGATGCTAGGGCGCGGCGCTCGCAGTGGGCGCACATAATAGTTGAAATGCGATAACTTGGCCTGTTCGGCATTTGGCAGCCGCATCGAAGCCAAGATATTGCGCGGGGTAAAAACCGAGGTGTCGAGATCGAGCCAGCGCAAATTGGGATGCGCGAGACCCGCTAAATCGTAGCGTGTGTTTTTGGCGGCTAGATTGCGCAACGCCCAAATACGCTCATTGGCCTCAAGCATGGCCGGCAAATGCGCCAGCAAGTGATAAGCCACGCGCCCGATGCCGGGGAAGTGGTCTTGGATGACGCGGGCGTCGAAGAGAAAGGACATGACTGGCTATGCACGAATAAGCGCAACATTACGGCCTAGCGGCGTGAGTGTTTGGCTGGCACTGGTGCGGGCGGCGATAGGCGGCAAACCAGCGCGGCGATCAAAAATGACCAGCCAGCCCGTGTCCAGCCCCAACCCGTCAAGGTAAGCGTCTAACTGTTCTAATCCTTCGGTCAGTGGGTCTGGCTCATCGTCGCGCCATACTTTGAGTTCAAAG
>JAHBAL020000170.1 GCA_018500105.2 Anaerolineae bacterium
AGATGTGTATAAGAGACAGGGGCAAATTGGCGGCTGGCGGTCATGACCCCGGCCATAATTGCAGTGCCAAACGCGCCAATCAGCAGGCGTTGCCCAATGATTTGGGCATTTTTGCGAATGGAATAATAAATACCCGACTTGGCGGCTTGTAGGGTGCGCAATGCCAGCACAAACAATAAGACACTTAGGCAGGCTAAAATAGCCGCTAAGATTAGCAAAAGATCAGCAGTAGCCCACATTTATGTTGTTTGCGCTTAAAATATAACGTTAATGGTTGGTTAGGTTGACCCAACACTAACTTTGACAAGTTTGGATTATAAGATATGTATAGGTCTATCGGCCTATTATTTTATGCTGCTCGATATTCGATTATTTCTAAGTGAGTTTTTTCGCATCAACGACGTCATCGTTCATTTTGTGCATGGTCAGGTGTTTTTAATTCTTGGCGTGGCGATCTGGATGCAATGGCGGCAACGGAGCCAACTTGAGTTGTCACGCGCATTGCCTTGGTTGGCGGCGTTTGGCTTTTTAGAAGCATTGGCGACATGGGGCAATGGCTTTATCCCCATCCAAACCCAATTGCTGGATGCGGCAACGATTGAAGTGCTGCGGGTATTTCAACTGGTCGTGCATTTGCTCACTTTCACTGCATTGTTGGGGTTTGGGCTTAAACTGAATGAGACTGTTGTGCCTGAACGTGCTGTTGTTATTTTGCCGATTTTGGTGCTGGTGGTTGGTTTATTGTTTTTATTTTTTGAAATTACGCAACAAGATTTGCTGCTTGAAACCCGCAACGCTATTTTCGAGACCGTGATCCGCTATTTTGTGTGTATTCCGGCATCGTTATTGGTGGCTGATGGTTTGCGACAGCAAGCGGCGCGTTTGCTAGACCCGCTCCACCTTCAACGCATTTTCAATTCATTGCGGATTGCGGGGTTTGCTTTTTTGTTTTATGCCGTTGGCGAAGGGATATTTGCGCCCGCAGTCGTGGGCTTTCCTTCCACTTGGTTAAATGATAAATTGCCTTATCAACTGATCGGTGTGCCAATTGGGGTTTTTCGGGCGTTGACTGGGCTGGTTATTTTGTGGTTTTTCTTTCGGGCGCTCGATGTTTTTCGCATCGAGGCTGAACGGCTTAATCAAGATTTGGAGCGCCAACAGTCGTTGGTCGAAGAGCGCGAACGGATTAGCCGCGATTTGCATGATGGCACAATTCAGTCAATTTATGCCGTTGGCTTGCTGCTCGAAGGGGTTAACGCGATGATTAAAAATGCAGGCGATCAAGCCAAGGCCACCGCACCTGATGCCAGCCGTATTCTTGATAATGCCCGCACCCAAATTGGCAGTATTTTGACCATGATTAACCGCACAATTCAAGATGTGCGTTCATATATTTATGATTTGCGTTCATCGTCTGCCGAAGAAGATTTGGCGCGTGGGCTGATCGAGATTGTGAGTGAATTTCGTTTGCGCACGGGTTTGCCCACCGAGTGGCGATCTGACGGTAACCCCGAATGGATTTTGCCGCCGGACCGGCGTTTGCATGTTTATCAAATTATGCGGGAGGCGCTGAGCAATATTGTGCGCCACGCCCATGCCACTCAGGTAAATGTCGAGCTGGTTTATGGCAATGTCATCCAGCTCACGATCAGCGATAATGGGATAGGCAAATTGCCACAACGCGGCGTTTTTGGGCGCGGGCTAAATAATATGCACGAGCGGGCACGTTTGCTCAAAAGCGAATTTGCCATAAACGCGACACCGGGCGCGGGCACACAAATTGTGTTGAAAATTTGGCAAAATTAGACATAACGATGTATAGTTAGGGGAAAGGAAATAAGGTAATGGCGAAACTTAGAATTTTGTTGGTTGATGATCATGAGGTTGTGCGAATTGGGTTAAAAGCCCTATTGATGCAACGCGAAGATTTTGAGGTGGTAGACGAAGCTTCGGGTGGTCAAGAAGCCATCCGCAAAGCATTGATGTATCGCCCTAATGTGGTGGTGATGGATGTGCGGTTGTCGGGTATGAGTGGCATCGAGGCTTGCCGCGAGATCACCAAAGTTGCGCCTGCGGTGAAGGTCATTATTTTGACCTCGTATGGTGACGACGACATGCTGTATGAGGCAATTAATGCTGGCGCATCGGGTTATGTGCTCAAGCAAGTGGGCAGCAATGATCTCATCCGCGCCATCGAAAATGTTGGCTTGGGCGGCGGCTCGCTAGATCCGACATCTACCTCAAAAGTATTTGCTAAAATGAGAGAACAGGCACGTAAACGCGAAGAAAGTGCCTTTGCCCAACTCACTGAGCAAGAGCTAAAAGTATTGGCGCATTTGGCCGAAGGCCGCACCAACCGTGAAATTGCCGATATTTTGTCATTGGGCGAAGGCACTGTGCGTAACTATGTCAGCGCCATATTTTCTAAGTTGCGCGTTAGCAATCGGGCTGAGGCTGCGGCTTATGCTGCCGCGCATAATATAAAGGATTACGTTTAAATATGACACAAACTCCTAAACACAAAAAAATACTTTCTGTCGGTGCATTTCTCTCGACTGCGGCGGCGTTCATGCTTATTACTTCATCGCTCAACACACAGGCATTGGGTGGCAACACCAAACCGAGTATTATTGGCGAAGACGGAACCCCGACCCCAACCGCAACAGTAACCGTTACGCCAACCACAGCCGGTCACGTGCCACTCTGCACGCCGCCGTCGTCGCAAATCCAAATTTTGCTGTTTGGCGATGTATATGCGGTGGGTGTATATGACGAAAACCCACGCGAAGGGCAATATGGCTCACAACAAGGCGCGTATCGCGGTTACTTAGAGCAGCGTTTGGCCAAAGATGGCTTTAATTTTGACTTTACTGGCTCAAAAAAGAAAAAAGGCTTTGAAGGGCCAAAAGATGTGGATCATTATGGTTGGTATGGTTTGTCATTGGGGCGTTTGGCGAGCGAAGGCATTGTGAACATGGCCTTTTTTGAAGAGCAATATAAGCGCCCAAATATCGTTTTGTTTAGCGCAGGCGTGATTGATGCTATTTCGAATAATTCCGAAGGCGACATGACGCAATCAATGAATACCTTGGTGGATGGCACAATGTCACGCATGAACAATCCGATTATGTTGATGGCGACGATGCCACCGATCAAAGACCCGCGCGTCAAGATTCAACAGTCGCGGTTGGCCTATAACCAAGCCACCAAGAATGTCGTCGCACAACAAACTGCCAAGGGCCGTAAGATTTATTTGGTGGATGTGGCCGCTGTGCTGACCAGCTCAAATTCTGAAGACAACTTCTTGCCGAGTGAGTCGGAATATGAAACGATGGGCGCACTTTTTCATCAGGGCATTTGTGATGCCTTGGGCAAGCCAGCCGTCACCGCCACGCCAACCGCAACAGCGACACCTGCTGCCACCCCAACCCCCACCGCTGGGCCGGTCTACATGGGCGTTATTTTGAAAGATGTGTTTGACCCTACGCTGGTAACGCCGAGTGCAACCCCAACTGCGACCCCAACTGTGACACCGACTAAGAAACCGTAAAATATAAGTGATTCAACCGCAACGCTTTAAATTTGCAATAAAAAAACGGCGGAGAGTTAAAACCTCCGCCGTTTTTTTATTGCTCGTCTTCGTCTACCGCGCTGGGCATATCGAGCTTCACCAAGTCGCCATGCCGATTGATGACAACCCGAAACCCCATCATGCCGAGATATTGCCGCGCCTCTGCCGGAATGCCTTGCTCATAGAGCTGCGGCAGGTTTTTGTCAAAATCGCGCAAGTTTTTGTCAATGGACACTTTGGTAAAGAGATCTTTGCTGCCCATAAACTTCATCATCGCCTCTGCCAATTCGGGCTGATGGCCTTTGATGTTTTCTTGAAAGATCTCCATCACTTGGGTGTCAACCACCCGTGCATCAATGTGATACCGCATTCCATCTTCAGTCACCACATACGTCGGGTCGGCTCCAACATAAACCACCGACACAGCGCGTTCGCTTTCATCGCGCACCAATCCTTCAAAAAGTGCTTTTGCCATTGATATTCCTCACTCTAATTCTAGTCGAATACAGAATCGCTTATTTGACGTTTACTTGACATATTGTCTACACCACCACGCCACGTTCGCGTAGTACCGAGGCTACTTGCTCGGCATGGGCCTCATCAACTAAGGCCATTGGTTTGGCGCTGCCTTCGATGGGTTTCAAAAATTTGCCCAAAACGCGGTCTTTGAGCAAATTGTCCAATACTTCACGGTTAGACAGTTCAAGCAAACACACCGTCTTTAGGCTGGCTTTGCCATAAAACCCCGCCCAACTGCGAATATTTGTCTCAAGTTCAAAGGCCAGTGTTCCGCCCGATAAATTTTTAAGCTGCGACAGCAAATCATCGAGCTTTACGCCTTTGCTCATGGCTGCTCGCACGCTGTTAGGCGTAATTTTGCCGCCATTGGCAGTACGCGTAGACCATTGGTCGGTGACCGATAAGGCATAGATGCTGGGGGTGGGTTGCCGAAATTCAAAATCGCCGCTGTCCTCAAGTCGAACACTGTTGGTCACATCCACACTGCCTGCGGGGCTATTGATGGGAATCCAGCCTTGTGATGATAAGCGATCCACCAGTTGTTTGTTTGGCTCGGCATGTTTTGACACCATAAAATTTTCGTTTAAGTTGGCAAAAACAGCTTTTTTAGCGATATTTGTGTCGCCGTCGTCATTGGCCTGCTCGATGATGGGTTGCGTAGTGGCTTTGGCTTTGGCATTGGCAAATTGCAATAGCCGCGCATCGCGGTAAATGACGATGCGCTGATGCAAAGCGTCCCATTCCTCTAGCGTGCGGCGCACATTGTTGCTCAGCGGCCCGCCCTGATGTTGCTCGAGAAATTGAACAATCTCGGCGACGCTTTTGCCTTTGGTCTGCGCCCGATACACCGAGGCGCGGTTTAGCTCATAATTGAGCACACGATCGCCGCCCTTCGGTTCGGCAAAGGTGTCAAGCGCAAGAATCACGCTATCTGGAATTGGCTCCATTGCCAAGATTGTGAAATTGGGCTGCACCACCACCCGCCCGCCACTTTCGACAAATTGGGGCTGCGGGCCGATGCCCAATAGCCATGCCCCCGTCTCCGTTAGCCGACACCCAATTTCGCGTGTGTTTTTGCTGTTTACATCGCCGGTATACCCCATGTCTATCAGCCCAAGCCAAGATAGGGGATGCTGTAAAATTGCAAAAATAGCGGCTCCTTCAACTGCTAGCCAACCTTGTTCTTCGCTTGTTATGTTTTCAAATGTAATGCGATATGGGTTATTTTCGTAGTAATAAGGGCTTTTGTAGAGTGAATTTGCTTTCTTTAGATTTTTGCCGCGAAAAGTGCGCGGAAAAAGCCATTCGTATTCTGTGCGATGCAAGGCATTAACAAGATCCGATGCTGCTACCCACCCTTGTGGGTTGTTGGCGGACAGTCGCGCCATTACCCGCAAAAAGGTAGTACGCGCCTTATTTAGCTCTGGCGCTATCCACAACATGCTCTCTTGTTCGGGTAGCGGACCATTCATCAATTCTATAAATTCACTCCACACTTTGCCATCGCGCCATGTTTCAAAACAATGACGAATCCGTTCTGCCATTGACATTTGCAGCAAGCTCGGGGGTTCAGTTGCCAGCAATTCGCTATTTTGCAGCTTAAAATCGCCGACACAAGTGAGCAAGCGCCGAATAAACCACAAGCGCAAGTTGCCCGATTCGTCTGTGGGGGCATCGGGCGGGCTGTTTAGTGCGGCAAGCACATGCTTATAGGTGTTTTTATAGATCCAGCCATTTGCCGTAATATTTAAACGGCCAACGCGGCGCACATGCCGCCAATAGCGGCTGACATCGCGTTGAAATTCGCTTGCGCCATTATGAATGATTGTTTTGGGTGAAAAGCCAAGTGCGACGCTCACGATGTCCAAATGCATGAGCTTATCAAGATTATCGCGCAAGTCGCGGGTCATCATCAAAACATGTCGAATTGGGTCGGGTATATACAAAATTCGACCGTGCGCCCACTCAACAAGTTTTGTTGCCTTTGATGTATCACGCGAGAACACCAACCCAACCGCCGCGAGCCGTGCAATGAGGTCTTCGAATGTGGGCACACCTTGATAATCAGGGGTGATATCGCTCGGGTTTGGGCTGCTCACTTTTAATGCAAAGCCATTTTCTTTAACCGACTTGCGCACGTCTTCAATCTTTTGTGTGCCGCCTTGCGCAATCAATTGTTTGATGATAAAGGCTTCGATACGACCAATATAGGTTAGAGCGGTGCGAACTTGCTCTGGCTTGCCCAGTCTTTTGCGTAGCCCGTCAACCAACTGCTCGCGGCTAAAGGTCTTATTTCCCGGTTTTTCGTTGGCAACATTGCAATAAATGTTGAATAAAATCGAATCTTCATAGCTGTGAAGGACATCATTCCAATTCATAGATTACTCCACCAGTTTGGGCGTATGCCCTTGTGTGCTCATTTCGCGCATCAATTCATCAACGCCAGCGACGTCAATGACAAGGGCACGCGGAGATAGTTGATAAATGACAAAATTCGCCAATGACGTGCTCGCCAATAATTCGCGCAAGGTGATCTCGTCAGCCACCTGCAAGACGGTTGCACCGTCGTAAATGCGCACTTGGCCGTAACGCTCCGCGATTTGCTCGAATCGCGTTTTGGCCGCCGCCGAAATGTCAATCTTAAATTGAGCGAACTGCGCGACAAACTCGTTGACAGTGATATTGTGTCGCAATGCCCGTTCAATGCTGTTATGGGTGAGCGTGTAGGTCGAAGGCGCACCTTCGGGGTCGCCGATCATGCGCGAGAAGGTCACGAGTGCGGCGCGGTCGGGCGCGGGCGGAACGCGCCAACTGAAATCGCCGCACCATTCGATAGGCGAATAGGCACGGGGTTTGGGTTTGGCATCGTTTGGCAATTTGGCATTTGGAGCGTCGCTCAAACCTTCAAGCAGCCATTTGCCGACTTCGGTGATGCGAAAAGCACGCAAGTTGGTCGCCATGCCGCTTTTGCTGGGCGCACAATCGCATTCGACTGCCCCAAACCATTGTAGCGATTCAGTCAGAATGCGTAAAATGATCATGCCGGTCGCTTTTTGCCAGTCGTCATATTTCATCTGATCAAAGCGAATATTGCTGACGATGCTCGAAAACCACCATTGGTCGTTCGTGTGCAGCATATGTGACGCATTTGGGTGCAATTCGAACAACACTTTGCGAAACTCGGGCCACGACACCCATGTTTGGCTGGGCAGCCCGCGTAGCGCCCGCACCACAAACCGCCGCAATGCACACCATTCTGCACCCAAACTGTATAAACTTATGTCACGAGCGCCGATGGCCCGCATCACCTTAAAATTGGCAGTGGCTTCGACCTTGCCGACAGCGTGAGCGACTTCGCTTGCATAAACGGTTTGCTCAGTCCACGCTCGCCACGCGCGGCCTAGTTTTTCTTCGGGCGATAGCGTTTGCCATGTTTCGTAGTTGCGCGAATTTAAAAATATGCGTATCGGGCTGTTTAGACGTGCTTGTATGTTTTCGGGGCGATCCAAAAGCTGCAAAGCCGCCGCAAGCGTGAAGAATAAATCGCTTTGCTCGTTGCTCAGCCCGGTTTGATTTTCGATACTCTGTGCCGAGGCTTCGGTTAAATGCGGCGTCATGCGCACCGAAATGCCGCTTGTGCCATCGGGCGACCAGCCACGCCGCGAATTTAAGATGCTTTCGACCTCATCTGCATTATGTTCCCAATCTTGCAGCCATGAAATGGCGGCTGTTTTGGCGTGTTTTGGCGCGTGTTGCCGCCATTCTGCCCCGCTTGCATGAACCGCCTCTAAAAAGGCTTCAAATTGTTCGAGAAATCCTTGCTTGGTTGTGTGTGGCGATAGTTTGTCGGTCTCGCGTTTAGACAAAAGCATGGTGTCGGGCCATTGCATGACCGGCACGCGATGCGCTATGTCTTTCATCGGAACCCAGCGATAGTAGACATCGCGGTAACGTAATTCGGGGTTATTGGGATAGTATTGAAAAAGGAAGCCGCGCTCAGTAAGTGATTCAAATAGCGCCCCCAAACGCTTGTTTGCGTCGCTTTCCAAAATCTTTTCCTTGGTTGCAGCCAGAAAATGCTTGCTGATGTTGCGCGGCACTACGCCTTCGACATCGAACGCGGTGAGCAATTTGCGGGCAAAGATAGCTTGTTCTGGCGACAAACTTTGTAGCAGTGCATCGGGGGTATGCTTAATTTGCGCCACATAATCCACCAGCCCCACGCGCACTGCATCCACAACCACACTTTTTTGCGTGCCCTTTAATTTAAACCCCAGCACCCGCGCCATTTCGCGTAGCTGATTGGTTGTATATTGGCTTAACGCCTCGGTCAAGTCAACTGGATCAGCGCGAAAATTGTCAGCATTTTTCCAGTTTTTGGAGCTTGCATCTTGGGCTTGGAGAACGGCGGTATCGGCCTGTGGGTTTTGCATGGGTGTTGGGGGGTTAAGGGCATCTGCTTCTGGCGAGAAAATATCGTCGTCGTCGTCGTCGTCGTCGTCAACTAAATTGTCGTTTCTGCCGTTATTCAGAATTGTGCTAAAGACAGACTTAAAAAATGCAAACTCTTTTTCAACGTCATCGAACGGGCTAGAGCGTTTTTTTGGCATGTGAAGAATGGGTAAAAACGTTAATTGATAAAACCACTAACCGTGCGTCGAATTGGCGTTGCGTCTTGGGCGATGATGGCGGGCTGATAGGCCGCTACTTCGTCCTCATACATGATGTCGTAATGATAGCCTTGCTCGGTTAAAAACATTTGGCGCTTGGCGGCAAAATCTTGGTCAAGCGTGTCGCGGGTGACAATGCTGTAAAAATGTGCCAACAAGCCATTTGACTTGGGCCGCAATACCCGACCCAGCCGCTGCGCTTCTTCTTGCCGCGAGCCAAACATGCCACTCACCTGAATCAGCACATTGGCATCGGGTAGGTCAATTGAAAAATTGCCGACCCGCGACAAGACCAATTTTGTGATTTCGCCAGTGCGGAATTGTTGAAATAGCTTTTCGCGTTCACGCACAGGCGTTTCACCGGTGATGAGTGGTGCGCCGATGCGCTCGGCGATGGCGTGCAACTGGTCGAGAAATTGACCGATGATAAGCACTTCGTCGTCACGGTGTTTGTGCATCAACATCGAAATAATGGTTAACTTTTTGCGCGTGCTGGCCGCAAAACGATATTTTTTGTCTTGCCCCGTCACCGCATACTCCATGCGGTCATCATCATCCAGCGCCACGCGAATCTCGTGGCATTCGGCGGTGGCGATCCACCCTTGGCGCTCCAAATCTTTCCATGGCACATCATATTTCTTCGGCCCCACCAATGAAAACACATCGCCCTCGGCGCCATCTTCGCGCACCAAGGTGGCAGTTAGTCCCAAGCGGCGGCGCGATTGAATCTCGGCGGTCATGCGGAACACCGGCGCGGGCAACAAATGCACCTCGTCATAAATAATCAGCCCCCAATTGAGCGAGTTGAATAATTCCATGTGTGGGTATTCGCTCAAATTCGGCAACTTTTTCGGGTTTTTACTCTTGCGTCCGCTCGCCGTAATCCATTCTGCCCCGTCTTTGCTGCTGCGCGATTGCACAGGTTCTTCTAAAACCGCCATCATATCAGCCATGCTAATATCGTCAGCGCCGTCTAGCCCGCTGCCGTTGCCATTTGCTACAACCATTGCCTTATCCTCGGCTTTGGCCTTACGCTTCAGGCTATGATGAATCAATACTTGGTAAGTGGTCACTGTGATCGGGCGCACTTCCTTTTTTAGGCCGGTATATTCGCCAATTTGATTTTCGGTAATGGTGGTTTTGTCGAGAATTTCGCGGATCCATTGCCGCACCGACACGGTATTTGGGGTGAGGATAAGCGTGGCGCATTGCGATTTTGCCATTGCTGCGATACCGACAATGGTTTTGCCCGCGCCGCATGGCAACACAATGACCCCGCTACCGCCCGCTGCGCTACCGCCCGCCCAATACACATCGGCAGCCTCGGCCTGATAATTGCGTAAGTCAAACGGTGCACCAGTATTGGCTCCCAAGCCACGCAATTCAAATGGAAAATGCTCGCCCTCGTTATAACCGGCCAAATCTTCGGCAGGGTAGCCAATTTGCATCAACACCCGCTTAACATGCCCGCGTTGGCCGGGGTCAACTTCAAATGTGGTGCGACCGAGCCGGGCCTTCATCAACGGCTGAAATAATTTGTGGCGCGAAATCTCTTCCATCAAGCTGGCGTCTTCCGAAATCAACAACATCCGCCCATCTTGAACCACGATCTTAATGCGGCCATACCGATTAATCGCATCAATAATATCAATACGCACGTTGTCGGGCAACGGATATTTGCTAAATTGGTTCAACCCTTGCAAAATCGCTTGGGCATTCAGCCCAGCCGCCGCCGCATTCCACAACGAAAGCGGGGTTAAGCGGTAGGTGTGCACATATTCAGGGCTTTTCTCTAGCTCAGCAAAACGCGCCAATAAATCACGCGCATCAGCGTATTGGGGGTTATCAACTTCAAGTAGAATACTCTTGTCGCCTTGAACGATAATCGGGTTTTCAGGTTTGTAACCTTGCATAGTGACCCGTGATGATCTCATGAAAAACAAAAAAAGTCAAATTTTTTCAAGGTGATTCACCTATGTCATCTCAATACCTTCGTTTACGCTACCGCGCCATGCGCAGCCCGCAATTTATTGCTGGCGGCATTCTCATTTTGCTGTTTGTTTTGGCGGCCGTGTTGGGGCCAATGTTGTCGCCGTATTCGCCCACGCGCCAACAAATTTCAAAACGCTATGCTTTTCCAAGCCTTGAATTTTTGATGGGGACTGACAATTTCGGGCGCGACATCATGAGTCGCATTTTGCATGGCTCAATGGCATCATTGCAAGTGGGCATCATGTCGGTGGCGATCTCATTGGTGATCGGCGTAATTTTGGGCTTGATCGCGGGCTATTGGGGCGGCTGGCTCGACACTGTTGTGATGGGGATGATGGACGTTTTGTTTGCGTTTCCAGCGGTGCTGCTCGCCATTGCCATTTTGGCGGTGTTTGGGCCGGGGCTGAGCAATGTGATTTTGGCAATCGGCATCGTCAATCTGCCCGTGTTTGCGCGGCTGACACGCGGTTCGACCTTAGCAGCCAAAAATCTGTTATATGTCGAAGCCTCGCGCAGTTTGGGCGTGTCGCCCATTCGGGTGACACTGCGGCATATTTTGCCAAATATTTTGGCCCCGCTCATCGTGCAAACCTCGCTCACCATCGCCGCTGCCATTCTCACCGAAGCCGCGCTTAGTTACCTCGGCCTTGGGGTGCAAGAGCCAAGCCCGTCGTGGGGAAATATTCTTAGCGCGGCCTATGGCTTCATGCAAAACAACCCTTGGCCGTCCGTCTTCCCCGGTGTTGCCATCGGCTTAGCAGTGCTTGGCTTCAATTTGCTCGGCGACGGCCTGCGCGATGTGCTCGACCCAACAACGCGATGAGGTGATGGGGGCAGGGTTGCAAAGTTGCAAAGTTGCAAAGTTGCAAAGTTGTTCACCTGCAACCTGCAACGTGCCTCCTGCAACCTGCAACCTGCAACCTGCAACCTGCCCTTTGCCCCATGCAACATTAACACTATGACCACTTCCCCTATCAACCAAGAAGAAATTACCGCTGCCGAGAATAAAAAATCAGTGTTTGAGCGGCATTGGGAATGGAACCGCGAGCATAAATGGCGGCCATTCATTCGCGCCACGTTAGCGCCAGTGGCACGTGGTTTGGTGAATATTAAGATAAGCGGGCTTGAACACGTGCCCGTAACTGGCCCAGTGGTATTCATCATTAATCACATTCACGCCCTCGACCCTGCTTTTCCGATGGCGGTGATACAGCGCGACATCACACCCTTACCCAAAGTCGAGATTTTTGAGAATAAATGGACACGTTGGCTGGTGATGGCCTACGGCGGCATTCCGGTGCATCGCGGCGCAGTAGATAAGCAAGTGATTCGCGCATCATGCGAGGTGCTAGAAAACGATGGCGCAATTATTCTCTCGCCCGAAGGCACACGCAGCCCAACTGGGGCGCTTATTCGTGCACACAATGGTTTTGCTTTTATCGTATCGCGGGTAAAAAAACCGGTGAATATTGTGCCTGTGGGTCTATTAGACACACATCACTTTAGTTTTTCGGGTTGGCTGCGGTTGCGCCGCCCCGAAGTAAATGTGCGCCTCGGCCCAGCATTTCAGCTCGATTTTGGCCCCGGCCCGCGTCCAAATTTAGATCGCGCCACCGAAGACGCAATGCACCGCCTTGCCGCTGTGCTTCCCGCCGCGATGCGTGGCGCATACGCGAGCTGAGTTTAAGAGCCAAGAACCAAGATGTAAGAACCAAGAGCCAAGAGCCAAGAGTCAAGAGCCGAGAATCAAGAATTAAAAACCAAGAGCAAGATAGAGGGCAGAGAATACAGAGTAAAATCATCCAGCATCTTTACTAATCTTGAGTCTTAAATCTTGAATCTTACATCTTGGTTCTTGGTTCTTAGCTCTTGGTTCTTGCATCTTGCATCTTCCCTCATGAAAGGATTAATTAAAGCGATTGAACCGGCGAGCGCGGCGGCGGCGGCGGGTTTGCGGCCCACAGATGCCCTGCTTGCCATTAACGGGCATTCATTGCGCGACGTGATAGACGCGCAATTTTATAGCGCCGAATCTGAATTGTGTTTTACGCTTGAGCGTGATGCGCAGGCATTGACGCTAAAAGCACACCGCGAATTTGGGCAAGCGCTGGGCATCGAGTTCGAACATCCCACCTTCGATATTGACATTCGCCGTTGCAATAATTTGTGCCCATTTTGCTTTGTGCTGCAAAACGCGCCCAAAATGCGCCGCACACTTTACATCAAAGACGATGATTATCGCTATTCGTTTTTGTTTGGGCACTATGTCACCCTAACCAATTTGAAGCAAGAAGATTGGGATCGCTTGGCCGAGCAACGGCTTAGCCCGCTGTATGTCTCGGTGCATTGCACCGATGTCGAGGTGCGCCGCAAATGTTTGCGCAACGCCACCGCGCCCGATGTGATGCAGCAATTGCGCTGGTTGGCCGATCATGGCATCGAAATGCACACCCAACTCGTTATCACGCCCGGTATCAACGATGGCGCATGGGTCGAGCGCAGCGTGCGCGAACTGTCTGCGCTTTACCCGCATGTGTTGACGGCAACCGTTGTGCCAGTTGGGCTGTCGAAGCACCACAAATATGGGCATCGTCCGCATACGTCCGCCGAATGTGCCGAAATGTTAGATCAGGTGCAGGCGTGGCAGGCCGAATTTCAGCGCACGCTGGGCAGCCGGTTTGTGTGGGCCACCGACGAATGGTATTTGGTGGGCAAGCGCCCCTTGCCGACCAAAGGCCATTACGAAGGGCATCGTTTGTTTGAAAATGGCATGGGGATGGTGCGAGCCTTTTTAGATGAATGGCGACGGGTGAAAAATTTAGAATTGAAAGCCGAAAGGGAAAAATGGCCTCATTTTCAATTCAGCGCGGCAACACTGGTGACTGCGCCATTGTTTGCGCCAACACTGCAAAAAGCTGCCAAAGAATTTACCAAATTGACTGGCGTGCCGACGCGAGTGGTCACGGTGACGAACCAAAAACTGGGCGAGAGCATCACAGTGGCGGGTTTGATGATGGCCCAAGATGTCATTGACCAAATTACCCGCGACAACGCGGCATTACAAGCCAACGATCCAGCACAGTTCGCCGTTTTTACCGCCCCATCCTCCATCTTAATTTTGCCACGCATCACATTTGACCATCCCGATGGTATTGCGCTTGACGACATCTCGCCCATGCAAGTGGCGCAGGCGTTGCGGCAGCCGCTGGCTTTGGCCGATTGGATGGGCGATGTGGTTGATGCGCTGAACGGGAACAACAAATTGACTTTTAACCCGAACACTCCCGACCTTTCGGTGCCGGTTGTTCGTGAGGGCGGCTGGGCCGTTGAAAAATACTTGTAGAAATCTATGCGATTTCTCTAAGTGATCTACGCCAATCTTTGCATCAATTTCAGGTTTTTATCATCTTTTGCATGCAAAATCAGACTTTAGTCGTAGAAATCTTCGCAGCTGACTAAAAAGAGCAGATATCGCATTTCACAAACATCGTCGCTTCGTTGTCGTCCGCACCCTCATCATTGCCTAAATGCGATACTGCCGTTTTTGCAAAAGATGACCAAATATAGACCCTACATTATTTGCGTCGCTCTCTCATCGTTCTCACTTTGTGCTTGTTCTAGCGCTCCTAGCGCTCGAACGAGCGAAACTGTCGTTTTGTCTACACCGGTGATGGCCCAAAATGCCATCAACCGAGACGTGATTGTGTTACCTACGCCGATGATCTTCCCATCGGCGTCGCCAATGCCAACTGTGCCAGTGGCCGATAAATCGGCGTCCGACACAATGGCGGTTGTGCAATCTCAGCCACAGGCCGCCGAATTTCAAGCGGTAGAGCGCCGCGCGACAGCCACACGTCCGCGCCCAGCCCAAGTTGTGCAGGCCACGCCGCGCCCAACTGCCACCAGACCGCCTCTCCCTACCCCCACGCCTGTTAAAAACACGAGTGTGCCGCCCGCCTTCGCCGCGCTCGAACAACGCATGTTGGAATTGGTCAATATAGATCGGCGCAATGCCGGTTTAGCACCGGTGCAATGGGACGACTTTGCCGCTGGGGTGGCCCGCGCCCACGCCCAAGAAATGGCAACGATGGGCTATTTTAGCCATTGGGATATTCGCGGTAATGGGCCGGATTTGCGTTATAGCCTTGCGGGTGGAACCGATGCTTCGATGGAAAATATCTATATGTTTTGGTGGCGCTTTAGCGATGGTCGCCCTGCCATCATTACCGATTGGGACAAAATTGTGCGCGATGCCCAACAGGCACTGATGCAAAGTTCGGGGCATCGCGCCAATATTTTGATGCCAGAACACACGCATGTTGGTATTGGCATGGTATATAACCCAAACACGGGTGATGTGCGTATCGCTCAGACGTTCATCAATCGGTATACCCAACTGGGTGCGATTCCGCGTGTGGCGCGGGTGGGCCAAGAAATTGATGTGGCGGGTTTTCTCATCAACGGGGCGAACAATCCATTGATCAATGTGGCATGGGAGGCTGAGCCGAGGCCGCTGACGGTGGCGCAATTGGCGGGGCAGCCGCACACATTTTCGCCCACCAACACGGTTAGTCAAGCCATCGCGCCCAAGCTGAATGGCTCGCATTTTGCCAGCAAGGTCAAGCTCGACAGCGGTGGTCGAGCGGGCATTTATCACATTCGCATTTTCGCCAATGTGAATGGTCGGCAATCTTTGGTGTCAGACACAGCCATACAAGTGGGAAATTGAAAATTTAAAATGGAAAATTTGGGGACATTTTCCATTTTTAATTTTCCATTTTAAATTTTTACTTCGTCGCTGCGCTTATGATACTTGGCTGTGGGCGGGGCGGCGTAGACGGCGCAGGGTTCGGTGTCTTTGCTGATCCACGCTTGTGCGCCGATGACATTTTCTTCGGCGATGGTGATGCCGTCACGCACAGTGGCGTTCATGCCAAAAAAGCAGCGCGGGCCGACTTTGGCATTGCCGCCAATCACCACATGCGACGAGATAAAGCAATGATCGCCAATCGTTACATCATGGCCGATCAAATTGCCACTCCACACCCACACATTGTTGCCCAAACAAGCATGGGCTTGCAATACGCTCATCTCGCCGACAAAGCAGTTTTCGCCGATGCTGCTGCCGGGAAAAACCGAGGCGCGTGAGCAAATATAACTCGCCAGTTGGTAGCCTTTCGCCTTTGCCGCCTCATATTTCGCTTGGCGGATGCGGCAAATGCGCTGGTAGCCCAGCGCGACAAACATGCTAACCGCATCGGGCGGATAATGCTGTTCGAGTTCTTCGAACGCCACGACGGGTAGCCCGCGCATGATCGGCTCTTGGATATATGCACGGTCTACGGTGAACGCCACGACTTCGTAGTCGGAATCGTGGGTGAAATAAGTGCAGGCGGCGCGGGCAATTTCGCTGCCGCCAAAAATGACGATTGGCTTTTTCATGAGCGTTGTTTTAATAGGTTAAGTTGCAAACTTAGCCTTTGTTTTATGGGTTAACAGGTAGTTTACAGCATTGGGACCTTCGTTTAGCAATAAATCGAGGGCGCTGACAAAATGATCAAAGGGTGGGTGCAATTGGTGATACTCGGCGTAGCCGACGTAATTGGCAAATTTAACCGTGATGCCGGCTTGTTGCCAAACATCCAAATCCATATAATCGCGGGCGGCGGGGCCGGAAATATACACATCAGCGCCAGCTTGCTGACACAGGCTGATCAGCCGCTCGTTTTTGCCCTCCACAATGGTGTAATCGCTTGACCAGCGAATGGGCGTGGCTATGTTTAGCCGTTGGCAAATGGCGACGAGAAAACGATGATTAATTTTGCTGAGTACGGTTTCATCATCACCCAAATACAGCGCTTCGAGCCAAGCCTTGTGTTCGGCAAAATGGGGCGCACGCGCATAGTTGTGGCGCAACGCCTCTAAATGCGAGCGTCGCCAAGTTGCGTCGCTGACCAGCGTTTCATTAATTTTTTGCAGAAACTTGCCTTTCACATCCACCGGAATGGTCAGCCATTGTGCGCCGTTGGGGGTTTTGATCTTGTTGCGGTTGCGCCAATCGCGGCGTGTGTATTGCACGTCATCGAACAAAATAAACTCATCTACGGCGTTGATGAGGTCAAAATACCCTTTCCAAGGGATGTAGTTTGATTGAACAATAGCGACGGTTTTCATCGAGATTTCGCTTTTTGCGTATTATTGCCTTTGCTATTGCAACGGCGGCACGCGCTTGTATAGCATGAAATAGCCTTTGCGCTCGACCAGTTGCCAGCCTTTCTTTTCGGGTTCAGGTTCAATCCAAATGGTTGACCAATCGCAATACCAGTTGATTTTTTCGGCATCTAAATATTGCCAGATGCGTCCGCGATAGGTCAAGGCTTCTTGGTTGACTTTGCCATCTAAATTGAGCACATGATCGCGGAAGTAACCGACTGTGCCCGATTGCCCGGCGCTCACTATTGCGTCGGGCGGCACATGGTTTTGGATGAGCACGTATTGATCAGTGTAATTTTTGTTGCTCGATTCGCCGAGGTTGGTGCAATAGCGATATACGCTGAGCATGGCGATGAGGGCAAGCCCGCCGTAAATTGGCAGCAACAGCCCATTGAGGCGGGGCAATCGCGCCAACGCCAAACCCGTCATCATCACCGCCCCCATCATCAGCGGCGAGAGATAGCGCGGGTAGAAGTAATAGGCAAACGAGGTAGCGATGTAATAGCCAGCCAAGGCCAGCATGAACAGCAACATGATGAGGCCAATATGACGACCATGCTCATCATCGGGGTGGCGTTTGCGTCGCCATTGGGTGAATGCGAATAATCCAATAATGCCAATCACGATGCTGGATTGCAAGATGAGTTTGGGTGTGCCGTCAATGCCGCTCCAATGAACATAGGGCACGGCGTTTTGCAGCAACGCTTCAAGCATAGGCCGGATGCGGGTTGGCGAAAACGGCAAGCTTTGGGCGCTGCCACTGGTGGGCATGAGCGAGCCGAAGCCGATCAGATTGTAAATCCACCAAGGCGACGAGACCAAACCGGCGACAAGCGAGAATTGGGCGGCTCGCAAAAAGCGTTGGCGCAGTGGGGTGTCTTGGCGAAATAGCTCGAAACCAGCGAGTAACACCACGAGAAAAACGGCATCAATGCGGGCCAACACCATGAGGCCCAATACAATGCCAAACACCCACAATCGCCAGCCGTGCCGCCAATTGCGCTGATATAAAAACCACACCAACGCCTCGAAAAACATGACCAAACCGGTTTCGAGCGCGTTATAGCTGTTGATGATGACGTGGCGGCTGGCGAGCCACAACAAAGCGACGATGCCAAATGCTGCCCGACGGGTGAGCGCATCATCGAAACGCGCATAGTGGCTGGCGATGCGCCCCAGCAGCAAGGCCGTGCCGATGTGTGATAACCAATGCACCAGCAACACACCGCGCAAGCTGGTGTAGCGGTCGCCATTGAGCAGCCAGTAAATGGGAACCATGATGGCGGCAAACAAGGGCTGAAACCCATTGGTGGCGTGTTGCCCGTCAATGGTGATGCCTTGGCCGAGTGCGACATAGCGTGACACGGCGAGCATGTAAAAGCCATCTTCGCTGAGCGGGGTTTCAAACACGACTGACAGTGGGCGAAAAACCAAAATTAGCAATGCAGCGGCGACGAGGGCCGATAGCCCAATCAAAATTTTTGCCGCATAGTGTGGGGCGAACAGACGCATGACGGACATAGAGCGCCGCAAGTATACTCGGCATGAAGAAGATGGCGTTTATGTGCTTATTGCGTCCAGTCTGTGGAGGATCGTCGTCCGGGGCCGAAGACAGAGCGGGTGCGTTCGCGCACGCGGCGATATTCATGCTCGTTGCCTTGGGCGGCGGCGATCACCATGCCCGACAGACCAATATAAAGCATGTAACAGCGCATCCGCTCATCAAAGAAACGTACTTCTTGACGTTGCTTGCGGGCATAGTCTAGCCACAAATCGCCATAAGGCACATTTTTTGACCAAAAATCGAGGTATGCGACATCATACAAAAAGTCGCCTAGTCGCATCTCGCCCCAATCTAGCACGCCGGTGATGCGTTGCCCGTCGGTGACGATGTTGTCGAAACCGAAATCGCCATGCACGAGCCATTTTTGGGTGGGGCAATAGCGCGAGAGGCGGCGTAGCTCACCCAAACAGGCCGCAAACACTTTGGCATCTAAAAAGGTGGTTTTCGATAGTGTGTGCCAATCGTAATCGAATTTATGGTTGTAAAGCGAGAGTAAATAATCGGGCCACGATGAAAAGCCGCCTTCGCCTGTTTTGTTGGTTAGCCCCCAACCCTTGGCCTGTGACACATCAATTTTACGAACACGGTCGAGAAGCTGAAATATTTCGGTTGCTATTTCTCGCTCGGCTTGTGCCCCTTTTTGTGTATTTAGTTGCAAAAGTGTCATTCCTGCGCAATACTCTGAGACGCAAAAATTGCTTTTGGGGTCGTTGGCGTTAATCTGCCCCATTTTGATAACTTTGGGGACGGGCACACCTTTTGGGCGGATGGTGGTGGCTGCGAGTGCGTCTTTTTCAAAATCTTCGCGGTGATTGTTTAGCCGAATCACATAATCGCGCCCACTAGCGCGAAAGGCGTATGCGCTCGAAAACATACCTTCGCCGAGGGTATGAATTTGGTCAGCCGATGCATCGAACTGACAGCGCAGGAAATCAAGGATTTGCGTGTTCAGAGCGGGCGTATTTTAGCCTAAATTTAGATAATTACAAGTGCTTTATTGACAATTTCAAGGATATTTATAAGGTAAACAGGTTGAATAATTGGGTGGGTGACATGTGAGAGCAAAATACCAGAGCGCAGCGAGAAAACCTGTATTTAATCCCGTTGCGTCTCCATAAATGATTGCAAAATAATATGCGAATGGTTTGATTTTTGCACATCTTTTCTGGGCGTGCGATATGGCCTGTGCCCTATATTCCATGATACCCACACATACGTCGGAGAGAAAGATTGGGCGGTAACAAAAAGGGCGGATCATAGACCCACCCCACGAATTTGTGTTTTTGTATTGTAAAAGCTTAGGTAGGCAAGCCGTTCGGGATATTTTAACCACGAAAGACACAAAACACACGAAAGAGAATTCTATTTTAGTGTGCTTCGTGTCTTTCGTGGTTCAGTAAGCCCAGTGACTAAGCTTTTACTTTGTATTAATGCACCGAGGTGGTGACTTGATAATCGCTCGGCTCATTGGGCGGGGCGTTTTCCACATCTTCTTGGCGAATCTGATAGGGCACGTCTGTGACCACCACGCCTTTCATATTTTGCAGCGCCATCTTGATGCCAATCGAGGTGTTGGCGTGCAAGGCTTGCGACGGCCAACTGTGCATGATAATTTGCCCCATGATCACGTGAATAATCGTATCTGGCTCTTCCATTTGTAGCTCGCGCACATATTCGGCGGCGGTGTCAGACACTTTTCGGAATGGCGCAGGGTGCATGATGAGCGGGTGATCCCATTCGCCCATACGCTCTTGCCACTTGCTTTGAATTATCTTGCTCTTTTCAGGGTTATCCTCAAAATGAACGGCGGTCCAAGGCGAACCGAGCGACATGGCAAAATCAACCATGTGCGTTGTCCCCATGTGAACATCATCCACAAAGACGACGGTGTGCAATGGCAATTTGCTCGGATGCACCACGCGCTTAGAGAGGCTGAGGGCGCGGGCCACATCCACATAATGCTTTTTGATGCGGATGAACAAAACGACGAGGATCGGAATGACAATCGCTGTGATCCATGCGCCATGCGTGAATTTGGTGTAAGTGAAAACGCACATCACGATGAAGGTGAGTGTGCCGCCGACGGCATTGATAATTGCCTTGATACGCCATTGTGGGTCGAAACGCATGGTGGTGTGGGCCAGCACAATTTCATCGTCTGCGCCAAATTTTGACACGCGCAACCAGCGCCGCACCATGCCAAATTGCGATAGCGTGAAACCCATAAATACGCCGATGGCGTAGAGTGGGATGAGCAAGGTGGTTTTGGCGTTGAAAATAATGATGAGGATGATGGCGGCGATTGCAAGCGCCATGATGCCCCATGAAAAGACGAGGCGGCTGCCTTTAAATGCCAATTGGCGTGGCACGAAACCGTCTTTTGCCATCAGCGCAGCCACACGTGGAAAGTCAGCATAAGCTGTGTTGGCCGCCATAATCAAGATGACGGCAGTTCCACCCAATTGCAGATAATAAAACACGCTGGAGCCATGCACCGCGCGGGCGACTTGCGAGATGATCGTTTCGACTTCGCTCGGTTGCGCGTGAACTGCGTTGGCCAAAAAGGTGATGCCCAAGAACATGGTGCCGAGCAAGCTACTCATCACAATCATTGTGGCGGCGGCGTTTTTTGTTCGCGGTTCTTTGAACGCAGGAATGCCGTTGCTGACGGCCTCGACGCCAGTAATGGCCGAACAGCCGCTGCTAAATGCATACAAAATGAGGAACCAACCGTATTGCATTTGCTCACTTGCGGGGTAATGCAACACTTCGACATCTTCGACAATGTTGAGTGTGCCTGTCAACCATTGAAATAGGCCGCGCAGCAACGTGAACATGGTGACGGCGATAAAGAAATAGGTGGGCACGGCGAAAATGCTGCCCGATTCTTTCACGCCGCGTAAATTAATCAGGGTCATGCCTGCAATGGCGATGACGGCGATGGTGACGCGATGCGGATATAAGGCGGGAAATGCCGATGCCACTTGCTCGACACCGCTTGAAATGCTGACCGAAACGGTCAAGATGTAATTGACCAAGAGCGATGCGCCCGCAATTTGGGCGGCGCGATCGCCAAAGTTATCATGCGCCACAATATAGGCCCCGCCACCGCCGGGATATGAAAAGATCGTTTGGCGATAGGAGATGGTGAGAATGGCCAGCAAAATGGTGATAGCGATGGCGATTGGGATGGACGTGCCCAAAACGGCGGTTCCGCTAATGGCTGCTGCCGCCGCCAAAACGATCAAAATTTCTTGAGTGGCATAGGCTGTTGAGGATAAAGCATCGCTGGCAAACACAGCCAACGCGACCACTTTACCGATGGCTTGATGTTGCGCTTCCTCACTGCGCAATGGATTGCCAATCAAAATTCGTCTGAGGTTCATGATTTTTATTTAACTCCTGTTTGCGCTGGCATCAAATAAAAGACGTCGCTAGACTTCAGTGTGAATGAGAGAAGAATTAGCGACGCCTGTGGTTTTGCTTATTTGATTATAGAGCGCACAAAACCTGTATTATATGCAGGCCATGTTAGAACTGCACTAATGATTTTAACGGATTAACGGGTTTACATAATTACACGCTGCGTTGACGCAAGGCTTCGTAAATGGCAATTGCGCCAGCGGTGGCGGCATTGAGCGACTCGATTTTGCCGTGCATCGGTAGCCGCAGCAAAAAGTCGCACGTGTCGCGCACCAAACGCCGCACGCCGTCACCCTCATTGCCCACCACCAACGCCAAACTGCCCTTGAGATTAGCGCGATACAAATCTTCGGCACGCGGGTCATCTTGTAACGCCGCCACCCACACATCATGTTTTTTAAGATTTTCGATGGCGCGTGCAATATTGACCACCTGCGCAATACGTAAATGCTCGGTTGCGCCCGATGACGCGTGAACAACAGCCGAGGTTACGCTGGCGCTGCGGCGGTCGCTCATGACCACGCCATGCACGCCTGCGGCCTCGGCAGCGCGAATGAGCGCCCCCAAATTTTGCGGGTCTTGCAAGGTGTCGAGGATAAGAATAAATGGCGCTTGTTGCTTTTCGGCGGCGTAATCTAAAATATCTTCGAGTTCGACATACGGGTAATCTTCGACGACCAGCGCCACGCCGTGTGTATGCTCGGCGATGCGGTCGAGTTGCTCAAGTGACACCAGGTTGACCGGCACATTGCGCGAGGCGGCAAGTGCGTTCATCTCTTGAATGAGGGGGGCATCCTTGACGCCGCGCCCCAGCAAAACGCGATGAATTTTGCGTCGTCCGGCTCGCAAACATTCGCGCACGGCGTGTCGCCCATAAATATGTTCCATAAATGCTAACAAAGAAGTATAACGGCATCCTGACATCAAGTCGTTTAGCGCTAATTCCTATTTAGCATCTAAACTCGGAAAAACGGAAAATGCGGAGAAGCGGTCTATAAAAAGCCATTTCTCTACTATCGCCGTAACCTCCGATCTTCTGGGTTAAATTATGAAGCAGGTGGCTCATGACGTATATCAATGCCGAGTCGGCTCTAATGTCATTTTAACGTTGCTCAATTTTCCAATTTCGATAAAAAATGCTATCATGTTGTATGCTAGAAAACGGCCTGCGTGCCGTCTTGGGTCTAGCGAAAAGGAGATTAAAAGGAGAAAACCTATGTTAAACCGATCAAACCTGTTGGTGACAGTGCTTGCTACCTCTGTCGTGTTGGCGGCATGTGCCGCCCCAACCCCGCCGCCCACCCCGACGGCAGCCCCGAAGCCAACCGAAGCGCCGAAGCCCTGTCTCTTATACACATCTC
>JAHBAL020000461.1 GCA_018500105.2 Anaerolineae bacterium
CCCCACCGCTGCGCCAAAGCCAACCGAGGCCCCCAAGCCAGCCGCCACCGCCGCTCCAGCCCCAACCACTGCGCCTGCGCCGACGGCTGCACCCAAGCCGACAGATGCCCCGAAGCCAACCGAGGCCCCCAAGCCAACCGAGGCCCCCAAGAAGATGAAAGTCGGTTTGGTGACCGACGTCGGCTCGTTGGATGACAAGAGCTTCAACGCCAGCGCATGGGCTGGTGTGCAACGCGCCGTGAAGGAATGGGGCGACAAGGTCGAGGCCAAGGCCATCGAATCGAAGCAACCCACCGAATATCAAAAGAACATGGAAACCTTCACCAAAGATGGTTATGACCTGATCATCACGGTTGGTTTCTTGATGGGTGACGACACTGCCGCATTTGCGGGCAAGAACCCCAACCAAAAGCTGGCCATCGTTGACGTTGGCTATTTTGATGACAAGGCCCCCAAGAATGTGATGGGCTTGATCTTCAGCGAAGATCAATCTGGTTTCTTGGCTGGCGCATTGGCCGGTTTGGTCACCAAGAGCAACGTCGTTGGCGGCGTGTATGGCATCAACATCCCCCCCGTCTGCAAGTTCCGCGTGGGTTATGAAAATGGCGCCAAGTTCACCAACAAGAACGTCAAGACCCTCGGCGCGTATCAAGAGCCGGGTCCGAAGGCTTTCAACGACCCAGAATGGGGCAAGAAGACCGCCGTGTCACAGATCAACGAAAAGGCTGACGTGATCTTCAGCGCCGGTGGCAACACGGGCAACGGTGGTTTGCTCGGTATCGCCGAACAAGCCAAGGCTGGCAAGGCCGTGCTCGGCATCGGTGTAGACCAAGATCAATGGAACACCCTCGACGGCGCCAAGCCAATTTTGCTCACCAGCGCCATGAAGCGGGTTGACCAAGCCACTTATCTCGCCGTGAAGGCTGTCGTTGAAGGCAAGTTCAAGGGTGGCAACACCTTGTTCGACATCAACAACGACGGCGTCGGCATTGCGCCTTATCATGACACCGAGAGCAAAGTTTCGGCTGAAGTGAAGGACAAGATGACCAAGCTGATCGCCGACATGAAGGCTGGCACCGTGAAGACCGGTGTGCCTGATCCATGCAAATAAGCCATGAGCTTTGAGCTTTAGGGTTCAGCCGCCAATTCCGATTTGGAATTGGCGGCTGTTTTTTTTCTGCGATAATTCATATGTGGCATAAGATATACTGATTTTGCTGTTTCATGAATAAATCTTCAACCTCCCCCCCCACTGCTGACCCGAACGCCGTGCCGGTGCTTGAAATGCGCGGCATTACCAAGCGTTTTCCGGGTGTGCTTGCCAATGACAACATCAACCTTGATTTGCAGCGAGGCGAAATTCACTGTTTGTTAGGTGAAAATGGCGCGGGCAAATCAACGCTGATGAACATTTTGTATGGGCTGTATCAGCCCAACGAAGGTGAGATTTTGCTCAATGGCAAACCGACCAAGATCACGAACCCCAAAGATGCCATTGCGCATGGCATCGGCATGGTGCACCAACACTTTATGCTCGTGCCCACGCTCACCGTCACCGAAAATGTGACGTTGGGCCTAGAAGAAAACAAGGGTTTGTTTATTGATGTGAAGAAACCCGCCGATCGCATCCGCGCGTTGTCTAAGCAATATGGCTTGGACGTTGACCCCGATGCTTATATCAAAGATTTGTCGGTCGGGATGCAGCAACGGGTCGAGATTATCAAGACCTTGTATCGCAATGCGCAAATTTTGGTGCTAGACGAGCCAACCGCAGTGCTGACGCCGCAAGAGGTAGATGACCTTTTTCACACGCTTAGCCAATTAATTTCGCAAGGCAAGTCCATCATTTTCATTACCCACAAATTGCGCGAGGTGCTCAAGGTGGCGCGGCGCATTACGGTGCTGCGTCAGGGCCGCGTAGTGGGGGCAACCACGCCACAAGAGGCCGACAGCGCCAAGCTGGCCTCGATGATGGTCGGGCGCTCGGTGATGCTGAAGGTGGACAAAGATGCCGCCAAGCCACAAGCGCCGGTGCTGAGCATCAGCGACTTGCGGGTGCTCAGCGAGCGGCGCACGGTGGCGGTGAATGGCGTCTCGTTCGAGGTGCGGGCGGGCGAAATTGTCGGCATTGCGGGCGTTGAGGGTAACGGGCAAGCTGAATTGGTCGAGGCCCTGACTGGGTTGCGGCATATCGAGCAAGGCACAGTAAAAATTGATTCGGCGGTGATGCCCAATGAAAGCCCCGATGCTGTGATCGAGGCTGGCGCGGCCCACATCCCCGAAGATCGCCATAAATATGGGTTGGTGCTAAGCTATCCAATTCGTTACAACATGGTGCTTTCTACCTTCGACAAGCCGCCTTTTACCAAAGGCATGTCGCTCGATGAAGGGATGATTACGAAAAACGCCAAAGATTTGGTGAAAAAATTTGACGTGCGCACGCCGAGCGAAGAAACTTTTGCCGGATCTTTGTCGGGTGGTAACCAGCAAAAGGTGGTGGTGGCGCGTGAATTTTCGCGTCCGATCAAATTGCTCATCGCCTCGCAGCCCACACGCGGCGTTGACGTCGGTAGCATCGAGTTTATTCACAAGCAAATTGTGGCCCAGCGCGATGCCGGGGCCGCCGTGTTGCTCATTTCGGCAGAGCTAGACGAAGTGATGTCGTTGAGTGACCGCATTTTGGTCATGTATAAAGGCAAGATCGTTGGGCAGTCTGAGGCCGCCACCGCCAAGCGTGAAGACATCGGCTTGCTCATGATGGGGACGCAGAAGAATTAAGCGTCTATATAATCTTATTATGACTGTGAACTTAGAGATTACGCCACAACAATTGTTACATGCCGTTGAGCAATTGCCAGCACAACAATTAACGCAATTTACAAGCCAAGTTGTGCGTATTCGAGCAAAACGCCTTTTGCCTAGCTTGTCGCTTGATGAATCCCAATTAATTAAGGCAATTAATCAAACGCTGCCCGCGCATATTCAACAAAAATATGAAAAATTGATTCAAAAACGTCACGAAGAGATATTGAATGAAGCCGAGTATCAAATGCTTTTACAACTAACTGCAAAATCTGAAAAATTGCAAGTAACGCGAGCGCAGGCTATCACTGATTTAGCGAAATTGCGTAATATCACAGTTGGCGAACTAATGCGTTCACCTCAATTTGCTCAATAATTATGACAAACACGACAAAACCACCATCCCCTATCCTTAAGGTATGGGACGCTATATGGACCCCATTATTATCCGTATTCGTTGCACTTTTAATTGCGGGCATCATTCTTATCATTACCGGTGCAAATCCGCTCACGGTATATGTCTCGCTGCTTGAAGGGGCTTTTCTTAAGCCCGGCGCTTTCGCCGAGACGTTAACCATTGCCACGCCTTACATTTTGTTGGGCTTGGGCGTCTCGCTGGGTTTTACGGCGGGATTGTTTAACATCGGGGCCGAAGGGCAGTTTTATATGGGCGCAGTGGTCAGCACCTATATCGGCTATGCCGTGACCGGCTTGCCCGCCATAATTCACCTGCCGCTTGCCATCATTGGCGGGGCGCTGGCGGGTGCAGTGTGGGCTGGTATTGCGGGGTATTTCAAGGCGACTCGCGGCGCACACGAAGTCATCACCACCATCATGCTCAACTATATCGCCTTTGCCCTCACCGATTACCTCATCAATGGCCCATTGCGCGGCAAAGGCAGCGCCCCGCGCACGCCGGATGTGCTCGATAGCGCCATTTTGCCAAAAATTTTTAGTGGCAGCGACAATCTGCATTGGGGATTTATTCTCGCCCTCATCATCTTGGTTGGTTACTGGTTTCTCACCAAGCGCATGCCTCTTGGGTTGCAAATCCGCACCGTAGGGGCCAATCCTGATGCGGCTCGCTATGCGGGGATTAATGTCAATCGCACCACTGTGGTGGCAATGCTCATCAGCGGCGCATTATGCGGCATCGCTGGGGCAACCGAGGTGCTGGGGCGATATCAATATATGCCCGCTGCCTTCACCGCTGGCTATGGGTTCGACGCCATCGCCATTTCGCTGTTGGGTCAAGGCAGCCCGATCGGCGTCTTGATCGCGTCGGTGCTGTTTGGGGCCATGAACGCTGGTTCGGGCTTTATGCAATTGCAGGCCGGCGTCACGCCTGCCATCATCTCGGTGCTACAAGCCTTTATCATCATCTTTGTTGCTGCGCCTGCCATTATTCGCAGTTTGTTTAAGAAGAATTAACGAGTAATGAGTAATAAGTAACGAGTAACGAGTGATAAGACTTAACTATTCATTACTCATTACTCATTACTCGTTACTTATGACCCATCCCTAATCACATGGAATTTCTATCCCAACTCCTTGACCTAAACTGGATCAGCATGTTGTCGCAGACGCTGAACACGGCAGTGCCGATTGTGCTGGCAGCCCTCGGCGGTATTTTGGCCGAGCGCAGCGGTGTGATCAATATTGCGCTCGAAGGTATCATGTTGATGGCGGCTTATGCCGCCTTCGCCATCGGCGTGGTGACTGGCTCAACGCTGCTGGGGCTGGCTGGCGGCGTTATGGCTGGCGCCTTGTTGGCGGCATTTCATGCCCTCATCTCGATTAAATATCGCACCGATCAAACCATCAGCGGCACGGTGCTGAATATTTTTGCGGTCGGCATCACCGCCTATCTTTATCGCCAATTCAACATGACCGAAAGTGTCGAAACCTTTCAGCAATGGAATGTGCCGATCTTGTCAGACATCCCTGTCATTGGCGAGATTTTCTTTCAACAACAGCCGCTGGTCTATTTCACCTTGTTGTTGGTGGTGATTGTGCAATTGGCCCTGTTTCGCACTACGTGGGGGCTACGCACCCGCGCTATTGGCGAACACCCGCGTGCCGCCGACACGGCTGGTATCAAAGTCAATCGAATGCGCTATATCAACGTCATCCTCAGCGGCGCGTTGGCTGGGCTGGGCGGTGCGTGGCTCATCGCCGAGGCCGTCGGTAGCTTTACCCCCGGCATGACCACCGGTCGTGGCTTCATGGGCCTCGCCGCCATGATCTTTGGTAATTGGACACCCGTCGGCTCATTTTTAGCCGCCTTATTGTTCACTGTGCCGGGCGCAATTCAGGTTAAATTACAATTGATTAACGCGCCTATCCCTTATCAATTTCTCGGTATGTTGCCCTACATCCTCACCATCATTGTGTTGGTCGGCGCAGTGCGGCGCAACAAGCCACCGGCTGCGATTGGCAAGCCATATTAAATCATGCTAACCCCATCAGAATACACCCAAATTGAAAACGAAATCATCGCCGCAATTGACCAGGCCTCGGCTGAGCTAATTGACATTAGCCGCGACATTCACGCGCACCCCGAAGTGATGTTTACCGAGCGTTACGCCTCGGCCAAACTGACCGGCAAACTGGCCGAACTGGGCTTTGAGGTCGAGCGCGGCATGGCTGGCCTCGAAACTGCCTTTGTCGGGCGCACCGGCAATACCAGCGGCCCCGTCATCGGCTTTGTGGCTGAATATGATGCCTTGCCGCAAATTGGGCACGCCTGCGGTCACAATCTGATCGGCACAGCCGCCCTCGCCGCTGGCTGGGCGATGAGCAAGGTGATTGACCGTTTGCCCGGCCAAATTGCCGTGTTTGGCACACCCGCCGAAGAAGGCGGCAATGGCAAAGGCAAAATGATTGACGGCGGCGCATTTAAGGGCGTAGATGCGGTGATGATGATGCACGGCGCGATGGAAAACGCCACCAAGCCAGTCTTTCTTGCGGTTAAAGGCATGGAGGTGATTTATCACGGCAAACCCAGTCACGCCGCCGCCTCGCCCGAAGCTGGCGTGAATGCGCTCGATGCGGTGGTGCAAATGTATAACGGCATCGCCGCCATGCGTCAGCAAGTGCGCAGCGATGCCCGCATTCACTGTATCATCACCAACGGCGGCACGGCAGGTAATATCATCCCCGATTACGCCAGCGCCCGTGTCGCGGCTCGTGCGCTCGACATGGACTATGTGGATGAGTTGATGGCGCGGCTGAAGGGCTGCGCCGAGGCAGGGGCATTGGCGACCGGCGCTCGCTTAGAATTAAAAATTGCGCACGGTGGTGGGGCCTTTGATGTGGCCTCGAATAACCCGATGGCAGATGTGTTTGGCGAGAAGCTCAACCGCTTTGGCCTGAGCTACACCGAGCGCCAAAAAGACGGCCCGGCCAGCACCGACTTTGGCATTCTCAGCCACACGGTGCCGGGTATTCACCCGCTCATTCAAATTGCTGATTTCCCTACCACATGGCATACCGATGGCTTCCGTGAGGCCGCATGGTCAGATCGTGGTCACGAGGCCATGTTGACCGCTGCCAAGTGTATGGCGCTTACGGCGCTCGATTTGCTCGTCAAGCCCGGTTTGCTTGAGGCCACGAAGGCTGATTTTGCTAAGTTGTAGGGCGATGATGTCAAGTTAAGAAAGTGAGATCGGCAAAAACGTAAGCTTATTTTAAAATCGGAAGCCCTTCGTCAGAAATTGGCGAAGGGCTTTGTTTTTTGACACTGCAAATTCTCAGCTTGAAGGATAAAATAGAGGCATTCTGAGGGCCTAGACCCTCAAAAAGTAAATTAATCCCTCTGATCATCCCTGATTGTTATGCGAAAAATAGCATTGCAGCTTTATACCGTGCGCGAAACCGCGCAAAAAGATTTTATTGGCACGCTCAAAGAAGTGGCCGCAATTGGCTACGATGGCGTCGAATTGGCGGGTAACACCGGTGGCATGAGCGCCAAAGAGATGTATAACATCACCCAAGATTTGGGCTTAAGCATCGTGAGCGGGCATCTTAACCTCGAAACGATTAGCTCACCCAAACGCCTTGAGCCGATCATCGCCGATTATGTGACAATGGGCGCTCGCTACCTTGGTTTGGCATGGATGTCTGCCGAGCATCGCACCGCTGCCGGTTATCAACGCCTCGGCCAAATGCTGGAGCGAGCGGCATTGTTGTGCAGCAAGCACGATTTGACCATCTTCCATCATAATCATGATTTTGAATTTCAGACTTTCGGCACACGCACCGGCTTAGAAATTATGCTAGAAAATGCGGATGCGTCTTTGGTGAAAGCCGAACTCGATGTGTATTGGGCACAATTTGCTGGCCTGAACCCAGTAGATTGGATCAAGAAGCTGGATGGGCGTGTGCCTTTGCTGCATATGAAAGACATGAGCAAAGACGAATCGCGCACATTTGAAATTGTGGGCGAAGGCGTGCTCGACTTTGATGCCATTCTCGAAGCTGGCGACGCCAGTGGCGTAGATTGGTATATTGTCGAACAAGACAAATGCCCGAAAGGCGAACTCGAAAGCGCACGCGCAAGCTATACGCATATTGTCGAGCGAGGCTGGCGCTAGCGCAAATGCACAAACGACATTTCGATGCTGGTTTTAGGATAGAATTGCAGACGACAAACGAAATAAGGACAAAACAATGATGACAAGCGATGCCGCAACAGCCGACCAAAAGAAATATGAACTACCTCCCGGCGCGCAACCGTCACGCGGGAAGGCAGTTGTTCGTGAATTGGTCGAGACGATTTTGCTGTTTGTGGTGGTGCTGACCGTATCACGCATTGTGTTGGGCAATTTTATGATTGAACAGCGCAGCGCCGTGCCCAACTTTATGCCCGGCGACCGCATTTTGGTGGATCAGATTTTTTACAAGTATGTGGGCAGTGGCCTACAACGTGGCGATTTGATCGTGATGCGTGCGCCGCGTATCTCGAAAGACGATTTGTTTAAGCGCGTGGTCGGCCTACCCGGCGAATTGATCGAGATCAAACAAAACAAGGTGTATATCAATGGCAAATTGATAGATGAACCTTATGTGCGACAGCCCGGCGCCCAAACCGGCGACGGTATTTCGCGCCAACTGGCCGCCGATGAATACTACATGATGGGCGACAATCGCAGCGAAAGCGGCGACTCGCGCCGTTGGGGGCCGGTCAAGCCCACCGAGATTGTCGGACGCGCCTTTTTGCTCTATTGGACCACCGACAACCCTTGGTTTGTCTCGCCCAACGGCGATGACAAACATGGCCCCATCTTTCGGGTGATACAGGGCGAGACGTATAAATGAGTGAATGGGTGAATGGGTGAATGAGTGATTGAGAGGCAATCACTCATTCACCCATTCACCCATTCACTCACTCATTTATTTCCCAAGCGCTGCTTTCCACACTTTTTCCGGTTTCATCGGAATGTCGAGGTGGGTGATGCCGAGGTGGTTGAGCGCGTCAATGACGGCATTGGCGACCGAGGGCGTTGAGCCGATGGTCGCGGCCTCGCCGATGCCTTTCACGCCGAGCGGGTTGTTTGGCGTGGGCGTCACGGTTTGGTCGAGCGTAAACATGGGGAACGTCTCGGCGCGAGGCACGGCATAGTCCATAAATGTGCCGCTCATCAAGTTGCCGTTCTCGTCATAATTGGCTTCTTCGAGCAACGCCTGCGCGATGCCCTGAGCCAAACCGCCGTGAATTTGCCCCGCCGCCAAATTTGGGCTGATGCGCGGCCCACAATCATCCACCGAATAATATTCGCGCAATTTGGTTTTGCCGGTCTCGCTATCCACTTCAACCACCGCAACATGCGCCCCAAATGGGTAAACCAACTCCGGCGGCTTGAAAAAATCGTGCGCCTCTAGCCCCGGATCCATGTCATCGGGCAAACTATCGGTATAGGCTTTGCTGGCAATCTCGGCCAAGCTCAGCCGCTTGCTTGGCACGCCCTTAACCATATACGCGCCATCTTGCAAAACAATGTCATCTACGCTGGCTTCGAGCATATGCGCGGCAATTTGCATGGCCTTGCGGCGCACCTTGCCCGCCGCCCGCACCAATGCACTGCCGCCCACCACAATGCTGCGGCTGCCCATCGTGCCAATGCCTTGTGGGGTTTGCGATGTGTCGCCATATTTCACCGTAATTTTGTCGAAGCCCACGCCTAATTCATCGGCCAAAATTTGCGAAAATGTGGTTGCGCCGCCTTGTCCATGCGGCGAGATGCCGGTGGTGACCGTCACCGTGCCGCTCGGCTCGACCCGAACTTGGGCGCTTTCAAATGGGCCAAAACCACACATCTCGACAAAGCAACCAATGCCAACGCCGAGCAGCGTTTTATCGCCCGCCGCCCGCCGACGGGCTTGCTCGGCGCGTAATTCGGCATAGCGCGACACTGCCAGCGCCTTATTCAACGCGCCAGCATAATTGCCGCTGTCATAATGCAAACCGGTGGCCGAGTGATAAGGAAATTGTTCCGGCGCGATAAAGTTGTTTAGCCGCACTTGGGCGGGGTCGAGCGCCAATTCGTCCGCGATCAAATCCATCAGCCGCTCAAGATAAAACGCCGCCTCAGGTCGCCCCGCCCCGCGATAGGCCGCCACTGGTGTGGTGTTGGTGAAAACCGTCTTGACTTCGGCCCGCAAATGGGTAATGTCATACGTGCCAATCGCCATCAGCACGGTTAAATCGGGCACATCGGTGGCGATGGGATACGCGCCGATGTCGGCATAGACCTGCATTTTCAGCCCCTGCACCTTGCCGTTGGCATCTATCGCCGCCTCGATATCGGTGATTTGCGCCCGCCCGTGCGTGGTGGCTGTGGCGTGTTCAATCCGGCCCTCCACCCATTTCAACGGTATATTTAGCCGCAGCGCCAACGCGCCCAACACCGCATCTTCGGGGAATATGCCGATTTTCAACCCAAAGCCGCCGCCCACATCCGGCGCAATGACGCGCACACTGTTCTCGTCCAAATTCAATATTTTTGCCATATCGCGGCGCATAAAATGCGGGGCTTGGGTGCTGGTATGCACCGTCAGCCCGCCCGTCCAAGGGTCGGGGGCTGCGACAGTGGCGCGGGTTTCCATTGGCATGCCCAGCAAACGCTGGTTTGCCATGCGGGCCTTCACCACCTTGTGCGCATTGGCAAACGCCGCGTCTATATCGCCCGCCTTGCGGCCCATTTCATGCTCGACATTACCCGGCGCATCTGCGTGCAGTTGGGGCGCATCGGGTTGCAGCGCCGCCATCATATCCACCACCGCTGGCAATGGATCATAATCCACCTCGACTGCTGCCACGCCATCGGCGGCGGCTTGGGCCGAAGTTGCCACAATGGCAACAATGGCCTCGCCAACATGCCGCACCCGTCCGACCGACAAGGGGTAATGGGCGCGTGGGCGCGTGCCTTCTTTTACCGCACCTTGCGGCATGAGATCGTAGCTGTTTTTTAGATCTTCGCCCGTAAAAACCGCCACCACGCCCGGCACGGCGAGGGCGGCGGACGTGTTGATGCTGACAATATTGGCATGTGCCAATGGGCTGCGCACAAAGCCAACATGGTGCATATTCGGCAAATGAACATTGGGCACATAAGCGCCGCGTCCGGTGATCAGTCGGGGGTCTTCTTTGCGCTTCACCTCAGCGCCAATCATTTTTGCATAGGCCATGCCTACATTTTATATCATAACGCTATAAACACCGCATCTACGACCAACTCGCCAAGGCTGTTCAAAAGTCAGCATTGCGCTTAATACGTCATCTCCGCGAACGCGGAGATCCATAACGAGGCCAGCAAAAAATGGCGCAACGCACTCGATTTGTGCCTGTAGCGTTATGGATTCCCTCTTTCGAGGGAATGACGAGGCGACTTTTGAACAGCCTTAGCCAACTCACCGAAGATTAAAACGAGATATAATAGTTGTATAAGTTATAACTGGCTTGTAGAAAGGAGTATGCAAATGCAAATTGCCACTGGAAAAATGGGAGTTAAGGGGCATCTCGTAATGCCTCAATATATCCGAGAAATGCTCAAAGTTGACAAAGGGTCAACCATCGCATGGGTTGTGACCGATGACAATCGAATTGAAGTTAAATCGGTAACGATTGACACAATCAGCGAATCAAACGAGTTTGAGCTTGCTCTTGCCACGCTAGGAATGAGTCATGATGATTGGCGTGCCAGTCGAAAAGATTTCGCACAAGCGTATCGCGCAAATAAACTCAAAAAAGAGCAAGAGAACGAAATTGCCGTAATCGCTGATGCTTAAGTTTTTTCTCGACACAAGCATCCTTATCTCGATGGTTATGTCTCATGCAGGCGGTTCATACGAACTTTTCAAATATGCTGAAAACAATCCTAAACAAGTAACGTTATATATCAATGACTATGTTCGTGCAGAAGCTCATGAAGTTTTTAGTCGAAATAAGCAGACAAAATTCCTTTTAGAACTTGACAAAATTCTGGCACACCCATTATGGCAAGAGATAGATACTACCTCAGATGAGGATGAAGTGGCAAGCCTATACTTACTAGACCCTGACGACGCGCCTATTATCGCCGCTGCTAAAAATGCAAAAGTTGATGCACTCATCAGTTTTGACCGCAAACATCTTCACACAAAAAAGGTAGAAGCCTACATCGGCGCACCCGTTATCACTTCCGGGGAAGCACTCCAACGTTTACGCGCCCAACTATAATATTCAATGCCACTCATTATCGGCTGACAACTTTGCTGGATAAGCCGAGCTTTTGGTTGCGCATAACGCCGACCACTCGTCGAGCGACAAGGTCTCGGCGCGGCGGCTGGGTTCGATGCCAGCCCGCGTCAGCCATGCGTCAATTTCGGCTTTGTCGCGTTTGAGACCACTGGCGAGCGTGTTGCGCAATTGTTTGCGCGGTTGGCAAAACCCGGCCTTGAC
>JAHBAL020000151.1 GCA_018500105.2 Anaerolineae bacterium
AGATGTGTATAAGAGACAGCACCATTGTTGCAGCCCCAAATTGCCTTTGAGCAAGGGCACAAAATCGTCAAAACGATAAGCCACGCAATCATCGCGCAGGGCTGCCATTTCGGCCTCTAGCGTTTGCGTCATGTGCGTTGTCAATCCTTTGGCATCGTTGCGCAACGGGTGGCTGGGTGTAATGAGGCTGGGCGAGCCAACGCGGATGAACGCCTCTGGTTTTTGCTCGCGCACAAATTCATAGCGCAAGGCGATGGGCACGAGCGCACACGCACCCGCCGCCGCTACCGTTTGTTTGGCAATCAGCCCTACGCCATTGAAAAAATGGAGTGGGCGAGCGTCGGGGTGATAAAACTTGCCCTGTGGAAAGATGCCCACCACCCCGTGCGGCGTCTGGCTGAGATTGCGCACGGCGTGTTGAATGGCGGCCAGCCCATCACGCGGGTTGTCGCGGTCTACCCCAAACGCGCCCAAATGCCGCAAAAAGCCATATTTGCGCAACGTATCGGCCTCGACCATCACCGATATCCGGGCCGACATGCTATCGGGTCGCCACGCCTCGTGCATCAAAACGCTAAACAAATAGCCATCCCACCACGACGTGTGATTGGCATATAGCAAAATTGGCACTTGCCCACAAACCGGCTGATCGGCGGCTTGGCGCAGCCAAACACCGTTAAATGCGCTGCGGGTTGGCGCTTTGACAATGGCCCGATAAATCAGCCAGCGCAATAAGCGGTTATTGCCTTCTTTAATCATGTTGTTTTTGCAGCGCCCAAACCACCACCTCGATTTTGCGCACAAAATGCAACAACGGCGCGACATTGGGCAAGCGAATACCGAGCCAATCGGTCATGCTATTGTGTTCAATCTCGGCGTGGGCAGGTTGTAGCGGCCACGCCGGATGCTCGATTTCGCCGCGATAGAGATTGCCGCGACCGTCGTGGGTGTATAAACAATATCGGGCGGTGAGGAAATAGTCGAGCGTGCCGGGCTGGGCCTCAAACGGCGGGCCGATTGGGGCGTAATTGGCGACCAATTGCGCGGCTGGGGCATTGCGGTGGATGCGGTGACTGCGATACTGAATCGCCTCGCCGACGGCTTGGCACTGCATTTGGGCATGGAAATAGGGCAGATGAAACCAGCGCCGTGCAATCTCGACTGCCAGCGCGTTGCCGGCATCGAGGCTAAAAAACCACACGCCGGGTTTGCCATCTTTAATGACATAAGTGCGCACATTTAGCTCTGGAAAAGCCGACAATTTGGGCAGGCTGGGCAAATAGCGCGGGCGAATGCCGCTCATGCGAAATGGCACAACCGCCAGCCATGCCTCGCCGTCAAAGGTGTCAATTTGTAGCGCAGCCGGAATGTGCGCCCGCAGCGCCTTGACCGGCACACGCCAGTGCATAAACAGCAAATCATGCCATGTTTGGTGCATCACATAAGGCGCGGTGGGTGGCGGGTAGGGGCGATGATTTGACATAGCCTCATTTTAGATGACTGTTATGATCGAGCCTATGTCATTTGCAATTTCATTCGCCGATGTGTGGTCGGCTGCCGAGCGGCTGAAAGGCGCGGCGACGGTGACGCCCGTGCATACCAGCCGCACCCTCAACGCCATGACGGAGCGTGAGGTTTTTATCAAATGTGAAAATTTTCAGCGCACTGGCTCGTTCAAATTTCGCGGCGCATATAACGCCATCAATCGTCTGAGCGACGAACAGCTTGAAAAAGGCATTGTTGCATTTAGCAGCGGCAATCATGGGCAGGCTGTCGCCTTGGTGGCAAAATTGCACCATGCCCCCGCCATTATCGTCACCCCCAGCGATGTTGCGCCGAGCAAATTGACCGCCATGCGTGGCTACGGGGCCGAAATTGTGACCTATGATCGGCTGAAAGAAGATCGTGTGGCGATTGGCAAGCAACTGGCGGCTGAACGCGGCATGACCGTTGTGCCGCCCTACGACCACCCGCATGTGATGGCCGGCCAAGGCACATTGGCGCTTGAATGGCTACAGGCTGTGCCCAAGCTTGATGCGCTGGTGATTCCAGTTGGTGGCGGGGGGCTGATCGCGGGTTGCGCCATTGCCGCCAAAGGCATCAACCCCAACATTCGCATTTTTGGCGTCGAGACCGAAGGCGCCGACGACACCAAATTGTCGTTGCGCAAGGGCGAGCGGGTGGCCGTGCCGCCGCCCAGCACCATTGCTGATGGCATTCGCACGCCCATGCCGGGCGAACTCACCTTTCCCATTGTGCAAGCCTTGGTCGAAGATATTGCGGTGGTGAGCGATGCCGCCACGCTCGAGGCGATGCGTTTCCTCATTTGGCGCATGAAACTCGTCACCGAGCCGACCGGCGCGATTACGCTGGCGGCGCTGCTCAACGGGCTAATTCCTGTCGAGTGTCGGCGGGTGGGGCTGCTGCTGTGCGGCGGCAATATCGCCTCGTTTGACGGGGTTTAGTAGCGCGATTAAAATACTCCACGCATTCGCTATACTACCAGAAACCATTTTAAATTTTGCATTTTAAATTTTAAATTTCAAACTATGCCACAACTTCAAATTGGGAAACGTCGCGTGGGCGACGACGCACCCACCTATTTCATTGCCGATATTTCGGCTAACCACGATGGCGATTTGCAACGCGCCATTGACCTCATTCATCTGTGCGCCGAAGCCGGAGCCGATGCCGCCAAATTCCAAAATTTTCGCGCCGCCAAAATCGTCAGCGATCACGGCTTTAAAAACATGGGCGGGCAGCAATCGCACCAAGCCAAATGGCGGCGCAGTGTGTTTGAGGTGTATCAAAGTGCCACGCTCGATTGGGATTGGACGCCGACGCTCAAGGCTGAATGCGACAAGGCCGGTATTGATTATTTCTCGTCGCCTTACGATTTCGAGGCCGTTGACATGCTCGACCCGTATGTGGATGTGTTCAAAATCGGCTCTGGCGACATTACGTGGCACGCCATGTTGCGGCATATGGCAAAAAAAGGCAAGCCGCTCATTTTGGCTTGCGGCGCGTCCGATATCGGCGAGGTGCAAGCGGCGGTGCAGGTGATTACCGAGATCAACCCGCAACTGGCGCTATTGCAATGTAATACCAATTACACCGCCAGCCTCGACAACTTTCGCCATATTCACCTAAATGTGCTCAACACGTTCAAGGTGATGTTCCCCGAATTGGTGCTAGGGTTGTCTGACCACACGCCGGGCCACGCCACCACCTTGGGCGCGGTGGCGCTGGGTGGCCGCATGATCGAAAAACATTTCACCGATGACAACGCCCGCGAAGGCCCCGATCATCCCTTCTCGATGACGCCCAAGACGTGGCGCGACATGGTTGATCGCACCCGCGAGCTAGAGTTGGCGCTGGGCAGCGCCCGCAAATTTGTGGCCGAAAATGAGCAACAAACGGTGGTGGTGCAACGGCGCGGCTTACGCGCTGCTCGCAATCTTACAGCGGGCACGATTCTGACCGCCGCCGATATCGAAGCCTTGCGCCCCGCCCCGCGTGACGGCATTTTCCCCTACGATGAAGACAAAGTGATCGGCAAAACCCTGCGCCACGATTTGCCCTTCGGCAAATCCCTCACTTGGTCAGACCTAGATTAACCATTTCACATTTCACATTTCACATTTCACATTTCACATTTCACATGGCGCAATCGTAGCGGCACGATATACCGTGCCGCTACGATTGTGTTGCGTGGCACTTTTTTACTTATGTCATCAGCGATCACCCCTGAATGGGTTAAACACGCCGTTTTTTATCAAATTTTCCCCGACCGCTTCGCCCAATCCAGCCGAGTCGCCAAGCCCAGTAATTTAGAAAAATGGGACACACCGCCCACCACCTATGGCTTCAAAGGCGGCGATTTGTTGGGTGTGGTCGAAAAGCTCGATCATTTGGTTGCGTTGGGCATCAACGCCATTTACTTTACGCCTATCTTCCAATCCACCGCCAACCATCGCTACCACACCCAAGATTATTACCAAATTGACCCGATTTTGGGCGGCAATGCGGCTTTTCAAACCTTGCTCGCCGAGGCGCATCGGCGCGGGATTCGGGTCGTTGTGGATGGCGTGTTTAACCATGCCAGTCGTGGGTTTTACCAATTCAACCACGCGCTCGAAAACGGCAAAGAATCGCCCTATCTCGATTGGTTTTATTTTCATGGTTTTCCAGTCAATGCCTACCACGACAAAGCCAATTATGAGTGTTGGTGGGGCATTCCGGCCTTGCCGAAACTTAACACGAATACCGCCGCTGTGCGCGAGTTTATCTTCGATGTGGCCGAATATTGGATAAAAGCTGGGGCCGATGGTTGGCGGCTGGATGTGCCCGCCGAAATCAACGACGACAGCTTTTGGCAAGAATTTCGGCGGCGTGTCAAGGCCGTGAACCCCGAAGCCTATATTGTGGGCGAGATTTGGCACGATGCGCATCGCTGGCTACAAGGCGACCAATTTGACGCGGTGATGAATTATGTATTTACCAAAGCCTGTTTGGGCTTTTTCGCCCGCGATCAGCAAGATGGCAAATTGACCGAAGGCACGGGGCTGTCTCCTGTGCCGCTCAATGCCCGCCAATTTGCCGACGAGGTGCAGCGTATGTTGGGCATGTATGACCAAAATATTGTGCAGGTGCAAATGAATTTGCTCGACAGCCACGACACGGCGCGTTATTTGCAGTTTGCCAAGGGCGACGTCAAGGCGCTCGAACTGGCGACGCTGTTCCAAATGACGTTTACTGGCGCCCCCAGCATTTATTATGGTGATGAAATTGGCCTGATGGGCGGCAAAGACCCCGATTCGCGCCGCACATTCCCGTGGGATGAGCAGCAGTGGAATCAGTCGCTGTTGGCGTATTTCAAGCAATGTGTGGCGCTGCGCAATGCCCACCCCGCCTTGCGCACTGGCGATTTTCGCCTGTTACACGCCGAGGGCGACGTGATCGCCTATGCCCGCACCTTGGGCGAGGCCGCGTTTGTGGTGGTGTTGAATGCGAGTTACGCCGACGTCACGCTCGATGTGCCCTTGGGGGCAATGCTTGGCGGGCGATACCAAGCCTGTTTTGGCGGCGACAGCCAAGTTGACGCAACCGCTGGCATGCTGCAAGGCATTCGTTTGGCCCCGCGCACCGGCTTGGTGTTGACTCGGCACGCATAATCATGCGGGCAACCGCTTGAAAACAAAAAAACGCGCTATTTAGCGCGTTTTTTTGTTTTAGGGTGCCTTATGGGGGTCGAACCCACAACCTCCTGAGCCACAGTCAGGCGCTCCACCATTGAGCTAAAGGCACCACAAAGGTGAGTTATTATACTACATTCTTATAGCAACGTCTTTTCCATCACCAAGCCGTCTTCGCCATCGCGATAATAATGTTGGTAGGTGGTGACCCAGCGGTAGCCGGTGCGTGAATACAAATTGATGGCGCGTTCATTGCTGCGCCGCACCGTCAACTTCACCCGCGACACTTGCTCGAACAATTTTTGCTCGGCGGCGTCGAGCAGCGCCGCACCAATGCCGCGCCCGGCGTAATCGGGCAATACCCCGATGGTGATGATCCAGCCCGCTTGTTGCGAATATTCAAATTCGCCCGCCACAAACCCGACCAATTTGCGATTCAGCGTCGCTTTAAAAAGAGTATTGCTTGGGGTAAGGAGTAGGGTGAACAAGGTGTCTAATCCATACCCGTCTTCGACCCCAAAGCAGGCACGCTCAAGCTTAAACACGCCCCAAATGTCAAAAATGTGGGCGGGCTGAATCGCATACGATGCTTGTCGTATGGTTTTTGCGGCACGAAACGCGGGCTGGGCCATGCACCTTAAATAATACCTCAAGATTTGTGTGTTGTTGCTGAGTCAAGTTTTTGCAAACGCCAGCCATGATTCACAAAAACCCTTAACCTATTGCTAAGCTAAAGCAAGCATAATTCAAAGATGAAGACTTCTATTCTTGCATTAACCGCACTGATGTTGGCCGCGTGCAATAGCGCGACCCCAGCGCCCACTGCTACCAGTGCGCCAAAGCCGACACAATCGCCCCCGACTGCCGCCCCAACCATTGCCCCAACTGCCACCGCTGCGCCCAAACCGACCGAAGCCCCTAAACCAACCGAAGCTCCCCAGCCAACGGCCACGCCCAAGCCCAAGTTGTCTGTAGCGACTACGGTCGAGCCGCTCACCAATATCGTTTACAACATCGGCGGCAATCGCATTGAGCTAGTCGGCATTGTGCCGCCGGGCACAGATTCGCATACCTTCGAGCCTGCGCCGTCTGATGCCGTGCGTTTAGCCAAGGCCGATGTGGTATTTGTGAATGGCCTTTTTCTTGAGGAGCCGACGGTGAAACTTGCGAAGGCCAATTTGAAAAAGGGCGCTGAAATTGTTCAATTTGGCGAAAATACCATTAAGCAACAAGATTGGGTCTTCGACTTTTCATTTCCAAAGGCCGAAGGCAAACCAAATCCGCATTTGTGGATGAACCCGATTTACGCCTTGCGCTATGCCGAGATCGCTAAAGACACGCTCAGCCGCCGCGATGCCGACAATGCCGCTTATTATGCCCAAAATTACGCTGCATTCAAAACCCGCATCGAGGCGTTGGATGCCAGCATTAAAAAGACGATTGAGAGTATTCCTGCCAATAATCGGCGTTTGCTCACCTACCACGATTCGTTTGCCTATTTTGCCCCGCGCTATGGCATGAAAGTAGTTGGGGCGATTCAGCCGTCCGATTTCGCACAGCCAACCGCCAAAGAAGTGGCGCAACTTATTCAGCAACTCAAGGCTGAAAAAATTCCTGCTATCTTCGGTTCAGAAGTCTTTCCTTCCAAGGTTTTAGAGCAGATCAAGAAAGAGGCTGGCGTAGAATTTATTGACACCTTGTCAGATGATGCATTGCCGGGCGCAGAAAACGCCCCTAACCACACCTACATCGGCATGATGGTGGATGACACCATAACAATGGCAAAAGTGCTTGGCGGCAAACCTGACCTTATCGCCAATTTTGACGTCACAAACTCCGTTAAATAATTACGAATTACGAATTACGAATTACGAATTTTCGGAGCACACCTTTAAAACGAATAGGCAAGCTCCAATTCGTAATTCGTAATTTTCCAAGAATGAATCCGTTAATTGATCTGCGGAATGTGGCATTTAGCTACGACGGCAAGCGGGCGGGGGCAGCGACGCTGGGGCCGTTGCATTTGCATTTGCACGCAGGTCAATTTGCGGCAATTGTGGGGCCAAGCGGCGCAGGCAAAACCACACTGCTCAAATTAGTATTGGGTGTGTTACAGCCAAGTAGCGGCGGCATCAGCCGCGATCCTACTCGTCTACACCTTGAAGGTGAAAGGCCGCGTGCCTTACGCATGGGTTATATTCCACAACTTGAAACGGTGGATTGGAATTTTCCGGTCACGGTCGAGCAAGTGGTGCTGATGGGGCGCACTCGGCAATCGCCATGGTGGCCTTGGCACAGCCGCGACAACTACGCCAAGCTGGCGCAGGTGTTGGCCGAAATGGAAATTGGGCATTTGGCAAAACGCCATATCCGTGACCTGTCGGGCGGGCAACAGCAGCGTGTCTTTTTGGCGCGGGCGCTTATTGCCGAGCCAGATTTGTTGGTGCTCGATGAGCCGACCAGTGGGGTTGACATGCGCACGGCGCAAAATGTGTTGCATGTGCTGGCCGACCTCAACAAACGCGGCATCACGATTTTGATGACCACGCACGACCTGAATTTGGCGGCGGCGCATGTGCCGTGGATCGTTTGCCTCAACCAGCGTGTCATTGCCCAAGGCCCGCCCGAAGCCGTATTTACCACCGAAACGCTCAACGCCACCTATCAAAGCGACATGCTGGTCATTCGTCAGGATGGGATGATTATCATCCAACAAAAACCGCACGGTCATACCTATCACGATATCGTGCCTAATCCCGTGCTTGGACACGCGATAAATGAGTGAATGAGTGATTGAGTGATTTATCAATTGATCATTCAGCCATTCACTCATTCAACCATTCACTCATTCAACCATTCACTCATTCAACCATTCACTCATTCAACCATTCACTCATTCAACCATTCACTCATTCAACCA
>JAHBAL020000089.1 GCA_018500105.2 Anaerolineae bacterium
GAGATCCATAACGAGGCAGGTCAAAATGTAGCAATTTCATCAAATTGCGCCTGTTGAGTTATAGATTCCCGCTTTCGCGGGAATGACGAGGCGACTTTTGAACAGCCTTAGGCATAATACGAGCCAGCCATGCACAACGTTTACTTTGATGTTCACCGCCAAACCGACAGCCGCACCCTGCTGCGCCAAATGGACGCGACGCGGCGCATCCAAAAAGAGCGCGAGCTAAACCCCGCCGAGATCGCGCCATTTATCGCTCAGGTCAAGACAGATTATGCCAACGCCTTCAACCTGCTCGACACGCCCAAGCTGAAGGCGCTGGGCCAGCGGCTGTATGCGTGGCTAGACGGCCCCAGCCAGCGCTGGCTGGCAGAATTGCACAACGCCCACCGCGATGGCTGGGCGCTGCACATTGATGTCGAGGCCAAAGAGGCCGAAGGCCTTCGGCATTTGCCGTGGGAGCTGATGCACACCGGCGGGCAATGGCTGTGCGGCGATGCCCATCAGTCCTTCACCCCCGTGCGGCATGTGTGCGACACCGTCCACCCCACCCCAACCCAAAACCGCCCGCTGCGCGTCTTGTTTATGGCCTGTTCGCCGCGTGATGTCACGCCGGTATTGGACTACGAAAACGAGGAAATCGCCATTTTGGCAGCCGCCAGCAAACACGATATCGAACTGGTGGTGGAAGAAACCGGCTCGCTGGCGGGGCTGACCGAGCGCCTGAGCGACTACGAGGCCGGGTATTTTGATGTGCTGCACCTGACCGGCCACGCCGATCTCATCAACAACAAGCCGGTGTTTTTGATGGAGGACGACTTCGGGCAGCGTTTCGAGGCCAGCCCCGACCACATTTTGCGTGCCTGCCGTAGGCGGCTGCCGAGGCTGATGTTTTTATCGGGCTGTAGCACCGGACGCGCCCCAGATCAGGCCAGCGCCAGTGCCACCGCCACCGCCTCGATGTGCGAGGCGATGGTGCAACACGGCGTGAGCGCGGCGCTGGGCTGGGCGCTGCCGGTGTATGACCACACCGCCAGCGCCGCTGCCGCCCTGCTGTATGAACAGCTTGCCACCGGCACGCGGCTGGATGAGGCGGTGGCCCGCACCCGCCACATGTTGCTCGAAGATCACCCCGACATGTGGCATTTGCTGCGCCTGTATGCCGATGCCAGACCGCTGACGGCGCTGGTGACGGCCCCCAAGACCAGAGGTCGCGCCGTGTTGCCGCCCACGCCCGATACCGCCACCCAACTGCGTGACCTCGGCGGCAAGCTCGAGGTGTGCGAGCGCAAACACTTTGTCGGGCGGCGGCGCGAGGTGCAAGCCAGCCTGCGCTGCCTCAAGGCGAAGATCGGCGATGGTGGCCCGTATGCCGAAGGTGTGCTATTGCAAGGCATGGGCGGCATGGGCAAGAGCAGCCTGGTGGCGCGGCTGTGCGACCGCCTGCCCGATGCCCAACGCCTGATTTGGGTGGGCCGCGTGGATTGGCCGGCCTTTGTGCGCGGGCTGAGCGAAGCGCCCGACCTGAGCGAAGCGCTGGCGGCGGTGGAACTAGAGCAACGCAAGACCGCGCTCAAAGTGCGGCTGCGCCAATTGTTGCGCCAACCCAGCCTGATCGCCAAACCGGCGCTGTTTATTTTTGACGATTTTGAGCAAAACCTGAGCGGGCATCACCCCAGCCAACCCCAATACCAAATCGGCAAAGACGGGCATTACGCCGTCGAAGCCGACACGCTCGAGATTGTGGCGGCGCTGATGGCGGCCATCCGTGATGAAGCCAGCCGCAGCCGTGTCATCGTCACCAGCCGCTATCAACCCGCGCTGCCGCCGCCTGCGCGGCTGCACCTCGTGCCGCTCATCGCCATGCCGCAGGCCGACCTGAACAAGAAGGCCGAGCAATTGGCGCAATTGAAGCTGGCCCGCCGCCACCCCGACCGCCGAGACCTGTATGCCCGTGCCCTGATGCTGAGCGCCGGCAACCCGCGTTTGCTCACCCACCTCGACACCGCCTTTAAACGTGACGACGACGGCACACTCGACCTGAGCGCCCTGTTGCAACGGCTGGAGGCGACGGCGGCAGATTTTCGTGAGGCGCTGTTGCTGCGCAGCTTGCTCGACACGCTGAACGACGAAACGCGCCACGCCTTGGCAGGCTTGGCCTTGTTTGAAACCCCCGTGCCGAATGCGGCGCTGGCGGCGCTGCTGGCCTGCCCAGCCCGCGCCAGCCAAGCCATGCTGGGCAGCGCCGTCGCCAGTGGGCTGGCCGAACAACACGAGGGGGACAGCGCGGCAAACGGCCCGCGCTATTTTGTCAACCCGCTGGTGGCGGCGCTGCTGCCGCCCTACCCCGCCCAAAGCGCCGACTACGCCCGCGCCGCCGCCTGGCTGCACAAGGCATGGTGGGAAGATAAAACGGATTCGGGAACAGGTTTGAAGTTGGATGAGGCGCTGGAAGTGCAGCGGCTGGCGTTGCACGGGCAAATGTGCGACGTGGCGGTTGAATTGGGCCGCCGCCTGAGCAACACCTTGATTAGGCAATACCGCTACAGCGAGGCCGCCGCGCTGTGCCAGCGCAGCCTGCCGGTCTGCCCACATCATCAACTCTATATGCAGTTGGGCCGCGCCCAGCGAGAATTGGGCGAGGTGAACGCCGCCGAGCAAAGCTATCAACAATCGTTGCAAGCATACCAAGAACGGGCCGCGCTCGCTGCGGCCCAGAAAGACTATGCCGATATCGCAGACAATTATGCTGGCCTACTCCATGCGCGAGGTGACTATGAGGCGGCGCTCCCGTACTTCGAGCAGTCCCTCGCCATAAGACAGCAAATCGGCGACAAATCCGGCGAGGGAACCATCCTCAATAATATGGCCACAACGGCTCACGCTCGCGGCGACTACGAC
>JAHBAL020000467.1 GCA_018500105.2 Anaerolineae bacterium
GCCCGTAGCGCGTCACGATGCGGTCGGGCAAATGCCCTTGCCACGCCGGTTCGGCGGGGTGAATTTTCCAGCGAATGCCCAATTCGCGGCCCACCACATCATGCGGGCCGCCGGGATGAAACCCGCCCGCCAAGGTCGCGCCCGCATCGAAGCGATATTTTTGATGATAAAACGTGCCCGCGCACCCGCCCGCGTAAACATGCGCCTCGAGCACAGTCACATCATGCCCGCGTTTTGCCAGCAGCGCCGCCGCAGTCACCCCGCCAACACCCGCCCCAACCACTAAGATTTTTGCCATATGTCACTGGGCATTCTACTTCTACTTTGGCTTTAGAGCGTCAACATGATAGGCGATCAACCCTCCGAGGGATCAAAGACCTCGGAGGGTTTGCAGCTATTTTCACCTCAGGCAAATCTTTGAGTCCTTGGGGTTCTTCGTGGTAAAAATAAAGCCTTGCGCAACTCTTTATCTCAACCGTCACACAATTTTAAATTTTACATTTTCAATTTTAAATTTTATTACGCTTGCATGGCGCGGCGCACCCGCTCAACGCATTTGGGCATGATTTGCAGCACAGCGTCAATATCGGCCTCGGTAGTGTCATAACCCAGCGTCAGCCGCAACCCGCCCAGCGCCCATTCCCGCGCAATGCCCATTGACACCAGCACCGCCGATGGCTCTGGGTTGCCGCTCGTGCAGGCCGAGCCGGTGCTGGCGGCAATCCCCTCAACATCCAACGCCATCAGCAACATCTCGCCATCCACCTCTTTAAACAGCAAGCTGGCGTGATTTGGCAAACGCTGCTGCAAATGCCCGCTCAGCCGCACATCTGGCACGTCGGCCAAAATGCCCGCAATAAGTTGATCACGTAGCGCTTGCAACCGCGCCGATTGCACATCGCGCCGTTTGGCGACATATTTCAAGGCCGCCGCCGCCCCGACTGCGCCCGCCACATTCACCGTGCCAGCCCGTCGCCCCCGTTCGTGCCCGCCACCCGTGTTGGTCGGCACATAAGGTGCGCCGTCGCGGATATACATGATGCCGACGCCTTTGGGGCCGTAAAATTTGTGCGCCGAGAGCGCCATAAAGTCAAGATTGAGTTGTTTGACATCGAGCGCCCGATAGGCGGGGCATTGCACCGCATCGCTGTGAAAAAGCACGCCACGCTCGCGGCAAATTGCGCCAATTTCGCCAACAGCCTGTAGCGTGCCAACCTCGTTATTGGCGGCCATGACACTGACCAAGGCGGTATTGGGGCCCATGGCGCGACGCACATCGTCGGGGTCAACAAAGCCGTATCCATCCACTGGCAATTCGGTTAGCTCAAAGCCGAACAGATCACGCAGTTGATGCAATGTGCCCTCGACGGCGTGATGCTCGGCGTGGGCGGTGATGAGGTGCGTTTTGGCAGAATTTCGTTTGCGCATGGCAAAGGCCGCGCCACGCAACGCCAAATTATCCGACTCAGTGCCGCAGGCGGTAAAGACGATCTCGTTGGGGCGTGCGCCCAATTCGCACGCCACCGCCGCACGGGCAGCATCGAGCGCCGCCGCCGCATTACGCCCAAATTGGTGCAATGACGACGAATTTCCGAAATATTCTGCAAAATAAGGCTGCATGGCCGCTAAGGCTTCATCGCAAACCGGCGTGGTCGCCGAATGATCAAGATATATAGGACGCATAGAGGTTAATGTTATCATCGCCAACTTGACAAAATAGCCTTGAATTTCAAAGCGTTACAAACCCGATTCATCCATCACGTTGCAACTCTGTCAGGCCGCGAACAGGTGATTTATACCACCATCCCGTTGCTCATCGTCATTGCATATATCCTTGCTTTTCATGTTGATATTCCATTTTATGATCAATGGGACCTTATCAATATTTACGACAAGGTGATGCGCGGGGTGTTGACGGTCAACGATTTACTCGCCCTCAACAATGAGCATCGCGTGGTGGTGCAACGTATTGTCGCCGTGCCGATCATTTATCTTACGCGCTGGAATATTTTGGCTGAAATTGCGGTGTTGGTGCTGTCGGCCATTGGGGCGCTGTTGGTAGTAGCGCGGCAATTGCAGCGCAGTTTGCGCCACCTCGATTTGCCCACCCGCAATTGGGCCGTTATCGTCATCGCTTGGATCGTCTTTTCGCTCAACCAGTGGGAAAACTGGTTGAATGGCGACCAACTGGTCTATGGCTTACATGTGCTGTCGGTGGTGACTGGGTTGGGGCTAATCACACGCCAATTGCCCTCGCCGCGCCGCGTGTTGGTGGCGGCCTTGCTCGGTGTCATCGCCACCTACACCATCGCGGCTGGCATCGTCTATTTTGCGGTGGGATTGGTGGTCTTGCTGTTGTCGCCGGTGCGTTCGTGGCATTGGACGATGGTCGCCATTTGGTCGGTGATGGCGATTGCGACATTTAGCATCTATTTTTACGATTTCAATCCGGCCCAAACCCCAAAGCTAGACGAGCCAGTATTGCACCCGATTGGCTACAGCTTGTATGTGCTGGCTTTCATCGGCGCACCCATGATCACCTATTACATTGCGCCGCTGTTTGGGGCCATCGGGCTGGCGCTCATGGCGAGCAGTGTGCATATTTTGCTGTGGCAGCGCAAACTAGATGTCATTGTGATATTGCCTTATGTGGCAATGGCCGCCTATTCCATCGGCACGGGCATGTTGATCGCCATCGGGCGGTTGCATTTTGGTTGGTGGCAAGCCATTAGCCCGCGCTACATCATTTTGTCGGAGTGGTTTTGGGTAGGCTTGGTCGGCTTGCTTTACCTCGTCATCAAAACGCGCCCAGTCAACCCACCCGTCGCCGAGCCAGCACCTTGGCCGATGATCAATCGTTGGCTCCGGCGGGTTGCGCCGTTGGCAGTGCTGGGTATTTTGCTGCTTAGCCTTGTCAATTCGGCGGGTGGCTTTTATTTAGGGTTACGTTTGCGTTCGTGGCCTTTGACCGAGGCTCGGCAACAAATTGTATTGGGCAATCACAGCGATGAAGTGCTGCGCCAAGTGATTCATGACCCCGTGCTGGTGCGCCAGCACCTAAAACTCATGCAACAATATCGGCTCTCAGTTTATCGCTAGGTAAATAATGATTCAATGGACAATGGACAATGGACAATGGACAATGATAGCGGATAGTTGATGGTTTCAACTGTCCGCTATCCGTTCCTCATCGTCAATTGCTCGTTAACCATTGCCCATTAGATTACATTCAAAATAAGAGCAAATGACGCAAGGCCACTTACTCCAAATTACCTAGTAACGTAAGCCCGCCCGAATTTGACGATTTGCCAAAC
>JAHBAL020000532.1 GCA_018500105.2 Anaerolineae bacterium
AACTGCCCTTGGGTTTGATTAGGCGCTTGGCGAGGGTTTGTTGTGCGTTCATAATGGGAATTTGGGGATTTGCGATCTCACATTACGCAATGTTTTAATGATAGCAAAAGCGTAAGCCGTCATCCCGATACGAAGTGAGGGATCCCTAACACCTCAGCCAATACAAACTTCACTCTGGCTTGGCAAAACTTTGGCTGACCTGACGACATATTTGCTAGATTTAATCTTCGGGGATCCCTCGCTGCGCGTCGGGATGACCCATTGAGGCAATAAGTTTCTCCCTCTTGCTGGACGCTGCGCCCACGCCAGCGTCTATGTATTCGGAATGACGCATCAAATATCGGCGTATATCTAAAATCTAAAATATCAAATCGCCGACAGTGGCGCGGGTGGCGCGTTGCAGGTCGTGCGGGTCGAGCAGCATTTGCACCCCGCGCAGCCCGGCGCTGACGCTGATGCGCGGGTAAGTCAGGGCGCTTTCGTGCATATAAACCGGAAAAGCCTTTCGCCCGCCCAACGGCGAACAGCCGCCCTTGAGGTAGCCCGTCGCCCGAAACAGGTCCTCGACGTCAATCATCTCGCAGCGTTTGTCGCGCATGACCTTGGCCAGCTTGCTCAGGCTCAATTGCTGATCGCCGGGGATGAGCGCCATGACCAAGCCATTGCGCTCGCCTTCGACCACCAGCGTCTTAAATAGGATGTTAAGCGGCAAGTTTAGCGCCACCGCCGTCTCTTCGACGGTGAACTCAGTGGCTTCGAATTCGCGGACTTCGTAGCCAATCTTTTGCTTTTCCAGAATGTCAATCGCCCGTGTGCGCTTCATCTTGGGGATTTTAGATTTTCGATTTTGGATTTTAGATTGGTGGCAGACAATCTAAAATCCAAAATCGAAAGTCTAAAATTGTTCTGTGGTGGTAACGGGGATGGCGGCGCTGAGAATTTTGTGCACCGGGCAAGCATCGGCGATCTGCATCAGCCGCGCCCGCTGTTCGGCATCGAGCGGGCCATGCAGCCGAATTTGGCGGGTAATGACAGCCGGCGGGGTGCTGCGGTTGATCGTCACATCCACATCGGCCTGCGTGAGCGGCCAGCCTTTGCGGTCGGCATACATGCGCAAAGTGATGGCGGTGCATGCGCCAAGGCTGCCTGCCAACATCTGAATCGGCGTCGGCCCTAAGTCAGTTCCGCCCTCATTGGCTGGCTCGTCAGATATGAATGTATGCTTACCAGCTTGTATGCTGCTGCGATATTTTTCTTGGGTAATACTGGTTTGTGCGTGTGATATTTTTGACATAAACCCTCTGCGGGATTTTAGATTTTAGATTTTGGATTTTAGATTTGCAAATCCAAAATCCAAAATTCTTAGAGTGTGCGCCATTGACGGCGATCGGCGTTGATCATGTCGTTCGCACCCTTTGGCCCGGCGCTGCCAGCACGATATTGTTCGATGAAAGTCGGGTTCTTGATCCAATCTTCAAAAATCGGGGTGATGAGTGACCATGCAGCCTCGACCTCGTCGCTGCGGGTGAAGAGCGTGCTGTCACCCAGCACGCAGTCGAGGATGAGGCGCTCGTAGGCTTCGGGGGCCGCAACGTTAAAGGCATCGCCATAATGAAAATCCATCACGACGGGCTGCACTTGCTCACCCGTGCCGGGGCGTTTGGCACCAAATTTTAGCGAAATGCCTTCGTCGGGCTGAATCGTCATCACCAACACATTTGGCTCGATTTGCTGGGCCGCCGATTCGCTAAACAACATGCGAGGCGGCAAGCGAAAATGGATGGCGATCTCGGTCAGGCGACGCTTGAGGCGTTTGCCACTACGCACATAAAACGGCACACCGGCCCAGCGCCAATTGTCAATGAGCAGCTTCATCGCCAAGTAGGTCTCGGTGTTCGAGTCTTGGGCCACGCCTTCTTCTTGGGTATAGCCAATCACCAATTGCCCGTTGACTTTGCCGGGGCTATATTGCCCGCGCACCAACGCTTCGGGGTGGCTCGTGTCTAAGCGCAGCGCCTTAAGCACTTTCACCTTTTCGTTACGCACCGCGTCGGCCTCAAATTCGGCGGGCGGCTCCATCGCGGTGAGGGCCAAAAGCTGCATCACGTGGTTTTGCACCATGTCACGAATGACGCCAGCCGATTCATAATATGAGCCGCGCCCTTCGACGCCAATGGCTTCGGCCACCGTGATCTGCACCTGGTCTATATAACGGCGGTCCCCAATTGGCTCCAAAATGCCCTTGGCGAAGCGCAGCACCAAAATATTTTGCACCGTCTCTTTGCCCAAATAATGGTCAATGCGGTAAATCTGATCTTCGGTGAAATATTTGTGCACATGCGCATTGAGCGCCCGTGCCGAAGCGAGGTCTTTGCCAAATGGCTTTTCGATGATAACGCGCGTCCAACTGCTGCCCGATTTGGCTTGTGTGAGCGATGTCGTGCCGATTTTTTCGGTAATGAGCGCATAGGCTTCAGGGGGGGTCGAGAGGTAATACAGCCGATTGCCCTGTGTGCCGTGTCCGGCATCAATGGCATTTAGGCGTGCATTCAGGGCATCATAATCGGCATCATTGTCGTAATTGCCTTGATGATAATGCAATAATTGGGCAAATTTGGCCCAAACATCTCCGTCAATTGGCTTCGACCGTGAATGCGCTACCACGCCTTCGTAGCACTCTTGGCGAAATGATTCATCGGTTTTGGCACGGCGGGCAAAGCCAATGATGGCAAAATGCGGCGGCAACAGATTGTCTTTGGCGAGATTGTATAGCGCCGGAATCAGTTTACGGTGCGTGAGATCGCCAGAGGCACCAAAAATGACCATGACGCAGTTATTTGGAAGTATTCGAGACATCGCCCAAACATTATACGCAAGGTGACACACCGAGTTGGCGCAAAGCGTCAAGACAAGGGTGCAATTTTAATTGACAGAACCCCAATCGGCGGGGTGAGGCGTTGTTGCTCGTTGGGCACGCCTTGCGCCGCCTTTACCTCGTCGCTGACCGGCAAACCGGCTGGCTGCAAGTGAATCGTGCGCACCACATCCATGCCCGCAATCACACGGCCAAACGCCGCAAAGCCTTGCTTGTCGGGGTAACGATTGGCCCCATAATCGAGGTTGGGCTGCGGGCCGATGCAGATGAAAAAACCCGCATAACCTGAATCGGGGTTGTCGGGCATGCGCGGGGTGGACAACACGCCATCTTCGTGCAAAATGCCGGTATCGCGGGTGCGCTCAAGCACAATTGTGCCGAGGTCTTTCGGCGCGTTGGGTTTGAGGCCAGCCTGAATCACATCAATTTTGACCTCGTTCAGCGGCTGGTTGTCGCTGCCGCCATAGTTGCCGGTGATGACCGTGCGGAAAAACGCACCGCCGTCATATAATCCCGCCGCCACATTGTCTAAAAAGCGTTGGGCCGTGATCGGCGCACGCACGTTGTCAATTTCGGCCACAATGTCGCCGAGGTGAGTGGAAATAGTCACATTGATCATAATTTGATTTTTTTGACACAAAGATCACAAAGACCACCAAAAATAAAGCTGGTCGTTAAATCATCGGCACAAATCGCACCCCATCCCCTGCGGCTAAGAGCGACGGGCTTGGGGTGCGATGTGGGTCGAAAAGCGACAATTCGGTATACCCAATCAGATGCCAGCCGCCGGGCAGCGGCGCTGGGTAAATATTGGCCATGCCTGCCGCCATCGCCACACTGCCCTTGGGCACGCCGCTGCGTGGCGTGGCGCGGCGCGGCAAATGCAGCGACGGCGGCAGCGGCCCGATATACGGATGCCCGACCGCAAACCCGATGCACATGACGCGATAGGGCTGATCGCACAGCAATTCGACAATTTCGCTGGGCAACAAATGCAAGGTTTTAGCCACGTCGAGCAGGTCTTCGCCCCATTGCCCACCAAAACGAGTGGGAATTTCGACGATGCGCTCTGGCTGCTCTGGCGCGGGTTCGAGGTAGCGCACAAGACGATTGAGCACCGATTCGAGCGAGGCGGGCGACTGCACCAGCGGGTCGAATCGCACAATGAGTGAGGCGATGGCGGGCACAGTCGGCAACACCCCACTTAGCTTGGCACGGTCAATGGCCTTGCTCAGGCTGAGCACAAAGCGGTTTGCCAACGCCATGTCGGGTTCGGTGCATTCAATCATGAGGGCGGCTTCGCCCATCGGTCGCATTTGCCACATAGAATGCCATTATCCAACATCTTCGCGGCAAACCAAATGCCTGCGCTGGTATCTTTTACAATCGGCCCTGTGCGTCGTTTTTACTACACCCGCCACATTCACAACGAGTTTATCGAGTCGGCGGTCCATGCCGTATGTTTAGATCATCTGACCTTCGCCTACCCGGGCAAAGCGCCGGTGCTAGACGACGTGCATGTGTGCATTGCCCAAGGCGAGCGGGTGGCGCTGCTGGGGCCAAATGGGGCGGGCAAATCCACCTTGCTTAAATTAATCGCCGGGCTGCTCAAAGCGCCCGCGCCGAGGGTCAAGGTGTTCGAGACCGCGATAGACACGTGCCATCCACACACGGCCTATCTGGCACAGCGCAGCGAGGTGGATTGGCGTTTTCCCATCACCGTGCGCGACGTGGTGATGATGGGCCGCTATGCCCACTTAGGCTGGTTTGCCCGTCCCTCGCGTGAGGATGCGCATAAAGTAGACGAAGCGCTAGAAATGGTGGGGCTGACGGCCTTGGCGCGGCAACCTATCGGCGATTTGTCGGGCGGGCAGCAACAACGGGCCTTTATCGCCCGCGCCTTGGCCCAAAACGCGCGTTTGTTGCTGCTCGATGAGCCATTTAACAACCTAGACACACCGTCCCAACGCGGCATCATCGAGCTAAGCAAACAATTGCAAGCCCAAGGCAAAACCATCATCATCTCGACCCATGAACTCGCCAGCGTCATGACCGGCGACGTCGCCGATACCGTCATCTTGCTCAATCATCAGATCATCGCCATCGGCCCGCCCGCCGAGGTCACCCACCCCGATGTATTGGCAAAAGCGTATGCGTAGAGAGTGCTAAGTGCTAAGTCCTAAGTGCTAAGTCCTAAGGTTTGATTGTGATTGTAATGTTACTCGTATACTTTCGACTTAGCACTTAGCACTTAGCACTTCAAACAAATGGACTTCCTCGAACCCCTCACCCTTGTTTTTATGCAGCGCGGATTGGCGGCTGGTGTGTTGGTGGCGCTGGCGTGCGGCTTGTTGGGCTGTTTTGTGGTGCTGCGTGGCATGGAATATATTGGCGATGCCATCTCGCACTCGGTTTTTCCGGGCGTGGTGGTGGCCTATGCCTTGGGCGGCAGTTTGTTGCTGGGCGGGTTGGTGGCGGGATTGGCGACGGCCTTGCTCATCAGTGTGCTCAATCGCGGCGGCAAGCTGCGCGACAGCACCGCCATCGGCGTGGTGTTTACTGGCGCATTGGCCCTCGGCGTGTTGCTTATGGGCTGGACCCGTAGCGGCGGGCGCGATTTATCCCACTTTTTGTTCGGCAATATTTTAGGCGTAAGCAATACCGATCTCATTTTCACGTGTGCGTTGGCGTTATTGGTATTTGGCTGTGTGGTGTTGTTCTACAAAGAATTGACGCTTAGCTCCTTTGACCCGACCCACGCCCGCAAGATCGGCATTCCAGTGGATGCGCTACGCACCGGCTTGCTCATTTTGCTCACCCTGACCATTGTGGCGGGGGCGCAAAGCGTGGGCGTGCTGCTGGTGACGGCCTTGCTCATCACCCCTGCGGCAACGGCCAGCTTGCTTTCGCGCCGCTTGCCCAGCATGATCGCCATCGCCACTGGCTTGGCGGTGATGTCCGTCCTCGTCGGGTTATATGCGTCATATTTCTTCGACGCCTCGTCTGGCGCGACGATTGTGTTGGTCATTACGATCAGTTTTCTGATTTCATGGGGTTTTCTCAGCAAAAGGGTATGAATGCTGGTATAATCCGCCCGCTAATTTTGAGGTGAAAACATGTTTGCAGTAGTAGAGATCGGTGGCCGCCAATATCGAGTGTCACCGGGCGATGAAATTTTTGTAGAGAAGTTAAACCAAGCAGAAGGCGCGGAAGTAAAGTTCCCCGTGCTGTTGGTATCGGATGACTCAGGTGTCAAGGTCGGGAAGCCTTATATCGAGGGTTTGGAAGTGGCTGGACAAGTCGTCGGCGATCAAAAAGGCAAGAAATTGGTTGTATTCCACTACACCCAAAAGAAGCGCATTCGCACCAAGACTGGGCATCGCCAGACCTATACCAAGGTCAAAATCGCAAATGCCTAAGTTTTCTTTGGCGTTAGTTGCTTTTTAAGGAAAGAGAAGAAGAAATGGCACATAAAAAAGGTGGCGGTTCGTCAACAAACGGTCGCGATAGTAATGCGCAACGCTTAGGCGTGAAGCGCTCAGGTGGTCAATTGGCCCGCGCAGGCAACATTTTGGTGCGCCAACGTGGCACCCCTGTCAAGGCAGGTCTGAATGTGATGGTCGCTCGTGATCACACGTTGTTTGCAACCACAGACGGCGTCGTAACATTTTCAACATTGCCCAATGGCCGCAAATCGGTCAGTGTTATTCCCGTTGCAGCGGCTGCCGATGCAACCGCTGGAGGTGCAGAATGAAACAGGGCATCCACCCAACCTATTACCCAGAAGCCAAAGTGTATATTGGCGGCGAGTTGATTGCCACAGTTGGCTCGACCAAGCCCGAATTGCACTTGGACGTTTGGTCTGGCACACACCCGTTTTACACGGGGCAACAACGCATTATTGACACCGAAGGTCAAGTTGATCGCTTCGAGAAGCGTTTGAAGCAGCGTGTTGTCAATGGCGTTGATCGCGCCGAGAAGGCCCGCTTGCGCCGCGCCAAGCGCCAAATCGTTGATTTGGTGGACGAGGACACAGTTCCTCTATCAGAAGAAGTGATTGAATAAATTACAAAAAAAGCGCCGACGTTAAATTTAACGTCGGCGCTTTTTTTTATTCAATTTAGCTTGGCAATATCACATTAAGAAAGTTACATACCGATTTCGGTATATGCCCCACCTACAATGAGGCATATATACAAAAATCGGCGAAAACTTAGGACTTACGCGAAAGTTTTGTTTTTACCACAAAGGGCACAAAGAACTCAAAGGTTTTCATTGGTAAACCTTTCTTTTCTTTGTGCCCTTTGTGTTCTTTGTGGCGAAATATTTTTAATGCGCGTAAGTCCTAAACTGATTGGAATTATCGGCTTAAGCGCTGGCCTGCCGCAAATGCGGAAACAACAACACTTCGCGGATCGAGTCGTTATTGGTAAACATCATGGTCAGGCGGTCAATACCCATGCCGAAACCACCGGCGGTGGGCATGCCATACATTTGCGAGCGGATAAAGTCTTCATCCAGCGGATGAGCCTCGTCGTCGCCGCCAGCTTGCTCCGCCAAAAATCGCTGCTCTTGGTCGAGCGGGTCGTTTAGTTCGCTAAAGGCGTTGCACAACTCCATCCCGCCAATAAACCCCTCGAAACGCTCAGTTGTAGCGGGGTCGCCCACTTTGCTTTTGGCGAGTGGCGAGATATCGAGCGGGTAATCATACAAAAAGGTCGGTTGGATGAGGGTCTTTTCGACATAATCGCCCATTAGCCCGTCAATGAGTCTGCCGCGTGTTTTGCCCTTCACCACCTCGGCTGGCATGAGACGGCGATCGAGGATGGCCTTGCTCATGCTCGTGGCATCGGGATAAGCGTTGATATCGAGGTCGGTCTTGCCCATAATGGCATCGCGCATGGTCATCCGTGCCGCTGGGCGCAGCCAATCCACCTCATGCCCGCGAAACCACGATTTGCCCTCGGCCTCGGGCGGCAGCACGCGCTTGGCGACATGCTGAATCATTTGCTCGGTGAAATCCATCACCTTAAACATATCCCAATACGCGGCATAAAATTCAATTTGGGTAAATTCAGGATTGTGCTTAAAGCTAACGCCTTCGTTACGAAAATCGCGCCCGATCTCATACACCCGTTCAAAATTGCCAACCAGCAAACGCTTGAGGTATAGCTCGAACGAGATGCGCAGATAAAGCTGCTGATCGAGCTGGTTGTGATGGGTGGTGAATGGCCGCGCCGCCGCACCGCCATAGATGGGCTGCAATACCGGCGTCTCCACTTCCAAAAAGTCGTTGGCATCCATAAATTCGCGGATGGCTTTGACAATTTTGGTGCGTGTGACGAAAATTTTACGCACATCAGGGTTAACGGCCAAATCGGCATAGCGTTGGCGATAGCGCAACTCAGGGTCGCTCATGCCGCTATAGCGCTTAACGCTACCATCGGGCAGCTTTTCTTCTTTGGCAAATGGCAGCGGCGTAATGGATTTGCTGAGCAAGTGCCATGCCTTTATCTTTACACTCGGCTCGCCGGTCTTGGTAATCATCGGTTCGCCGCGCACCTCGACAAAATCGCCCACATCGAGGTCGGTAAAACGTTCAAATGAGTCTTTGGTCAGCGAGTCATCGCCAACGCGGGCAAAAAGCTGAATTTTGCCGCTGCCATCTTCGATTGGCACAAAGCAGGCTTTGCCCATGACACGGCGGCCCACCATACGCCCCATCACGGCGATGGGTGCGGTATTGCCAGCCAACGCCAAGGTGCAAGCGTCGGCGGCCATCACCCGCTCGTTGACAAATTGGGCGCGGGGGGGGTATGGATCAATGCCGGCATCCCGGATGCGTTGTAATTTGGCGAGACGCTCACGTTCGGCTTCAGTGTATTCCATAAATAAAAAAACTCGCGGGTCGGTATGACCCGCGAGGTAAAAAACGCGGATGATTTAGACCAACGGTTAGCCCTTTGCTTGCCGTTGCGATTGCAAATGTTGCATCGTGCGTGTAATCGCTTCGGCTTGTGCGGCTTGGCGTTTATCGGCTTTGCTATAGTTGGCGGTCTTGGCTTCGGGCAAGCCAGCGTCGGCATGCGCACGGCGTTGGGCCTTCTTCAATGCGGCTTCAATTGGGGTAATGGTGGCTTCGGAACCCGATGATAAGGCGTAGTCTTCGGGGTTGAAATTGGTGAGCGACAAATCGAGTTGCTTCTTATTTGAATCAACCTTAACAACGCGCACTTCGATATCTTCGCCAACGGCGACCAAATCGCCCGGATCAACAAACGAGACCCCCAAGCTGTTGCGGCGAATTTGACCGGGGCGCTCTGCACCCACATCAACATAAGCGACACCGCGCTCAATGCTGAGCACTTTGCCCTTCAGAATATTGCCCTTGCGGATCTTCTCCCAAGGCAAATCGGGCGGTTGAATCGTGGTCAGACCGATGCGGTTTTTACCTTCGTTAAGTTCAGTGACCCAAACTGATTCAAGCACATCACCCGTTTTAAGGCGCACATCACGTGGGGCAAACTCGTGCGGCAAAAGCGCATCCTTTGGCCCATCAATATTGACAAACAAGCCGAACTTGGTGACCGATACCACTTTAACATTGGTCAGTTTTAGCCAAGTTTCGAGGTTATCCCAGCCGAAGGCGGGTGGCTTGCGCATGGTGATATTGACTCGTTTGTGGGTGTTGTCTAGCTTTGCCACATAAACGATAATTTCATCTCCAACCTTAAGAACATCGGATAGCCGTGTAATGGGCTTGTCGCTCTTGATCTCTGAGATGTGCATTAATGCATCGGATCCGATCCCGATGTCTACATGCGCGCCTGCCAGTTCAACTTTGGTCACCTTCCCTTTAAGCTCCATGCGTGGCTTAAGATCATCAAATGACAAGGGGGTTGCTGGGGCCGCGACTGCGGTCTGTTGATCGCTCACAAATAACTCCTACGCGAAAAGAAAATGCCGTGTAATTAAATTACTATCTTGATATTTAAGAACCGCATTATACCTGTGATAAACAAGACTTATCGAAAACTCATGCTTTTGTCTTAGAACCTTAAGGCTGACAATCCGCGTAATTTAAGCAATCTGTCTAATCTAGATTAAATCGGTTAAAATTGAAACCATATTATTATACCCATGACAGATAAGATGATAAATTATCGGGGGCCAGCATAAAAACAAGCTTGCAACAGATAGTTTCACCAGAGAATCTGTGCCGCCTAGATGGGCATGGGTGTACGCAAATCTAATATTAAAATACATTGACGCATATAGATTTGTTAAATTTTTTAAGCTAAGCAAGTTGTTTTTGCAATGCGTTTTAGCACGGATGTGGCAATAAAGTTCGGCTGGGGAAAAGACTGGGGAATGGAGCGAAGCGTCGTAAGTATTAAAATCGTTAAGCCAACGGGGGCAGTGGTTCGCACGTCCCCGGATGTAATGTCGCGTACGAATATCGTCGGGGGCATTACCTATGGTCAGATTTTGCATGGGGCGGTTGCACACAATGGGTGGTGGGTGTTGCCTCAGCATCGTTATATCAACGTCGAAGATGCAGCGGTGGTAGAGAGCGAGCCAATAGTTGAGGTTAAATCAAAATTCAACTTTCACCCGGTGTCGCAACGCAACCCGACATGGCGTGAGCATTTGCTCGGCTTTTCGCATGATCCCAGGGTGACCATTGGTCGGCACGGCAGTTGGTTGCTGGTGATGACCATGCTGGCAAATGCGGCTCAGGATGTGTGGCTCGATCCCATTAAATTAAATCAATTGCGCAAACAAAGCGGGGGCTTTTACGTGGCGGGGCCATTGGGTGGCTTCCCCACCCATTTTCGTATCGAAAAAGAAACAAATGGGCGGGTGCGGTTGTTGCAAATTTTGCGCCGCAAGGGCGACAAATGCGATGCCGAGCTATTAACTGCCCTCAAAACCCATATTGCACGCGGCCAGCCAGCCATGATCGAAGTGGATCCGACCTATGCCGTGTCGCAACTTGAAGGCGGGAATGCATCAAGTTCACGCCGCAGCTTAATTCCACCAGAGATTTTAGACGCGCCGACGCACTTTGTCTTGGCGGTTGAGTTTGACGAAACCCGCGAGGCACTCATTATGCCTTCGGGCAAGCCACGCACCTTTGTCCATGCCTCCGAATTGGGCCAGCCTGTTGTCGAGCTTAAAATTATTGACCCTTGGGATGGCCATGCGAAATCGCTGTGCCCAACGTATGGGCCAGATATCGCCTCGGCAATTGTGCGGGTGATGTTTTTTGAGATAAATCGTGACACAGCCCTCAAGAAAACGCCAACGCTTGCCCCAATACCGGCCCTGCAAATACCATCATTGATCGGCCTAGGCAACCTGCCTGCAAACAAGCCAAACGATGTGACCCAAAACGAGCAAACGGCGATAACACCGCCCGGCAACACGCATTTGCCTGCGCCGCCAGCCCCAATTTTGGGGGTAAATACGATGTGGAATGGCAGCGCCGCAATGGATGCGTTTAATCGTGGCTGCCGCTTGTTTACGTGTGTAAATGATTCGGCCATGATCAAGCCGCTGTCAGATTTGGGCGCAATGGTGATGGCACGCTGGCTGTGGTCAGACACAATTCCCACCCAAGACTGGTATTTTAAACATCTGGGCGGCAATTTGTCGCGGGTCATTTATTTGGGGCTGGATGTCAACGAAAGCAATAGTGACCAACCCAATGAGATCGCGGAGCGGGCAAAATTTGATGTGGCGATGGCGACGGCCATCCGAGAGCGCAGCCTTGGCAAGGCGCGATATGCGGCGGGCAGCTTTGCTTTTCAACACCCCAATTATGATGACCCGAAGGTATGCAAAGCCATTCGTGACGGCTATGCCGAAGCCTATAACCGAGGTCTCATTTTGTTTAATGTGCACAGCGAGGTATCGGCATGGCAAGGCGATGGCTCGGCGTGGGATGAACGCTCGTTGACCAATACGCTGCGGCGCTGGGAGTTTTTGTTTAAGCGGTGCGGATTTGACCCCAATGTGCGCGGGGTTGTGTCGGAACGCACCGGGTTAAATATGAGCAGTGGCGGTTTTTTTAACCAAGGCGTGGGCAATGACAGCTTTATCACGTTTTGTCGCCGCTGGCACGAGGTGCAATCGCGCCCGTTGGTAATTAGCGCTCAAGACGATGCGCTGGTATTGCAAGGCCATGTGCCGGCCTCGGTGCATGTCGGCGTATGGCATTCGCCCTTTATCGGCGGCACACTCTTTCAGTTGGGGAATCAGGGGCGGCAAGATTGGGCAAAATTCAACCTCGAATATTATTTGAACGATTTGGGCAATTACGTTTGGAATAGAGATGCCTCGAAAATGGCCCTCGATGTTTTACACGCCGAATTAAAATCTAAGTAAAATACCTATCCTTAGTAGACAAAATGTCTTTTTTCGTGAGACAAATTGTTAGAATAAGCTTGGTAATTCGTCGCTAAAAACATTATGGACTTCACATGGCTTTTTATTACAGGCGGGGGTGTTGCGTTTGTCACCCTATTGATCATGCTGCTCGGGCTTTTCTCGTCACGGGCGAGCCTGCGGCAGGCCAATATTTGGCGCAAACGGCTCGACCAAGAGATTCGGCTCAAGGTTGAGGCAGTCCATAGCAGCGAGCAACTAAAAGCGAATATGGCGCAAAAGCAGCGTGAATTTGAGGCTGTTCAGGCGGAGATGAAGCGGCTGCAAAAGCGGACTGAAGAAGCTGAATCTACTATGCGTGAGGCGCAACATAAGGCTAACACATTGACCGCCAGCGAGCGCTTGTTAAAGACGCAATTGAGCAATGTTACGGCCCAATCAACTGAAACGGCGCGCAAGACGAGCCTTCAGCACAAAACGATTGAATCGCTCGGGGAACAATTAGAGCAGCAAAATGCGACATTGGCCCAAACTCAAAAAGAATTGTTGAATCAGCAACAATTGATCTCGCAGTTGCAGCAACGCCAAAAGGATTGGGGCATTGAGCGTGAGCTGAGCAAAAAGCAAATTGGCTTGCATGTCGAAAGTATTCAAAAATTGCAGACAGATTTGAGCAACACCAAGAAACAATTGGGCACAGCGCAACGCGAAAATGCGCGGCTAGAATCATGGCTGGCGGCCTCGTTTAATATTGATGTGCACACCAAAAACAGCAGCGATGTGATTGCAACGGCACAAGGCACGTTGGCAACGTATCAGCAAAAGCTGGCGTATCAGGAAAAGCAAATTCAGGGCCTGACCGATGCCCTGAACGAGCGCAATATTGAATTGGAGCAAGCGCAAAAAGAATCAACCGAGCGCTTAGAGGCGATTAACGCGCTGGCAACGAAATTGCAAAACGCCGAGTTGGAGCTGCAAGAAGCGGATGCGGTGAAAGAGTCGTTCGGCAAAATGACCACGCGGTCGCATCATGATGTCATTCATGCGAATGTGCAATTGCAAAATCAACATCAAACCTCGCAGCAGATTTTGGCTGAAATAGAGGTCGTTAATAAGCAATTGGAAGCCAAAGACCTGTTGATTAGTGAGCGGGATGAAGGGATTGTGGAATTGCGATCGCAATTGCAACAATCGCGGGATCGGCTCGATGCGTTGCGGGCAGACTTGGCCGCGCTAAATGCGGCGAAGGCGTCGGGGCAACCCGATACGGCACAATTTGCGCAAGAAAGTAACGATATTGGGATGAGTTCGATTGACCGCATTACCCAAGATTTGTTGTTGGCGCAAGACGAAATTAACCGCACCCAATTCTTGATGGACAAGAGCCAACAAGACAGGATTGATACGCTCAAGAACGGGGTGAAACAATTTGCTGGCCGGATGGAAGCGGCACGGGCTGGGATGGCAGAAAGCGCCGAGGTGAAGCGGCTGATGCGTGAAATCGAGGAAATGCGCAACCAGAAACGACGCACCGAAGAGTCTTATGACAGGCTTAAGCAAAGCTATATGCAGGCGCGTAATGTCAATAGCGATTTGAATGAGCAATTGCGGCAGGTGCAGGCGCGTTTGCTTGAACAAGAAGATCAACTAAAAGCATCGCAAACGCGCACGGTGCAAGTTCGCAGCGAATATGAGAAAGCGCGTGAGATTATCACTCAAAAGCAAGTGCAGCAAGCGCGGCCCATTAATACGTGGGAGTCATTGGCCCAAATCAGCGGGCTTAGCCCAGAATATGCTGAGCAGTTGCGAAAAAATGGGATTTTGAGTGTGAAAGACTTAGCCGAAGCTGACCCAGATCGTTTGAAGCCGATGGTGGACAGGGTTGGCGGTGTGGCGAAGCTGTTTAAGGGCGGGCCAGATGTTGATGATTGGGTGCGTCATGCCAAGTTGTTAGTAGATGAAGATAATCAGCGTATGAACGAATTGCCGAGTATCTTGCGCAACCAAGCGAACCGTCCAGCGCCAACCCCACCCCCCACAGACGCGCAGTCAGATATCTTGCCCGGAATTTAAGGTTGTTGGAAACAAGGTTGAGTTGTTTGTGTTTGGCATTGCAATCACCTTGTTGATCGCCTCGTTTTCCGTATACTTGCCAAGGTAGGGGCGGTGTAAAGAGCGCTCACCCAGCGCAGCTTAGCCCTGTCCATCTATCTTTGCATCGCCGAGCCAATCCCGCCCATACAATTTTATTGGGTGTTTATGCGTCAGGGTTCAAGCCTACGAGTCAAATTATTGTCAGCCATCACCGCAGTATTGCTGGTGTTGGTGTTGGTGCAATATTATGGCGCACGCACGGCCCTTATCAGCGGCTTTGAGCGGCTCGAATCGGAACGCGCCGCAGTTAGCTTGCAAATTTTGCGCAATGTGCTTGCGCAAAATCTAGCCCAAATCGAGAGTTCCGCCCAAGATTATGCGTTTTGGGATGACGCAATCGCCTACGTTGAGGAGCCGAGCGATGAATTTATTGAGTCTAACCTTAACCTACAAGCGTTTAACAATCTTAAAATAAATGTTGTCATCATCACAAATGCAAAAGGCGAGGTGGTGTTTGCGCAACAAGCCGATTGGGAGAATAAAACGACGGGCAAACTCTCTCCCGAGTTAATTGCGTTGGCCTCAGGCGATGGCCCCTTGTGGCGGCACAACAACAACAAAAGTCTGTTTACGGGGCTTGTGCCGTTGGCAAATAGTCCGCCTGTATTAGTAGCCTCATTACCCATTCTCGACAGCAATGGCGAAGGCGAGGTCAAAGGTGCGCTGCTCATGGGCCGTGAACTCAACCCGCAATTGATCGAAAGTTTGAGTAAAACAAGCAAAGTGACCTTTTCGTTACTGCCCATCACGGCCCCACCTTCGGCAGAATATACCCAACTGCAAACAGAATTGCAGCAGCGAGCTAGCGTGATAACGCAAGTGGATGAGCGGAATTTATCTGCTGTTGCGGCGCTAAACGATATTTATGGCAATCCGTCGGTGCTTTATCGTATCGAAGTGCCACGTGATTTGTTTAACCAAGCCATGAGCAGCACCAGCTTCTTGCTCGCGTCATCATTGGCGGTATTTTTTGTGCTTGGCCTCATCAGTTTTTGGTTCGATCGCACCATTATTCGCCGCATTTTACAATTGACTCAATATGTGAGCCAGGTGACGAACACCGACAAGAGCACCCTGAGCCGCTTGCCCGAACCACGCCGCAACGACGAATTGGGGCAATTGACACATTCGATGAACGCCGTGTTGGCGCGAATTGAGGGCAATATGCTCGAACGCCAACAAGCCGAAGATCGTATTTTTTTACTGGCGCATTACGACCGCCTCACCCGTTTGCCCAACCGCGTATTGCTTGAGAAAGCGATCCAAAAGGCCATTGACGAGGCGACCATCAGCCAAGCCCAATTCGCTTTATTTTTTCTTGATCTAGATCGGTTTAAAAATATTAACGATTCGCTCGGCCACGATGCTGGCGATGAATTGTTGGGGCAGGTGGCAGATCGGTTGCGGGCATTCGCATCTGGACGCGCCACCATTTCGCGCTTGGGCGGCGATGAGTTTGTGTTGCTGTTGCTCGATGTGCTCAATGTAGACCAAGTCGAGGCATTTGCCAGCCGTTTGGCGCATTTGCTCAGCCAGCCATGCCTCATCAAAGGCCAAGAAGTGCAAACGTCTTCCAGCATCGGCATCAGCTTATACCCCGAAGATGGCCATGATGTCAACACCTTGCTACGCAATGCCGATGCCGCGATGTATTGCGCCAAAGAAAACGGGCGCAATGCTTATAAGCTGTATGACCGGCGGATGAACGCCGACGCAGTAGAACGGCTGACGATTGAAAATAATTTGCGCAATGCGATTAAGCGTAATGAGTTAGGGGTGCATTATCAGCCCATCGCCGATCTGACAACTGGGCGCATTATCGGGGCCGAGGCGTTGGCTCGCTGGCATCACCCAGATTTGGGGATGATTCCACCGCTTAAATTTATTCCCGTTGCGGAAGAAACGGGTTTGATTAATGAGATGGGCGAATGGATATTGCGGGCGGTGTGCAAGCAAGTGCGGGCTTGGCTCGATCGGCATATTGCAGCAGTGCCAATTTCGGTCAATATTTCGGCCAAGCAATTACAAAATCCGCTTTTTCACACCCGTGTTTTGCAGATCATAGACGAATTTGACCTGCCACACAATTTGATAACGATTGAGATCACCGAAAGCACCATGATGGCGGAGGGGGATCATTCGGCGCAGACTTTGCCCGCATTACGCGAGACCGGCCTAAAGATTGCGATGGATGATTTTGGCACTGGGTTTTCATCATTTAGTCGGCTGCACCAACTGACGATTGATACGCTAAAAATAGATCGCTCGTTTATTTGGCAGCTCAATGCCACGCCGAGCAGCGCGAGTATTGTCAAAGCCATCATTAATATGTCACGTGCGCTTCGCATTCGAGTGGTGGCCGAAGGGGTAGAAACCGAGCAACAAGCTGAGTTTTTGCGCCAAAACCACTGCGATGCCATGCAAGGGTTTTATTTCAGCAAAGCGCTTTCGGCGGTCGAGTTAGGCAGTTTGTTGCGCAATCAATCGGTTTATTCGGCGTTGTTGCCGCCACTTAATCACACAAATGACCCCGCGAATGCGCCGTTTATTGAGGCAAACGCTGTGGCGGAGAAAAAAGCAATCGCGGCAAGGGATCACTTAGGGTTACACAGCGACGAAGCCTCAAAACCAGACGAAACAAGTTTAAATTTGCAATTGCAATTGCCGCAAGGATAATCATCGTGTTAACCTTTTGTTCGGTATTTACATTGACAAAATAATGATGAGAAACAAGACTATAGTCTTACTCGATAAAGACCCTATTTTTGAGTTTTCTCACTAAAATAGAAATATCTATGCACTTAAAATTTTAAGGGTATATGACGAATTATGAGTAAATCGTTAAGTTTACGAACCAAGGTCTTGGCGACCATTACGGCCGCCTTATTGGTCTTGTTTACCATCCAATATTTCATCACGCGGGTGGTGCTTTTTGATAGCTTTGCGCACCTCGAAACCGAGCGGGCAAATCTTAACTTGCACCTCATTCGCAGCGTGATCGAGCAAAACCTTGCCCAGCTCGAAGGCGCAGTGCAAGATTATGCCTATTGGGACGAGACCATTGCGCATTTGAAAGGCGAAGCGCCGCAATTTTTTGAAGAAAACTTAACGCTACAAGGCTTTAACAATTTAAAAATCAACGCAGCGATTTTGACCGATGCCAAAGGCAAAGTGGTTTTTTCACGGTCGGCCCGCTGGGATAGCAAAACCCTCATCCCCACCTCGCAAGAACTATTGCGGCTGTCGTCGGGCGGTGGCCCACTGTGGAAGCACCCTAACACCAAGAGCAAATTTTCGGGCTTGTTGATGTTGCCCGAAGGCCCGGCACTGGTCGCATCGTTGCCGGTGCTCGATAGCAACGCCGAAGGCGACATTCAAGGCGCATTTATTTGGGCGCGTTACCTCGATGAGCCGATCATCAAGCTGATTAACGACACCACACGCTTAGACCTAACCTTAAAAGTGCTGGATGAAAATAGCTCGCCAGAAGCATTAAAACTCTATGCACAACTCAAAGATAACCCGACCTATATTGAAGAGCTGAGCACCAGCATGATGCGGGCCAATTCATTGTTGAGCGACATTTTTGGCAAACCGGCGTTGATCTATAGCACCAACATCCAGCGTGATATTTACGCGCAGGTGGTTTCAACAACGGGTTATCTATTTTGGTCGTCGTTTGCGGCGTTTGCCATTTTGGCGCTCATTAGCTTGTTGTTCGACCGACTGGTGGTGCAACGCATTGTCAAGCTGACGCGCCAAGTCAGCGAAGTAGGCAATGCCAGTTCAATCTCGTTTAACCGCATTCCTGAATCGGGCAGCAGCGATGAATTGGCGCACTTGACCGGCTCGGTCAACAACATGCTCACGCGCATCGAGCAAGGCATTGCCGAGCGTAAACGCGCCGAAGACCGCATCTATTTGATGGCGCATTATGATCAGTTGACCCGCCTGCCCAACCGTGTGCTGCTCAATAATTACATTGGAAAGGCCATACACGAAGCCAATAAAACCCAATCGCAGTTTGCCATTTTGTTTATGGATCTTGACCGATTCAAAAATGTCAATGATTCAATTGGGCATCAGGCGGGCGATGAATTGCTGACCACTGTCGCCGATCGGCTGCGCTCATTTATCAGCGGGCGGGCGTTTATTTCGCGGCTGGGTGGCGATGAATTTGTGGTGTTGTTGCCCGATTTGTTTAATACCGAACAAGCCGAAGAATTTGCGGCGCGTTTGGTTGATGTGCTCAATCGGGTGTGCGTGATCAAAGGCCAAGAAGTGAATGTCTCGACCAGCATTGGCATCAGCGTTTACCCCACCGATGGCGAAGACATTGATACGCTCATTCGCAACGCCGACACGGCCATGTATCGCGCCAAAGAAAAGGGACGCAACAATTATGTGCTGTATTGCAAGCACATGAATGCCGACGCGGTGCAGCGCCTGCAAATTGAATCAAGTTTGCGCCACGCTATCGAGCGCAACGAATTGGCCGTGCATTACCAACCCGTTGCCGATCTCATGAGCAACCAAATCATCAGCGCCGAAGCCCTGTTGCGTTGGCAACATGCCGACTTGGGCTATGTCTCGCCGGGCAAATTTATCCCCATTGCCGAAGAAACCGGCCAAATTTATGCAATTGGCGATTGGGTGCTACGCGCCGTTTGCAAGCAATTGCGCACATGGCTCGACCACAATGTGGCTGTCGTGCCTGTTGCGGTCAATATTTCGCCCAAACAACTGCAAAACCGCCATTTTTACCAAGAGTCGCTTAATATTTTGCGCGAATATGGCATTCCAACGGCCTTGATTGTATTTGAGTTGACCGAGAGCACGGTGATGAGTGAAGATGAAGAAACGGCTCTTGTCTTGCCAAAACTACAATCGGCGGGCATCCGCATTGCCATAGACGATTTTGGCACAGGCTTTTCGTCGTTTAGCCGCTTGCACACTTCGCCGGTTGATATTTTGAAGATTGACCAATCATTCATCCGACGCATCAACGAATCTGCGGATAGCGAGGCTGATAACAGCAGTAACGTGATCAAAGCCATGATTAGCATGGCACGGGCGCTTAATATTCGCGTGGTTGCCGAAGGGGTTGAGACCGAAGCCCAGTCTAACTTTTTGCGCAAAAACCAATGTGACGCGATCCAAGGCTACTATATTAGCAAGGCGCTCTCGGCGATCGAGTTTGGCGGTCAGTTGCGCAATCAAGTGCAAAATGGGCATATTAAAACCACGCCCAAGCCACGTAGCCAGCCCGTGTCAATGCTGCATATTACCAAACCCGATGATGTGCCAAGCGTTACGAAAATGCGCCAAGCGAACGAAACACAACGAGAGGCCATTGATGGCGAGGCGGCGCATCCCACATCGCCATCGCCTCATTCTGGCAATGGCAATGGCAATGGCTATACAAACGGCAACGGCAATGGCAATGGCTACACAAACGGCAATGGCAATGGCTACACAAACGGCAATGGCAATGGCAATGGCAACGGCCATCACGGCAATGGGACGAATGCCTTTACCGACTTGCTGACTGTGCTGATGCCAACCAAGCCAATTAACCCAGCCGCCAAAAATTAGCTGGTCATTCTCCTTGACTTTGCCAGCATAATACCAATCGCTTAATCAAAGTGGACGAGGTTGTAGGGGTAAGGCATTCGCCAAGGCATCGCCCCCAAGCGTAAATCGCTCAATGGGTGACGGCGAATGCCTTCCCCGATGCGCGAGCCAAATAACGCTACAGCAAGGTGGGGCAAGGCATTTGCTGGCTTTAACGGGTTGACGATGTGTGAAATGCAAATGCCTTGCCCCTAC
>JAHBAL020000281.1 GCA_018500105.2 Anaerolineae bacterium
CACCACATGCTCGCCTTCAATTTGCACCCCGCCGCGTGTGCCATACACCTCGACCCGATGCGGGAAGCCCGGCGCGGCGCAGGTGGTTGCGATTAGGCTGCCCAATGCGCCATTGACGAAACGCAAATTGGCCGCCAAACAGTCTTCAACTTCAATATCGTGCCCTAGCGTGGCGGCTTGGGCCTGCACCGAAATCACATCGCCCATAAACCAAACCAACAAATCGAGCAAATGAATGCCCTGATTCATCAACACACCGCCGCCATCGAGCGCCCATGTGCCGCGCCAATCGGCGCTGTTGTAATAGGCTTGGGTGCGCAAATACGGCACGCTGATCTTGCCAAGCACCAAATTGCCCAGATCGCCCCGCGCAATGGCGGCCTGCCCCCGCTGAAAGGCGGGATCGGCGCGACGCTGCAAGGCCACACCCAGCCGCCCGCCCTGCGCCGCCGCTGTCGCAATCATAGCCTCGGCATCAGCCACACTGAGCGCCATCGGTTTTTCGACCAGCACATGCTTGCCGGCTTGCATGGCGGCGATGGCCTGCGCGGCATGTTGCCCGCTGGGGGTGCAAATACACACCGCGTCAACATCGGCGCGTGCCAGCAGTGCCGCTAACGATGGCTCGCACGGCACGCCATATTCGGCAGCGGCGCTGGCCTGCAATGCCGCATCGGCCCGACCGCGACATACCGCCACCAGCCGCGCCCCTTGCGTCGCCGCAATCGCGTCGCGGTGAAAACGCCCAATCATGCCTGTGCCAATAATTGCAAAATTAACCATAGTTTGGGAAAATGAGTGAATGAGGGATTGAGGGATTGAGGGATTGATGTCAAAAATTTAGGTTTTACGAAAATTTTGTTTTTTTGTTAAATTCTTATTTTTTCGCGGCGAAATATTTTTAACACGTGCAAACATTAAACGGTTGTATCATTTTATTTACTGGATAAGTCTCACACTTTTTCAAGTCTGCGATGCGGCAAGGGCGGAAGTTCGACGCGGATAGGGTCGTTGCGGCGCACGATGCCGCCCGTCAGCACAATTGCCATCACGCCAGCCTTGCGGATGAGATTGCCGTCGGCATCGCGGTCAAGGGTAGCCGCCATGAGGCCGGGGCGAAAAGTGTCAAGCTGGGTGCAAGGGTTGCGCAAGCCTGTCACTTCGATCACGGCAGCGTTGCCGATGTGCAAGCGCGTGCCCACCGGCAACGCCAGCACATCCAGCCCGCGGGTGGTGATATTTTCGCCCATCTGCCCCGCCGCCACGCTAAACCCCGCCGCGTTTAACTCGTCGTGCAATTCGGCATGAATAAGGTGAACTTGGCGCAGATTGGGCTGCGTTGGGTCTTGCGCCACCCGCGAGCGATGCTTAACCGTCGTGCCCAGATGCGCATCGCCAGCCACCCCCAGCCCTGCCAACAATTCGATTTGCGGCTGCGGCGCTTTGCTAAAGGTGTAAGTCGCGCTTTGGCTCACCGCCAGCACATAGGCATTGACCGTGACAAAATCTTGAGACATTCGCCTATTCTATAGCATAGGACTTACGCGAAAGTTTGATTTTCACCACAAAGCGCACAAAGAACTTGAAGATTTGCATTGGTAAGCCTTTCTTTTCTTTGTGAACTTTGTGTTCTTTGTGGTGAAATATTTTTAATGCGCGAAAGTCCTAAGCATTCACTCATTCACCCATTCACTCATTACAATTGCCCCCATGACCACACCAAATCTATATGGCCTTGTGCTGGCGGGCGGGCAAAGCCGCCGCATGGGGCAAGACAAAGGGCTACTCAATTATCGCGGGATGCCGCACCGCGAATATTTGTATGCGTTGCTGGGGCGATATTGCGAGCACGTGCTGCTCTCGCTCAACCCGTCGCAGCCCGCGCCCGATTCGTCGCGGTTTAACCTGATTTTTGACCAGCCCGCCTACGCCGACACCGGGCCGGTGGGCGCGGTGGTCAATGTGGCCGAGCAATATCCGGGTGTGGCGCTGTTTGTGGTGACGTGCGATTTGCCATTTTTCGATGCAAGCTGCGCCGAGCAACTGTTGGCAGCGCGTGAGCCACTGCGCGATGCGACCGCGTTTTTTAATCCCGACATGAATCAGGCCGAGCCACTGGTGACGATCTATGAGGCTGAATTTTTGCGCCGTGTGCCCAGCCAATTCAAGTCGGGTGTCAACTCGTTGCGCAAATTGCTCGCCAAGGCCGATGTGAAATTGGTGACCGGCCACGATGGGCGCTGTATTCATAGCGCCGATTTGCCGGGCGATGTTGACGCCGCCAAACAGAAAATGACCACACAGTGAGCCAAGGTTAGCGCGATCTGCGGGCCAACGAAACGACGGCGATGCCCGCCAAAATTGCCATGCCGCCAATCACTTGGCGCAGCGATGGGACGACATTAAACAAAATCAATGACCACAGCGTCGCCATGACTGGGCTGAGTGTGAGCGAGATGGTGTGTAATGAAATGCTGAGGCGGCGCAAGGCCAAATAATAGAGGGCGCGGCTAATGACGATATCGAAGGTGGCCGCTGCCAAGAGCCATAGCCACGCCGCACCGCTCGGCCATTGCCACTGGCCCATTGCCGTGGTCGCCAACATTGACCACAGGGTGGTGCTGGCGATGCGCCATGTGAAAAAGTCGAGAAAGTCCATGTCGTTGCCATAGCGTTTAACCAACGCCGCATGAAACGAGTAAAACAGGGTCGAGGTCAACACCATCAATGTGCCGACCCGCAAATAATCGCCGGGTTGGAAGGAGATGATGAGGATGCCGAGGATGCACAGCGCCGCGCCAAGCAGTTGCGGACGTGTCAGACGGTCTTTAAACCAAATGACGCCAAAGGCGAGGTTATAGACGATGATGCTTTGGGTGAGCAATGTGCCTGTGCCCGGGTCAATATAGCTGACGGCAAAATAGTTGGTGCTGGTGCTAAAGGCGATACATGCGCCAACGGCGAGGAAAAACCACCATAATCGGCGAAAAGTTTGCCAGCGCAGTTTGCCTTGCCACCACGCGAAGCTGCCAATTTGCACCGTGGCGATGAGAAAATAGAGTGGAACCGACGCCATTGGCGGCAAATATTCACGCAAAATACGCGCCCACACAAAATGCAATCCGTCGAACAACAACAACCCAAGCATAAGCATGGGCACAGATGGGGTTTTGGCTGGGTGGGACATGGCTATTGACGATTAATCCCATCATAACCCAATCGCCGCTCGCAATCCCAACTTCCCTAGCCTCACAAACGCTGTTGCAATTTGCTGGCAAGCTCGATCAAACTAATGGCTAAGCGGTGTTCTTGCGGCAAACCGAGGGCTTTGATAAACTCCTCTCGCACAACCACAACATTGGGGATGCGATTGCCCTTCTCTAGCCGAGAGATATATGCCGCCGTGTAATTGACGCGATCGGCCAATTGCTTTTGAGTTAACCCCGCTTCGTTGCGCAAAAAGCGCAGCATGATTCCAAAATTAGGCGACCGAGGTATCGGCCCATAAACGATGTATGACATAAATCCCTCCCCATTGTTTTAGACTACCAAAACCGTTACAACCATTACAACAATGCAAAACATTAGACTAAGATGAATTAATCTATATCGGAAGATACCCTTTTATCTGTCTTTTATTATGAAGGTCTGGCGTATTTTCGGCGTATTTTCCAATCTGTAGCCACCTAAAACCGATGATTGCAAGCACTGCTTTTCAGCTTCGTCTCATGTTTCACATGGGCAAGCATATAATGCAAGCGTATTTTCGGCGTATTTTCGATAATGCGCCGAAGCACGCCGACAAAAAAAACACAACAACAACAAAAACGCAATAATTTAACCTTATTTTATTCGTCTTTATTGCGTTTTTGTAGAAAAAGCGATCAACAATTGCTGTCGTCTATATGCTTAGGGTGTATTTATTAAAAAATTCGTTACAAGCGATATTTAACCCAACCTCTGATCATCCTGAGGCTGAAGCAGTGATCAATTTGCCACCCCAACTTCAAGATTTATTGGCGTATGTAGCAATCGAACCCGGCAAAATTTTTCGCCGCAGCCAAGTGGCGGCCATGCTTTGGCCCAATGCGGCCAGCACCAGCGAGCAGCTCGAAAATCTGCGTTCGCGCATCAACCAATTGCGCATACGCTTAAAGACAGCAGGCGCACATGATTATTTTGTCGTCACCGAAGACAGCATCGCATTCAACAAACACTTGCCGTATTGGGTAGATGTGGTAACGCTGGCGCAGGCCGCAAGCTTACCCAGAACGACCTTGCAGGCGCAAATGGCCGCCGCTGGTCTTTATCAAGGCGTTTTTTTAGAAAACCGCTCTTTTCGCAAAGCATCGAAAACAACAAAACGCGACGCAAGCCAGACAGAACGCAAGCTGAATGAAAACGATGAGGATTTGGATAGCTGGCTTGAGCGCGAACACGAGGCGGTGCGCCAACACTACGAACGATTGTTGACCAACATCCTCGATACGCTGTGCCAAAACGAACGCTGGGATGATCTGTGGCCTTGGCTGAGCGCTTGGCAACAATATTTGCCCGCTGCCGATCCGGCGAATTTGGTCGCTTTTAAAATGCAATGGGCCGGTGGCATTAAAAATGCGGCAGCGCTAGACGAGCATTACTTCAATTTCAAGCAAAAATATCGCGGGGGCAACAAAAAAATAGACCGGCTGTATGAACGGCTAAAAACCGAGGTCATGTCAAGCAAACCCGCCATTCACCTGCCCCAAATCAAAAATTTTGTTGGGCGCGATGAGCAACTCGACACGCTACACGCTTATGTTGAAGGTGGACGCGGCTACGAGCCAGTGCGCGTGATCAGCATTTGGGGCTTAGGCGGGATGGGAAAATCGTCGTTGGCGCTCAAACTGGCCGACGAACATATTCGACATCCAAAACACAAATTCGCCGATGGCGCTTTTCTGATCAACGCCGAAAATATTCGCCAATTCAGCACATGGCTGGCTAATTTTGCCGAAATCATCGGGTTTAAATTTTATGACCACAGCACGCCCAAAACGCAACTGCTCAATTATTTGCGAAGAAAGGCCATCTTATTTATTTTTGATGGGCTAGAGACATTGCTGACACATGATCGAGAGGCGATTTTAGATTTCGTTACCGATTTGTTTCACACTGCGCCGCGCATCACGCAGCTTATCACCAGCCGCGAACGATTAGGCCTGAGTATTGAGCAAAGCCTAGCGTTAGAGGGGCTGGCTTATGCCGATGCGGCAAACGACATCCGCCAAACCAACAGCGCTAAGCCAAGCGCCGCCTACCAGCTTTTTTGCGATACCGCCAAAGCCATCCAGCATCGGTTTCGACCTGAACCACACCGTGCCGATATCCTCTACATTTGTCACCTGACCGAAGGCATGCCGCTGGCGTTGAAATTGGCCGCCACCCACACCCAATTGCTCACACCAAAAGAGATTGCAGCACGAATTGCGCAAAATTTGAGCGTGTTACAAAGCAACTACCGCGACCTGCCAGATCGCCATCGCAGCATTCAGGCCGTGTTTGAATCGTCATGGCAATTGCTGTTGCCCGATGCCCAACGCACGCTGGCCCAACTCTCGGTTTTTCGAGATGACTTTAGCGCTGCATCTGCCGAACAGGTGGCGAGGACTGACCTAGCCCAATTGCAAATGTTGCTCGACAAATCGCTGTTGCAATCGAGAGAATGGTCGCTGCCTGCGCCGCATGACGAGCTAGATGGGCAATTGATGGTCAAGCGGCTGAGCCTACATGCCTTGGTCAAGCGTTTTGCAGCCGACAAGTTACAACATCACCCCGAATGGCGCGACGTTTACGACAAAAAAACGGCCTATTTCGCGCAATTTGCCAAAAACAACGTGCAACAGCAAAAAGCGCTCGACCTCGAATGGGTGAATTTGCTCGATGCGATGGGCGAAGCCGCCGAACAAGGCCAACACGCTGTCGTCGTGGGGTTTGCCGAGGCGCTTGGCGAGGCATGGTATGTGCGGGGACGCTATGCCGATGCCCGCACGGGGCTGCGCTGGGCATGCGATGCGGCACGAAAACTAAAAGACGACCGCGCCTTGGTCAAATTTTTGGCGCAATGGGGCCGCGCCTGTGTGCGACAGGGCGACTATGCCGAGGCCAAAGTGCATTTTGTGCTGGGCAATGAGATTGGAACCCGCGACATGGATCCGCTCAGCATTGCGCAAATCGCCTATGAAAGCGCCCAAGTGGCGATTGAAGAGACCGATTTTGTCGAAGCGCAAACGTGTCTTGATCTGTGTCTCGATATTTACGAGGAGTTAAATCACGACGAGGGGCGCGGCGAAGCGTTGCGCCAACAAGCCCGCATCTTTTTCAATCAAGGCCAGTATTTGCAGGCCGAGAAGTTTGCCCATGCCGCGCATAAACTGCTACAACAGGTTGACAATCCGCGCACACGGGTGATGATTTTGCGTTTGCGCTCCGACATCGCCAGCGAAATTGGCGCAACAATCGAAACCGAGCCAGCAGCCAAGCTGAAGCGCGTCGAAGAAGCGCAGGCGTATCAGGATGAGGGGATGCGGCTGTGTGCCGAAATTGGCGATTTGCGCGAAGAGGGGCTATTGCTCTATTCGCAAGCACGTAGCACCCGCATTTTTAACGACTGGGAAAAGACCATTCACATTTTGCAAAAACACGCTGCCATTGCCAACCAGTTGGGCGATTTGAAAATGCAAGCCTATGCCGATGGCTTTTTGGGCTATGCATTTTTTGAAACCCAACAGTTTGAACGGGCCGAATATCATTTGGCAAAGTCGGTAGAAATACTGCGTTCGTTAAACGATATGCTCAGCGCGATTAACCCGCTCTATCGTTTGGGGCGCATTTACGATCAAAAATCGCAGCCCGCCGAGGCCGTCGCGGCGCTCGGCGAGGCATATCTTTACGCCAAACGCTTCAACACCCCGCGCAAACGCGACATCTACGACGCGCTGTTGCGACTAGGCGAAACGCCGCTGTGGTGAGGGGGGGCAGAGTTGCAGGTTGCAGGTGGCAGAGTTGCAGGTTGCAGAGTTGCAGAGTTGCAGGTTACAGAGTTGCAGAGTTGCAGAGTTGCAGAGTTGCAGGTTGCAGTAATGGGAAATTCTAAAATACTGTGCCACTTTTCAACTTTGCAACCTGCAACCTGCCACCTGCCACCTTCCTACGGCATCCCGCCCGTATTTTCAGGGCTTTCCATCACCCAACCCCGTGCATACAACAGTTTTCGCCAATAAATAGGCGCAAAATCGTCGTTATTGGCGTGATAATTCTTGTCCAACACCTTGCGATCAAACGCTTCTTTCAGACGCTGGCGTTCATCGCGTTCCAAAATATCGAACCATTCGGTCCAGTCAGGATCATCGGCCCAAGGTTGGGCAGCATCCCATTCCCCCCATGCGATGGTGTTCGTCGCATATTGTGCCTCAATAATGGCATGGTCGGCGGTGGCCTGAAGTTTGTTGGCCTGCAAAACCTCATACACCGCCTCAGCAGCGCCGCGCAATTCGTTGCGGGCGGCTTGATATGACACATTGGCGTATGTGCCGCTGCCGCCTGCCCCATTGCTTTGATATGGCGTAAATTGCCCCGCGTTGGCATAGGCATCTTGCAAACGATTGCCCACATCCGCCTTGATCTTGCCGATCTCAGCCTCGCCCATCAACTCGAGCACCCGAATATAAATTTCGGGGCGCAAAATTGCGTTTAACTCGTAACGCTGATCTTCGGCGTAGAAACGATCTGTGGCGTGGGTTTGCGCTTGGGTCAAGGCCAAATCCAGCCCAGCTTTGCCCATTGTTAGCGCGGCAAACACATCAGAAAACAACGTGGCGGCAGTATCAATAATCCATTGTGAATAGCCCTTGGCCCGCAAAAACACATTCATGCGATGCATCATTTTTGTGTCACCATACCATTCCAGCACATCATCACGCCAAGTGCCCTTCCAAAAAGCCATCCGCCCAATCTCACGCGCCACATAGGCCCGCGCCAATGCGTCATCTTGCCCGTTCATGGCATACATCGGCACGCCAACTAAGGCCACAGGGCAATAGGGAATGATGCGCGTGGCTGGCAGACGCCCAGCGCACGTAATTGGCACAGGGCGTGGCTCGATGGCTTTGCTTTTGGTGGGGATGTGGTTGTGGTCAGCCCCAAACAAACCGAAATCAACCGCCCGATTCACCATCATGCGGGCATGCGCATCCAGCATAGCCCAATCTACCCCCAAGCCAGTGGGGGCATCGGCGCCGCGCTGCGCCGCCACCCAAGTTGCCGCCGCCAAATCAGCCCCAATTTGGTTAAGGATGGCATTCAAAGCAAAGGCGCGGGTTGTTCCAACGGGCGGCTCGCTGCTTTTAACTTGGTGAAAAAATAGCGCAGAAAATCCGCGCACGTTTTTCAGCATCACACCCAACGCGCTTGCAACTTGGCCCGATGCCCCTGTGCCAATATTGACGCTAATATTTTGCGTCAATTCGAGACGCTTTTTCCATGTCGTATCGTCTGATTGTGGTAAATAATTTGTTGACATATTTATCCTTTTTATATTGCCTCATGCTGAAACAACTTGAGACAACATCACCTTTTCGGCAAATTAAGCATAATGCTCAAGGATAACAAAGTCAACCGATTTTTCTTGACAAAAATTGACAAAATTGCAGGTTGCAGGTTGCAGGTTGCAAGTAACGGAAAATTCCAAAATACTCTGCAACTTTTCAACTCTGCAACCTGCAACCTGCAACTTTGCAACCTGCCCCCCACTACGCCGCTTTGCCCACTTCGATACCGGCCAAATGCTCAAGCGCCTTGATCAGGGCGTGGTTACCCTCTTTGCCAAGCCCTTGCTTTTGCAGGGTGCGATACAAATGCGAAACCATGCTGGTGGCGATGAGCGGGATGCCGAGTTCTTCGGCGGCTTCGAGCGCCAAACGCAGGTCTTTTTGCTGTAAATCAATCATGAAGCCGGGTCGCCAATCGCGCACCATCACTTGTGGGCCACGCATAGACAGCATCCAACTGCCCGCCGCGCCTTTTTCCACCGCTTTGACAGTCGAGGCCAAATCCAGCCCACCCGCTTCGGCAAAAAGCATGGCTTCGCTGACCGCCAACATATTAACCACCACCAAAATTTGATTAACCAGCTTAACCATTTGCCCAGCACCTTGCCCGCCGACATGCACAATATTCTTGCCCATCGCCTCAAGATACGGGCGGGCGCGGTCAATATGCTCGGCCTCGCCGCCGATCATAATGCTGAGCGTGCCTTTGGCCGCGCCTTCGCTGCCACCGCTTACAGGCGCATCGAGCCATGCCGCGCCACGCCCATGCACCCGCGTCGCCATTTCACGGGTGGCTTTGGGGCTGATGGTGCTGTGGTCAACCACCAATTTGCCCGCGCTGATGCCGTCCAAGATGCCATCTGGGCCACTCACCACCGCCTCAACATCGGGCGTGTCGCTCACACAAATGAAAATGATGTCGCAGCGAGCCGCCAATTCGGCTGGTGTCGCCGCCACATAGGCCCCAGCGTTTGAAAATTCAACCGCTCGACTGATTGTGCGATTCCAAACGGTGACATCAAAACCGGCCTTCAACAAATTATGGGTCATGCCACGCCCCATAATACCCAACCCAATAAATCCAATTTTTTCTGACATAAGTTTCACCCTATCACAACAAAATAGCAAAAAGCCGATTTTCATCGGCTCTTGCATTTTAATCATCTGACAGGGCTATCATACCCCACTGTAGCGGCGGGCCACAGACCCACCCTTAGCATGGTGGGCTATTTGCGCCCTTCGCGCACTTGCTTGCCGCTCAGCGGGCAGCCAAATAATGGCCCGAACACGCAAATATCAAACACACCCGCCAACAATGGCAGCAGGCCAACGATGGCAACGATGGTCCCGGTCGTGCCGCCCAAGCCTGTCCATCCCCACACCACAAGGGCGATCCCTGCCACAATGCGCAACAAACGCCCCGCTGTAGATGACATAAATGTAACAAATGGATTCATGATTTTTTTCTCCTTATTAATAAAAATAATAGAAAAAAAACGGCGATTTGTATGTAACAAAGTCACACAACGGCAGCACGAACGGCCAAGCCGTTGAAATCAATAATCTCGCATACCCCGCGGGAAAGGCGAATGAGTTTTCGGCTGGCAAAATCTTCGAGCAAGCGGCTGATCACCTCACGCGAACTGCCTAATTCGGCTGCAATATCGTGATGCGTAACTTGCATGGGATTGCTCTGACGGCCTAATTTGAGCAAATGCGCCGCGACACGGGTGTCCATGCGGCTAAATACCACCGCATCCACCAACGACATCAATTGCATCATACGCTGCGACATCAAACCAAACACAAATCGCTGCCACGTTTCGTGCCGCCGCATCAACGCCAAAAAATCGTTGGCCGTAATCATCACCGCCTCCGCATCTTGCTCGACAGTGGCAATGGCGGGAAACGAGGTGTGATTCAAGATGGCATTGGCGGTCAGCACGCACGACTCGCCATTGTTCACCCGATACAGCGTAATTTCGCGCCCGCTCTCGCTGATTTGATACACCCGCACCACGCCCGACAGCAATAACGCGCTGGCTTCGACTGGGCTGCCCTCGGTAAACACGTCTTTACCGGCGGGGATGCGCATAAAAAAAGCAGCCGTTTGCAGATCGTTTAACAAAGTGCAGTCTGTTTGCAAAATGGGCAACAAACCGCGTAGGCGTTGAATTTGATCGTGGCTCAACATGCGCATTGAGTATACCCAGTAAAATGCGGGCCATGAAAACCCATGTTCCCGCGTCGTTAGTCGCCTCGACTCACGACAAAACTCGAATTGACGACACCCGCATTCGAGCCGTGCGCCCACTCATTACACCGGCGCTATTACAAGAATGGCTCCCCACCCCGCCCGAAACCGCTACGCTGGTGGAAGAGAGCCGCAAGGCCATTTCGCGCATTTTGCACGGCGAAGATGATCGCTTGTTGGTCATCGTCGGGCCTTGCTCGATTCACGATCACGCCCAAGCCGTTGCCTATGCGAACGAATTGCAGGTGCAAGCCGAGGCACTCAAAGCCGATTTGCTCATTGTCATGCGCGTTTATTTTGAAAAACCGCGCACCACTGTCGGCTGGAAAGGCTATATCAACGACCCGCATCTCGACGACAGTTTCGCCATTAACGAGGGGCTAGAGATGGCCCGCAAGGTATTGCTCGACGTGCTGGCGATCGGTCTGCCGGTGGGGACTGAGTTTTTAGATGTGCTCAGCCCACAATTTATCAGCGATTTGGTCAGTTGGGGCGCGATTGGCGCTCGCACGACCGAAAGCCAAATTCACCGCCAACTCGCCAGTGGGTTGTCGTGTCCGGTTGGGTTTAAGAATGGCACAGATGGCGGGCTGAAGGTCGCTTCGGATGCCATTTTGGCGGCACAATCACACCATGCCTTCATGGGCATGACCAAAATGGGCCAAAGTGCCATTTTTGAAACCCGCGGCAACCATGATTGCCACGTAATTTTGCGCGGCGGCAAACGCCCCAATTATTCAAAGCTCGATGCAGATGCCGCTTGCGCCATTCTCAAAGCGTCGGGGCTGCGCGAGCAAGTCATGATTGACGCTTCGCATGCCAACAGCAGCAAACAGCACCTCAAGCAAATCGAGGTGGGCGCCGACGTCGCACAACAAATCGCTGCTGGCGACCAGCGCATCATCGGCATGATGTTTGAAAGCCACCTCAATGAAGGCCGTCAAGACATTGTGCCCGGCCAGCCGCTCAAATACGGCGTTTCCATCACCGATGCCTGCATTAGCATGCCCCAAACCATCCCCGTGCTGCACGGCTTGGCCCAAGCCGTGCGCCTACGGCGGAAGGGATAGTGGATAGTGATAGTGATAGTGGATAGTGGGAAAAAGCGCCTCCAACTATCCACTATCCACTATCACTATCCACTCACCTATGGCGTTTGTTTTTTTAAATACAATATCGCGGCGCTCATCATTTCATTTACCATTTGATCACGAATGGCAATATTGGCTAATTGTCCTGTATAAAACAAAACATAAGGGGCTGTGATCATCCCCAATACAGTTGCAGCCGCTAATAACGGCGGACGCAGCTCAAAAATATCACGTTCCATCCCTAATTTCAGCACTCGCGCAAACACGCCCACGCGCTCTTGTCGTCGCAAAATGGTTTGCTCGCTACGCTCGCCCATCGCTTCTGGCATTGCCAACGCCAGCCAAAACAATTTGGGATTTGTGCGTTCATATTGAACAATCAACATCAATGCATCTTTAACCACCTGTGTCACCGCTTCGTGTTGGGCGCGTTGCTCAAATTGCAACCACAATTGATTCAATTTTGCCAATTCACGCTCACGCAAAGCGTTGATAATTGCCGATTGATTTTCGAAATACGTATAAAGTGTCATATGCGCCACCCCCATACGTTTGGCAATGGCGCGGCTGCTGATCGCTTCAGGGCCATCTGCTTCCAAAATGGCATAAGCGGTATCGAGAATTTTCTCTCGTATGGCCTGCAATTGCAATTCAGTTTTCTTAGGTCTCGACATGCTGATTCATTTTTAAGTCATACTAACTCAATGCTTGACAAATTAATTTTACGTCGTATAATTAATACAGTGTAAAAATTATGACACAAAGAAAATCTTTAGCAATGTGTAAGGGTCAAGATGATAGCGGAATCGCAAGATCGTCATTTTTGCGTAACATCTGTCATTTCGACGATCATCTTGACCCCTACAAAAATCTTTAGCAATGCTTCAGAATCATAGTTAGTGCTTCCGAATACATAGGCGCGGGCGCAGCGTCCAGCGAGGGGGAGAAACTTATTGTCTCGAAGGGTCATCCCGACGCGCAGCGAGGGATCCCCGAATCTTAAATTCGGCAAATACGTCGTCAGGTCGGCCAAAGTTTTGCCAAGCCAGTGTGACGTTTGTATGGGTTGAGGCGATAGGGATCCCTCACTTCGTATCGGGATGACGCATCAAATATAC
>JAHBAL020000482.1 GCA_018500105.2 Anaerolineae bacterium
AAACAAGCCGCCAGTGCCGCGGGCGAGGGCGCAACCGCCGCACTCATGATCCGCGATTATTTGCGGAAGATGTAAATTGTTTTGATGATCACGTGCTGGCTGCTCTTGCAGACAGCACGTGATCGGCAAACTCTTTTCCTAACGGCTTTCGAAAATAGCAGCGCCTATGCCCAAGGCGAAGAAGCCGCAAATGCACAAGAAAAGCAGCGCCCAAAGCGCCAAGCCAATCCAGCCAACGATCACGCCACCGCGTGCCAGTTGATCGCCTGATTGCGTGCCTGCGCTGTTCATGATTTCGGTTTTGGCTTTGTTGCCAGTGATAATGCCGATGATTGAGCCGATGACGGGCAGAAATCCGACCAACCCCAAGATTGAACACACCAAGCTGATAATCGCCATTGAGTTGGTGGGCGGTTGGGCTGGCGGGGGCAATGGGTTGTATTGCGGCATCGGGTCAATCGAATTGATCGAGCTATCGGGTAGCTCTCGTGGTGAATTTGGATCTTGCATGTAATAACTCCTTTAATTTAAAAGCTTAATCTAAAAGCTGTCAATTGATTTGGCACGCCTTGCTTTAATAATTATAGAAGCAAGATTCGTGGCTGTTGATAGCAGGTGTTTCACATATCTTTAAGTTTGTCACTGTTTTTAAGGTTGTGCTTCATCAAAACTATCCAAGCTGCTGAGGCATGTAACGCGAAATTTAAGTGGTTTTATAAGCAGCTAAAAACGCTTTCCCCAGTATTTTGCAATTGAATCGCTATTTTATAGGGTTTCTACGAGTAACTAGGCGCAACGGTTGCATCTTAGGACAAAATGTCGCAACAACTTTGCCATTAATGATGTATATAAACTCAGTCCTTTAGCCGATAAAAATTCAAGGTTGATCTAAGAATTCAGTGTAGAATTGTAAGTTGAACGTTTTAGGCGAGGGGATATTTTCATGAATAACTATCTGGATAATCAGGCAAAGAGTGCAGAGACACCAGCACAAATAAAAGTGGTGGGGGTCGGTGGTGGTGGTCAAAACGCCATTAACCGAATGATTGCTGAGCGACTTTCAGGCGTTGAGTTTATTGCTGTAAATACTGATCAACAAGCCCTGATGCTAAGCCAAGCCCCGACGCGGGTGCGGATTGGCGACAAAATTACCAAAGGCTTGGGCGCAGGTGCAAACCCAGAGTTGGGCAGCAAGGCTGCCGAAGAATCTAGCGAAACCTTGCACGAGGTTTTGCGCGGCTCTGACATGGTGTTTATTACCTGCGGTATGGGCGGTGGCACAGGCACTGGGGCCGCGCCAGTCATTGCGCGTATTTCCAAAGAACTGGGTGCGCTGACCATTGGTGTGGTCACCAAACCCTTCACCTTTGAAGGCATGCCGCGCCAACGCGCCGCCGAGCAAGGCATTGAACGCCTCAAAGAACACGTTGATACCCTCATTGTTATCCCCAACGATCGCTTGCTTGATTTAGTAGATAAGCGTGCCAGCCTACAAACTGCCTTCCGCACCGCCGACGATGTTTTGCGCCAAGGTATTCAAGGTATCAGCGAAGTCATTACTGTCCCCGGCCTCATTAACCTTGACTTTGCCGATGTTCGCACGATCATGTCGCAAGGTGGCGCTGCTTTGATGGCGGTTGGCACGGCGACGGGTGAAGATCGCGCTGTGGTGGCGGCCAATGCGGCCATTCAATCCAACTTGTTGGATGTGACGATTGATGGCGCTCGTGGTATTTTGTTCAACATTACGGGTGGCTCAGACCTCAGCTTGTATGAGGTGAACGAGGCCGCAACCATCATTAAGACGGCGGCACATCCAGATTGCAATGTTATCTTCGGCTCGGTCATTGACGACAACATGAAGGATCAAATTCGCATTACAGTGGTAGCAACCGGTTTTGATCAAACCGATTCAACTCCTAGGCGGTTTATTCGTTCGACCCAGCCCGCCCAAACCACGTCCTCCAGCAGCAGCAGCCGCACCGATACCCGATCCAGCCATAGCAACCACGCCGCGCCCTCGACGCCTTCTTCACGCAATGACACACACGGTTCTGGATCATCTCGGCCAAGCAACTTCGACTCAGACAACTTAGAGTTGCCATCGTTTTTGCGCAGACGATCATAAGACAGTCTGGCGAAAGTTTAAGGTCAGTTTTAAGCTGAAAACGCCCGTCTTTTAATCAAGGCGGGCGTTTTTTGTTTTACAATCCAAGCATCTAAACGCCACATATACGGTCATCGAAAACGATAAAGCGTATATATGGCGTTTTTGTGTCTAATCTGTATTGCAGCAATGACACGTTTGTGGGGCGTAATGAGGGGAAAAGTTGCAAAGTAGCAAGCAAATAATGCGTGCTATTTGGGGTTGTTGTGATGCATTGTCCGGTTTGTGATTCGACCAATACGGCTGTCGCCGATACGATCAGGGATGTATCGGGCAGCATTCGACGTCGCCGCGAGTGCAAGGCGTGTGGGCGGCGCTTTAGCACCATCGAGCGGATTATTGACAATACGCCATTGGTGGTGAAGCGTGGCGGGCGGCGTGAGCCATTTAGCCGCGACAAGATCTTGAGCGGTTTGCGGGTAGCATGTGCCAAGCGGCCTGTGCCTGCGGCGGCGATTGACCGGCTGGCTGAGTCAATCGAGGCGCAGGTGTTGGCGTTTAACAAAAGCGAAATTCCTGCGCGTTGGGTTGGCGATAGGGTCTTGGCAGGTCTGCGTGAGCTAGACGAAGTGGCCTATATCCGTTATGCAATTGTCTACCTCAACCTCAAAGACCTCGAAAGTGTGAAGGGTGAAATTGAGAAACTGTTGGGCGAGCGTTAATATCAATGATTGTCTAAACCTCTATTTACGCTATTTAAGTTCGCTAAAAAGCACAAGTTGTGGCTTTGCCATGCCTTAAGTTGGGCAAGTAATGCGAATTCTCTCGAACTGCAATCCGGAAATAAGATACAATAAAGAACAAATGTTCTAATTTCAAAAAATCATATGAGCAATTTAACTAAGAATGGGTCTGGTCCGGCGAGACAAGCGCCGTTGGCCCACGATGCAAACATACTAAATGAACTCGGCGAGAAGATATTTTTAGATCGCTACGCTGTTAAAGACATGACCCGCAGCACATTGGCAGAGGGCGACACGGTGGTGGTGATGGTGAATGCCAATACCAATCAACGTGAAATTGGCAAAATTTCGCAATTAAACGCCAACCAAGCCGTTGTTGAATTGCGCGATGGCACCGTGATGACGGTGGCGATTGAGCATGTGGATAAGCCGCTTGAAACGCATCCGGCGCAAATGATGGAGCGTGTGGCACGTGGCGTGGCGAGTATCGAGAAAACCGCTGACTTGCGTCAAACATGGACGCAAAAATTTCGCAGTGCTTTGGATGGCTTTAAGTTTGTGCCAGCCGGGCGCATTTTGACAGCGGCAGGTAGTGACCAGAATTTGACATTTTATAATTGCTATGTGGTTCCAAGCCCGAAAGACTCGCGCCAAGGCATTATGAGCACCTTGACCCAAATGACTGAGATCATGTCACGCGGGGGCGGGGTGGGCATCAATTTGTCGTCGTTGCGGCCAGCCCATTCTTATGTTAAGGGCGTAAACGGGCGCTCGAGCGGCTCGGTGTCGTGGGGGGCGCTGTATAGCTTTGTTACTGGCCTCATTGAGCAAGGCGGCTCGCGGCGCGGCGCTTTGATGCTCATTTTGGATGATTGGCATCCCGATATTTTCAATTTCATCAACAGCAAACGCACGGCGGGCAAGATCACCAATGCCAATATTAGCGTTGGCGTGTCGGACGCGCTCATGGCGGCGGTGAAGGCTGATGGCGATTGGGATTTGGTTTTCCCGGATACGACTTACCCCGATTACAACGAAACATGGGACGGCAACCTTGAGGGGTGGCGAGCAGCGGGGAAACCCATTATCAAACACAAAACAGTCAAAGCCCGCGAGGTGTGGAATGCCATCATCGAAAGCGCGTGGTCGAGTGCTGAGCCGGGGGTGTTTTTTAATGACCGCTATAACAAGATGAGCAATTCTTGGTATTTTGCGCCCATTATTTGCACTAACCCATGCGGCGAGCAGGGTCTGCCTGGTTGGGGCGTGTGTAACTTGGGCGCGGTCAACCTCGCCAAATTTTACGATGCCAATAAGTGCGACGTGGCTTGGCGCGATCTCGGTGAGACGGTGCGCATCGCCGTGCGATTCTTAGACAACGTGATTGACGCTACGCCATACTTCTTTGATGAGAACTATGCGCAACAACAAAAAGAGCGCCGGGTTGGGCTAAATACGATGGGTTTGGCCGAGCTAATGCTGCGCTTGGGCATTCGCTATGGCAGCGCCGAAAGTGTGCGCTGGCTCGACCGTCTGTATGAATTTATCGCCACCGAGAGCTACGAAGCCTCGATCGAGTTGGCGCAAGAGCGCGGCGCATTCCCCGCATTCGATGCCGACAAGCATTTGCAAAGCGGTTTTATGAAATCGTTGCCGCAACGAATTTGCGAAAAAGTGGCGAAGCATGGCATTCGCAACGTCACCTTGCTCACCCAAGCGCCCAACGGCACGATTGGCACGATGGTGGACACCTCGACCGGGATCGAGCCGTTCTTCTCGTGGACGTTTTATCGCAAGAGCCGCTTGGGGTTGCACGAGCAAAATGTGGCGGTGGTCGAAGAATGGAAGCGAGATAATCCGGGCCGCGAACTGCCCAACTATTTTGTTACAGCGATGGAACTCTCGCCCGAAGAGCATGTGCGGGTGCAAGCCGCCATTCAGCGCTGGGTAGATTCGTCCATTAGCAAGACCTGCAATGTGCCCAATGAATATACGGTTGAGCAAGTGCGCAAGCTGTATGAGCAAATGTATGATTTGGGCTGCAAAGGCGGCACAATTTACCGAGATGGATCACGCGACGAGCAGGTATTGATGCTGAAGGCGGACGAGAAGAAGGCCGAAGCAGCGCCCGTAGTCGAAGTGGCGGAGCCACAGCCTGCTATTGCCCCGCTGCCGATGTTGCGCCAAGGGGTCACGGTGAGCAAGCACACGGCGATGGGCACGCTGCACTTGACCAGCACCCACGACGAAAACGGCGAACCCTTTGAGGTGTTCATGACTGTTGGCAAGGCAGGCAGCGATTTACAAGCCGATGGCGAGGCGTTAGGGCGGCTAATTTCGTTGCTGTTGCGGGTGGCGTCGCCTTTATCACGCCGCGAACGGCTAGAAATGGTGATTTCGCAGCTTGAAGGCATTGGCGGGGCACGCACGGTTGGCTTTGGGGCCAATCGGGTGTCGTCTATGCCAGATGCGTTGGCCTCGGCTTTGCGCCAAATTTATTTTGGCGAAAATGGCGTGCAGCAATTGGCGTTGCCAGCAATGGGTTTCCCCGCCCCGCCAGTTAACGGGAGCAAGACCAACGGGCACGCGAAGAATGGGCAAAATGGGCACGCCAAAAATGGTGCATATTCGACCACCGAGATCAACGGCGAAGTTGTCGTCAAGATTTCTGGGGCTGATATGTGCCCAAGTTGTGGCATGGTGACGCTGGTGCGCAGTGAAGGCTGCAAGAAGTGTCAAAGTTGCGGTTATAGCGAGTGTTAATTCTAAATAATCGAAAAATTTTGATGATTTTGTAAAGCCGCCGACTCAATTGCAAAAGATTGCAATTGAGTCGGTTGTTTTATGCTGAGGGTGCAATTTTGGAATTTATTTAACGGGTCTATAATCTGTGATGTATGCCAAATTAAGAATGGGAAATGGCCCAACTTAGTTTAAGGCTACAACATGGAGAAAAGGAGTTATATTCCAAATGAAAAACCAAATGATCACCGTAGGGAGCTGTCTCTTATACACATCT
>JAHBAL020000431.1 GCA_018500105.2 Anaerolineae bacterium
AGATGTGTATAAGAGACAGACACAAAGCACACGAAGTTGAATCGAAAACAAATATCCCCTTGTGCGCTTTGTGTCCTTTGTGCGAGATAAACCTTGGCAAATTTAACGCCAGTTGCTGAAGGGGACAGGATGTTAAGGGTGTTTTTATACAAACTCTAATTGATCAAACGTGTTGTCAAGTTAACGCAATCTCTGCCCAAGAAATGCTTGGGCAGAGATTGTGTTAAACTTAATCTAACGCGGTGATCTAGGCACAAGAAGTAGCCGCAAAAAAATGATCACATGCAACACACAACCTTTACCACCACCACTCGCGGATTAAACCGCACCCTTTTGCCGATGCGTTTGTTTGAAAAAGCCAAGCGCTTGGGCACATGGAACCCATCCGACATTGATCTGAGCCAAGACCAACGCGATTGGGCGACTTTCAGCCCCGACGAAAAAGAGCTAATTTATTTGCTGTTGGGGCTATTTGTGGCGGGCGAAGAGGCGGTAACGCTCGATTTATTGCCGCTGATCGAGGTGGTCGCCCGCGAGGGGCGGCTGGAAGAGGAGATGTATCTCACCACGTTTTTGTTTGAAGAAGCAAAACACACCGACTTTTTTCAGCGTGTTTTGCACGAGGTGTGTGGCGGCGAGGTGGATTTGGCCCAATATCACAGCGACAATTACAAACAGCTCATTTACGAGGCGCTGCCAGAAGCGTTGCTAGCGCTAAAAACCGACGCCAGCCCCGCCGCGCAAATTCGCGCCTCGGTCACCTATAACATCATCGTCGAAGGCGTGTTGGCTGAGACCGGCTACCATACCTTTTTTACCATGCTCGAACGCAACAATCTGATGCCGGGCTTGCGCAAGGGCATCGGGTTGCTCAAACAAGACGAATCGCGGCACATCGCCTATGGCATTTACCTGCTCTCACGGCTGATTGCCAAGCACCCTGACGAATGGGAAACGCTCGAATCGCACATGAACGCTTTGCTCATGCCCGCCATCGGCGTGATCGGCGACGCCTTTGCGCGGTTCGAAGTCGTGCCGTTTGGCCTCGATCTAAACGACTTCATCGAGTTCGCCACCAGCCAATTTGGGTATCGCTACGAGCGGCTAGAAAAAGCCAGAGGCGTAAGTATGGATGAAGTCAACCGTGTGGCGATCGAGATGATTTAGCTGCCGGCGAGAGGCTGGGTGAGGGGGTAACTGCGGCTTTTAATTTATTTGTCTATTAGGCCATTCAGGGAAAATAGTGTAGAGGGCAAAATGATAGTAAAACTGTCATTTCGAAGCGAAGCGAGAAATCTTTGTGTAAATTGAGGCTAAAAGCGTATGTTATGCAAAGATTTCTCGCTTCGCTTCGAAATGACCGATGTTATGCAAAAACGGTAATTTGACGCTTCTACCATCATCTTACCCCTTACACTTTCGTGTGTTTTGTGCCTTTCGTGGTTAAAATGTCCCGGACGGCTTACCCGCCTAAGCTTTTACCGAAAATAAATGATCAATTGAAAATCTTAGCAGGCAGCAAAATGCCATATGTCGCACCCGCACGGGGATCAATCCCCGCGCTACATAACAACGCCCACTACGTGGGCTGCAAAATTAGCCCGTGTAACGGGCGTTGTTATGTAGAACGGTCCTGAGCCTGACGAAGGATTGATCTCCGTGCGGACTCATTCTGTCATTTATTTCAACGCAATCGCCTTAGTTCGATTCGACGGTGTAGCCACGACAGCCATTACTTTAACAGCGCATCAATCGCCGTCGAAAAAACCTCAAAAGATTGTCGCCCAGCAATGCGGCGCGTTGTGCCATTGCCGCTGATCTCAAAAATGGGCTGAGAGACGATGCCTCGCGTGCGTTGTTCGGCATCGGCGGCCTGCAATTGCTTTAACGTGGCATTGCTGCGCAAGCAAGTGTTCAGGGCGTTAGCGTCTAGTTTTGGCACTTGTTTGCCGTAATGATTCATCAAGGCAATCAGCGCATCAGAACCCGACGCGCCCCATACCTCACTTTGGCGTTCAAATAAAATCGCGTGCATTTGCCAAAACAGCCCTTGTTGGCCCGCACAGGCGGCAGCCTCTGAGGTTCGCAAACTACGATCACCATGATTTAGCACATCACGAAAGACCATTTTCACCTTGCCGGTCTTGACATATTGCTCAATTAATTTTGGCTCTACAGTCAACACGTGACTGCGACAGCCCGGTCAGAGAAAATCGGAGTAATCGGTGAGGGTGACCGGCGCATTGGCGTGGCCGAGGAAATAAAAGCCATCGCTGGTTATACCAGCGGGTATATTTTTATAGCTTGCCTCAACAATACTTGGTTTGATCGCCGTTGCGCTGGCGCTCGCTTGCGCTGTTGCTGGCACCGGGGTGCGCGTAGATGGGGCGGACGCGGTCGTGGCGATTGCCGTTGCAAGGGGTGCAACCGACGGCGCAATTGACGCGGTCGCTTGGGGTTGCGTCATCGCAGGCGCTGTCGCTGTAAGAATCGGTGGGGTGCTGGTAGCGACCGGCGCGGCGGCGCTGCACGCCATCAATCCCAAGGACATTGCAGGCAAAATCCATTTCATAAGCTATTGGCGCGGTGGCATTACAAAATCTTACCTATGTTAAGTAGCGATGACAACCTTGCACGGCTCTAATTACAACATCTTCATCACAGCCCGCATAAAGCCGAGGGCATAGGCTTTGCCAGCGTGCCAAGGGGCGCTGCAACTCATGGCGGGGGTATGATCGGGAATGAGCACGCCATCAAAATTATTTTTGTGCAAAATACGCATCAGTTCGATCATGTCAACATCGCCATCGTCAACGAACATCTCATCGTAATACGGCACATTGCCTTTGACATTGCGAAAATGCACATAGCCGATGCGACCTGTGCCGCTGTAATGATCCACCATGTGGTAAATATCCTTAAACCCGGCCCGCCCGCCAAACTCATCGCTCATTTCAGACAACGTGCCAACGCAAAATTCCATCGTATTGTGGGTGCTGGGGGCCAAATCGAGCACGCGCTGATACAGATCCCAACGATAGACCAGCCGCGCTGTATCACGCAGGGTTGGCAAAGGTGGGTCATCGGGATGCAGCGCCAACTTTACGCCTGCTTCTTCGGCCACCGGCAACATCTCGGTCAAAAAGCGCTCGAAGCGATCCCAAATTTGTGTCTGTGAGACCGGCGCAACCACGCCATTTTGCCCGTTGGGGTCAAATTTTTCGGGGTCATACACCATATTCCACACCATGCCATTCGGAATGGGCGGCTGAACGGGGTTATGATAACCAACGCTGAGGGCTTTGCCACGCGCAACGGGGCCGATATCGCGCCCCCACACCCCAGCAAGACTGAAGTTGTAGCCCATGATTGGGATGCCGGCCCGCCCCATGTCGCGGATGATTTGCTTGAGATGCGCCATTTGGGCATCGCGCTTGGGGCCGTCGAGCAGCACGTCATACCAATGCACCGGCTCAAAATTCTCAATTGCCTCAAGTTCTAGCCCTTCGGCATTGATGGCAGCCTTAAGATCTCGAAACCATTCATAATTCCACGTGCCATCGAGCGGGTCGCTGATGCCGAAGCCTTGCAGTGCGGAGCCGCCGGTGGTGAGCGCCTTGGCCCCCGGCTTTTGAAAATGCCCAACAATGTGAGCCACGATGTGGGTTGCCCCGGCTTGTTTTGCAAATCGAAAATGCTCGGCATCGAGCATATTGCCATACAGACCTAATCCTAGTTTCATGGCTATATTTTATGCCAAATACAGCGGGGCGCGGGTAAGTCTGTTCAAAAGTCGCCTCATCATTCCCTCGAAAGAGGGAATCCATAACGCGACAGGCACAAATCGAGTGGGTATGCTATTTTTTTCGGGCCTCGTTATGGATCTCCGCGTTCGCGGAGATGACGTATTAAGCGCAATGCTAACTTTTGAACGGCCTTAAACACTGTTTAACGCCGCCCGCTGACGACATTGATAATGACGACGATGATGCCAAGCACCCACACCGGCACAAAAAACAGATAGCCGCCCAACTCGCGTTGAAACAGCCAGCCTTTTTTGCTGCGCGAGGCCGCACGAATGAGCAGGTCTGCTACCAACAAAAATAGCCCGACGCCGATCATACTGGCGGCGTCGGACAACTTAAACACAAAACCGAGAATCAGCGCCGGAATGGCTGCCAGCACAAACAGGGCGATGCCCAACATATTGCCGCGAATGGGGATGAGTGACATAGTGCGGGTCAGTGTATAGGATATTGCGAAATTGCAACATCGGGCAAAGGCATGAATGTCATTTTATGGCTTGGCATGCAGAAAATAGGGGGAGTTTTGCATCTTCCCCGCAAGTGGTGAAGGCTTAAGGCTGTTCAAAAGTCAGCACTTCACTTAACCCGTCATCTCCGCGAAAGCGGAGATCCATAACGAGGCCGGTCAAAAATACGGCAAACCAGTCAAACTACGCCTGTCCGGTTATAGATTCCCGCTTTCGCGGGAATGACGAGGCGATTTTTGAACAGCCCTGGGTGAAGGCTGGGAGGGGAGTAAAATGGCGTCGCACGGGCTATAATCGCCGCGTTAATCACCCGTAACGAAACCATGTTTGAACAGACCTTTAAAAATATTGACGATGTATTGTGGAAAGACGCTGGCTGCACCAGCGAACTGGATTACACCGAGCAGACCTCGTGGCTGTTGTTTTTAAAATACCTCGATGCGCTAGAACAAGACAAGGCCACCGAGGCCATTCTCGAAGGCCGCACCCACAGTTATATTCTCGATACGCCGTATCGCTGGGAGGCGTGGGCCGCGCCCAAGCAGGCCGATGGCAAGATTGACCACAATGTGGCGCTGACCGGCGATGACTTGATCGCCTTTGTCAACCACACGCTTTTTCCGTATCTGCAAAGCTTTAAGGCCAAGGCCAGCGGCCCCAACACCATCGAATATAAGATCGGCGAGATTTTTAGCGAGATCAAAAACCGCATTCAAAGCGGCTATAACCTGCGTGAGGTGATTGACCACGTGGACGAGCTGCGTTTTCAATCGCAAAGCGAAAAGCACGAGTTGTCACATCTTTATGAGGCCAAGATCAAAAATATGGGCAATGCTGGGCGCAATGGCGGCGAATATTACACGCCGCGCCCGCTCATTCGCGCCATTGTGCAGGTGATTGCGCCGCAATTGGGCGAGACGATGTGTGACCCCGCCGTCGGCTCGGCGGGCTTTTTGTGCGAATCGTATGATTATTTGATCGCCAACAACCCCAATCGCAGCAGCGCCCAAGACCGCGCCCTGCAAGAGCGCACCTTTTACGGCAAAGAAAAGAAATCGCTGGCCTATGTCATCGCTATCATGAATATGATCTTGCACGGCATCGAAGCGCCCAATATCATTCACACCAACACGCTGGCCGAAAATTTGGCCGATGTGCAAGAGAAAGACCGCGTCAATATCATCGTTGCCAACCCGCCGTTTGGCGGCAAAGAGCGCAAAGAGGTGCAGCAAAATTTCCCCATTCGCACCGGCGAAACGGCCTTTTTGTTCCTTCAGCATTTCATCAAATTGCTCAAGGTGGGCGGGCGCGCGGGCGTGGTGATTAAAAACACCTTCTTGTCGAACACCGACAACGCCTCGGTCAGCCTGCGCAAAAAATTGCTGGAGGAGTGTAACCTGCACACCGTGCTCGATTGCCCCAGCGGCACATTTATTGGCGCAGGCGTAAAAACGGTGGTATTGTTCTTTGAAAAAGGCGCAAAAACCCGCTCGGTGTGGTTTTATCAGCTCGATCCGGGTCGCAATTTGGGCAAAACCAACCCGCTCAATGATGCCGATTTGGCCGAGTTTGTGGCCTTGCAAAAGACCAAGGCCGATTCGCCTAAAAGCTGGCGGGTGGATGTGGCGACGATTGACCCAAACACCTGCGATTTGTCGGTGAAAAACCCGAATGGCGGTGAAGTGGTGACGCATCGCAGCCCACAAGACATTATGGACGAGATTGCGGCGCTAGATGCCGAGAGCGCTGAGGTGTTGAATAATATTCGGGGGTTGCTGTGAGCCAAGTAAGTTGGCAAAGTATTAAGGCTGTTCAAAAGTCAGCACTTCACTTAACCCGTCATCTCCGCGAAAGCGGAGATCCATAACAAGGCCGGTCAAAAATGCGGCAAACCAGTCAAACCACGCCTGTCTGGTTATAGATTCCCGCTTTCGCGGGAATGACGAGGCGACTTTTGAACAGCCTTAGTATTCGTCATTCCCGCGAAAGCGGGAAGCCACAACCCCACTGACACAATTTTATGGGTTTGCTGCGTTTTTTGCCTACCTCGTTATGGATTCCCGCTTTCGCGGGAATGACAAGGCAACTGTTGAATAGCCTTGCAGCGCAGACGATAATAATGATCATGCAGCCAGTCGTTTATATTCTTGCTAGCCAGAAAAACGGAACACTATATATTGGGGTGACAAGCAATTTATTGGAACGTGTTAATCAACATAAATCAGGTTTATATGATGGTTTTACACAAAAATACAATGTGAAAATATTAGTGTATTTTGAAAATTTTCCCACGATGATAGAAGCTATTACACGAGAAAAGCAGCTAAAAAAGTGGAATCGCGCGTGGAAAATTCAACTAATTGAAGAAAATAATCCGTCATGGAAAGACTTAAGTGAGGATAATTAGTTTGTCGGACTGAGAGGTTTGCAATATTGATATCGTTTGGGTTATGAATTCCTACTGTTGTGCAATGGCATTAAGTTAAGCAAGCCGCTTAACCCGTCATTCCCGCGAAAGAGGGAATCCATAACGTGGCAGGCAAGAAATGCGGCAAACAGCATAAAGTTGTGTCGGTGGGGATGTGGATTCCCGCGTTCGCGGGAATGACGGGGCAAACGAAACACTCGTCATTCCCGCGAAAGAGGGAACCCATAACGTGGCAGGCAAGAAATGCGGCAAACAGCATAAAGTTGGGTCGGTGGAGGTGTGGATTCCCGCGTTCGCGGGAATGACGGGGCAAACGAAGCATTCGTCATTCCCTCGAAAGAGGGAAGCTATAAC
>JAHBAL020000397.1 GCA_018500105.2 Anaerolineae bacterium
GGCAACAGCGCCACTGGCGGGACTGGCGGCGGCGGGGCAAGTGCCGGTAGCCAAGCTGGTGCAAACCTGTTCATTTGCGCTGTTACTGACGATTCGGCTTGTGGTGCAACTGCTTGTGTGGCGGTTGGCAGCCAACCGTCGAATATATATGGAACAATCGGAGCTTGTTCAACTGCAACTACACCCGCTAACCGCATCCCTCCGCCAGACCCGCGCTCAATTGATGAGGTTGATTTAGCTCTCAACCGCGTCACTGGCCCCAGCACCGCAAAAGTCGGCGACACGATTGTGCTGGAATTTGAGGCGCAAGTGGTCGGGCCGCGTCATTCGGCGGCGGCCTTGTTCGAGGCGCAATTGCCCGCTGGCCTCAGCTTCGTCTCGGCCACATGCCAGGGCGAGCATCCTGCCAGCAATATCACGCCTTCGTTTGACGGCAAGACCTTATATTGCGGCATTGGGTTAATGTGGTCTGGGGCAAAAGCCAAAATTCGCATTGTGGTCCAAGTGACCGCTGCTGGCAACCACACGGTCAAAGGCAATATACGTGACCTTACCCCATTTTTATATGATTCGCCCGCCAACAACACCGCCAGTATCTCACTGTCGGCGGCGACCAACCGGTAATCAACGCAAATAGCGATGATAAACTGCGCATATGTTGCAATTCAAAACCACGTTGCTATTGGGTGGCAAAACCGCCACTGGGCTTGTTGTGCCGCCAGAAATTGTGGTGGCACTCGGCGCAGGCAAAAAGCCAGCCGTGTCAGTTACGCTTAACGGCTACGCCTACCGCAGCACCATCGCCACAATGGACGGGCAATTTATGTTGCCGGTGAGCGCCGAACATCGAGAAAAAGCGGGTATTAAAGCAGGCGACGAAGTTGATGTGAGCCTTGCCCTCGACACCGAGCCACGTGTGGTGGTGGTGCCCCTCGATTTCGCCGATGCGTTGGCGCAAAATGACGCTGCTCGCCAAAAATTTGAGGCCATGTCATACAGCCACAAACGCCAACACATCCTCGCCATTGAAGATGCCAAAACCCCAGAAACACGCCAAAAGCGCATTCTAAAAGCCATCGCGGCGCTCAGCACATAAACGCTCAATCGTCCGTAAAAGCTTAGGCAGGCAGGCCGTTCGGGATATTTTAACCACGAAAAGCACAAAACACACGAAAGAGAATTCTATTTTAGTGTGTTTCGTGTCTTTCGTGGTTAAACAGTTCAGCAAGCCCAGCGGCTAAGCTTTTACAATCGTCCAATTATTGAGATTCCCCGACTGTGACCATTGACAAAATGAACATATGTTCTATAATTGAGATCAACTTTTGCCTTAGAAGCGATGCGTGGTGATATGCCACCTTTGACTGTTTAAGGCATCATTTAAAAAAGGAGCATTGAATGAGTAGCGTAAGGGTATTGATTGGCACGCGCAAAGGTGCGTTTATTTTGACATCGGACGAAAAGCGCGAAAACTGGCGCATCAGCGAACCCCATTTCCCGGGCTGGGAGGTTTATCATCTGAAAGGGTCGTCGGTTAACCCTGACCGCATTTATGCCTCGCAGTCAAGCGGTTGGTTTGGGCAGCTCATTCAGCGCTCGGATGACGGCGGAAAAACATGGCAGGCGGTGAATAACGATTTTGCCTACGATGGCATTACCGGAACCCACCAGTGGTATGACGGCACACAGCACCCGTGGGAATTTAAGCGGGTGTGGCATTTAGAGCCATCGTTGACCGAGGCCGATACCGTGTATGCCGGTGTTGAGGACGCGGCACTTTTTCGCTCGACTGACGGCGGGCAAAGCTGGCATGAGTTGTCGGGGTTACGCGCCGCCAAAGGCAATTTGTGGCAACCCGGCGCTGGTGGCATGTGTCTGCACACCATTTTGCTTGACCCAACTAATGCCAATCGCATTTACGTCGCCATTTCAGCCGCCGGAGCGTTTCGCAGCGACGACGCAGGCATAACGTGGCAACCCATCAATCGCGGTTTGGTTTCGCCGTGGGAACTGCCAGACCCCAGCGCTGAGGTCGGGCATTGTGTGCATAATCTCGCCATGCACAAATCGCGCCCCGATGTGCTATTTATGCAAAAGCATTGGGATGTGATGCGCACCGACAACGCAGGCAATTTGTGGCACGAGATCAGCGGCAATTTGCCCAGCGATTTTGGTTTTCCGATTGCGGTTCACGCCCACGAGCCAAACACGGTTTATGTGGTGCCGATCAAGAGCGACTCGCATCATTTCCCGCCGGACGGCAAATTGCGCGTGTATCGCAGCCGCAGCGGCGGCAACGAATGGGAAGCGCTCACCGACGGCTTGCCGCAAAGCGACTGTTATGTCAATATTTTGCGCGATGCAATGGCCGTTGACACCCTCGACTCATGCGGCATTTATTTCGGCACAACTGGCGGGCAAGTTTACGCCTCGGCAGATTCGGGCGACCACTGGAAGGCCATCGTGCGTGATTTGCCGCCCGTTGTCTCGGTCGAGGTGCAAACGCTGCCATGATTCGCGTCACGCTGCCGCATCATCTGCGCACCTTGGCGGGCGTGGGCAAAGAGGTCACACTTGCGGTGGCGGGTGTGGCGACACAGCAAAGCGTGCTCGATGCACTCGAAGCCAAATACCCCGTGTTGTGTGGAACCATTCGAGATCGGCGCAGTCAACAGCGCCGCCCATTCATCCGCTTTTTTGTGTGTGGCGAAGATTGGTCACACGAACCAGCCGACGCGCCGTTGCCGACAGCCATTGTTGCCGGCGACGAGCCGTTGATGATTATCGGAGCGATGGCGGGCGGCTAATGATCTTCGGCCCCATGCGGCTCGGTGTGAATGGATACGCGCCCCAGTTTGGGCACTTTTGCCCGCAAGTCATGCTCAAAACGCTCGGCGATGGTATGTGCCATCGCCAGCGGCATGTCGGGGCTGAGTTCGCAGTCAAATGCCAAATTTAAGCGTTGACCCACTTGGTCGAGCACCAAATTGTGAATGCGGCGCACTTCGGGGTGCATTCTTGAAAGCTGGTTGAGGGTGTGCATCAAATGCCCTTTTTCTTTGTTGTGCAAAGATGCCGTTGTGGCGGCTTTGCCCACCGGCTCAATGGGTTCGATATGAATGGAGACATGGGCCAGCGCAAATTCGCGCCGCAAGATTAGCTCTAATTCGTGGGCCAAGCGATGCGCGGTGTGTAAATTGAGGTCGGGGCTAAGTTCGAGATCGAGCTGAGCAAATGCTACCTCGCCGATGGTGTAAACATTGACATTATGCACAATGCGGCCTGTGCGCAATGAGGCGGTGCGAATGCGGTCAACCAGCGTTTCGTCGAGTGCCGCCACCGGCTCGATGTGCACCACCACATCGGCCTCGCTCACCAAATCGTGCGTGCCTTCCTCGATCAGCGTCGCCACGTCGTGCGATGCCTCTAGCGACAAGGTGCGCGGCACAGCTACTGTCAAATCCACAAAAGCGCGATTGCCGACCTCGCGCACCCGCACATTGCCAACGCTTAGCACGTTGGGCGTGCGGGCCGCCATTTGCCCAATTTGTTGGGTCAGTTCAAGCGGCGCACGGTCGAGCAACACATCTACCGCTCGCTTGCCGAGATGGGCGGCAAAGGTGAGGGCGACCAGTGAGACCAAAATTGCGCCGAGCGGGTCGGCGATCGCTGGGTTGACGTTGGCCCATGCCCCATTTTGCAGCGAAGCCAAAAGCAGCGCCACCAATGTCACTCCCGACGACACTAAATCCATACGAAAATTGAGCGCTTCTGCCGCCAAGGCTTGGCTGCGGTGCAAACGCGCTGCCCGCATAAACCACCATTGTCGAAAAACATTGATGCCCATACTCAGACCGACCGCCAACAACGCCCAAACCGCATCTTCGAGCGGTTCTGGTTGGCGCAAGCGCCCGCTGGCTTGGTAAATGACGCCCAAATAGGTGGCAGTGAGAAAACCAACCGTGACCAGCGCCCCAAGGCTTTCGATTTTGCCATGCCCATACGGATGGTTGGCATCGGCGGGCTTGTCACTTAGCCGCACGGCCAACATGGCGATGAGCGAAGTGAAAATGTCGCTGGCGTTGTTGATGGCCTCGGCGACGACACTGATCGAGCCGCTCATTACGGCGGCGGCGATTTTGAAGATGACCAGCACCAGCGTAATCAGCAGCGACACTTGGGTGAGTCGGTGTTTGTCTGACAAGCACGGCTATTATCGCGCATCTGTTTTTTAAGGCGGTTGCACGCTATCAAAGCAGGTAAAATGACGCATCATGTTGCGAAATATACGAGGATTTTGGCGCACATTTTGGTTGGCGCTCTCGCTTGTCAGTTACTATTTGGGCTGGCGTGTTGGCAGTTGGCTCATTCGAGACGCTGCCAAGCGGATGCGTTTTCGGTCTTGGCTCATGCGTTCGGCGGGTGGCAGTTTTGCCAACATTTTGGGCGTAAAACTGCAGCACGAAGGCTCACCGCCCCCCAGCCCATGTTTTTGGATTTGCAATCACGTCAGTTCGCTCGATGCGGTGATGTTGCTGTTGACAGTCGAGAATCCGATTGTGGTGGCGCGGCATGATGTGCAAAGTTGGCCGGTCATTGGCAAAATTGCCAGCGATGTTGGGACTATTTTTGTGGATCGTTCACGATTTGATGCCATGCCATTGGTGGCGCAGAAAATGGAGCAATCTATGCAGCAAGGCTATTCGGTGGTGATGTTTCCCGAAGCCACCACCGGCAAAGGCGATGTGTTGCTGCCGTTTAAGGCCCCGCTGTTTGAGCCAGCCGTTCGGCTCAATGTGCCGGTGCATTATGCCTGCTGCTACTACGAAACTGCGCCCAGCGAACCGCCTGCCACTGAAATTGTGACGTGGTGGCGCGAAAGCACTTTTGCCAGCCATGCGTGGGATTTTTTGCGCACCCCTTATATTTACACGCGGGTGCGTTATGGCGAGCAGCCCATTCAGGCCGAGAATCGCAAGGCGCTGGCGCGGCAATTGCAAGACGCGGTGCAGGGCTTGTTTGAGCCGATTCGGTGAGTGGGAGGTAATAGCCATGAGCCATGAGCCATGAGCCATGAGCTTTTGGTTGAGACGGGCGCGTGTGTGTGTATGAACACAAACATTTATATTTACGAACATTTGAAGCTCAAGGCTCATGGCTCACGGCTCATGGCTCATGGCTCATGGCTATTACCACCCCCGCATTTGGCGGAACGCCTTTGCGCCCGCCGAGGGGGTGGGCGAGCAGGGTGTTGAGGGCTTGCACGGTGATGATATCGCCGATGTTTAAGCCGGTGAGTTGTGAAATAAGTTCGGGGCGATGGGCAATATTTGCGCCAAGTGGTTGCCCAATTGCAGCTTGGCTCGCCACGACGAAAACGCGCTCTGTGCAAGCCGGAATCATCGGCTCGTGCGCGGCTGGGGCTTTGATCAGCGACCCACGCGCCCCGTCTGCCTCGACGACGAAATGGCAATCGGGCAAATGGGCGGCCAAATGGCAAATGGTTTCGGGGGCATAGCCCGCCATTTTGCGCGGCAGCACTGGCATGTGATCGGGCAACGGCGTGGCAAATCGCGCTTCGTGGAGCGTGGCAGGGTCGTTGAAGTCTGACGCCACCTTCGCCACAATACAGGCGCTTTGCCAATGGCATTGCTGTAATTGCGCCAAAACTTGCTCAGCATCTGGCTCAATCAGCAGCAGGTCAAACGCAGTCGGCGCCGGTTGCCAAATTTTGGTCGTCGTTGTGAAAATCGCTCGTTCGCCATTTGCTACCTGTCTCTTATACACATCT
>JAHBAL020000425.1 GCA_018500105.2 Anaerolineae bacterium
AATATGGCCATGCGCGATCTCGCCGCTGAGCGCATCGCGGCGGGCAAATTGAGCAAGAGCGATGGCAGCCCGATCACGCTCGAAGAAGTTGACGCCGCGCTCGACGTGTATAAATTGACCGAGGGCGGTTTGGGCGGCCCTGCGGGTGGCGGGTAATTTGTGACAAGGTGACAAGGTGAGGGGGTGACAAGGTGATTTTGTCACCCTCTCACCTTGTCACCCTGTCATTTTATTTACCAAGGACGCAAAACCGGCGCAACATCGCGGCGGCGGCTGAGGTCGGCGAGTTGGTCGGCGCGGCCCACTTGATGCAGCCGCGCATCCATTTGTGCGCGTGAGCAATAAATGTCGGGCGTGAGGCCCGCGCCCAATTGTTCTTGAAACGGGTCACGCACCGAGACGGGGCCGGTGGTGTAGCGCATTAAAAATTCGAGCAGCTGGTGGTTATGCGCCTGCACCAAATCCGGTCGTGCCGCCGCCAAATTTTGGCGCTGATTCGGGTCGGCTTGCATATCGAACAAATACACTGGCTCATACGGGTAAAGGCCAGAATGCAGCGTGCGAATCATGCGGTGTTGCGGCGTGCGCACAGCGCGTTGAAACGAATAAATCCCCGTGCCCAGCACCAAGGCATCGCGTCCTGTCATTGCACCGCCGCGCACCGCCTTGGCCACACTCACGCCGTCCCAGCCGCTCGGCACGTCTAGCCCCAACAATTCGTTAATTGTCGGCGGCAAATCGAGCTGATACATCAGCCCGTCATACACGGTTTGGGTTTTGGTTTGGCCGGGCCAATGGATGATGAGCGGCACATGGGTTGTGCCTTCGGCGCAGTTGCCATGCTCGAAATACATGCCAAGCTCGCCCACACTCTCGCCGTGATCGGCGCTGATGATGATGGCGGTTTCGTCGGCGATGCCGAGTGTGTGCAGTTGCTGCAAAATCTGCCCAATTTTGTCGTCTACATAGGCAATGCCAGCGTCGTAGCCATCGGTGTAGCGCAAAAACAGCGCGTAATCGAGGATATTTTCATCCGGCATCATCGTCCAGCGCCCGCTACGCGGGTTTTTGCAGCCCTCAAAATGCAGCCACCAGTCGCGGGCCGTGCGCGGGCCATACATGTTTTCGGCGTCCCATTTCACCTCGTCGGCGTTTGGGTGCGCCAGTGTTGGCAGCCCTTCCATGCGATCCCAATAGCGTTGCGGCGCGGCGTAGGGCGTGTGCACATCCCAAAAGTTGACGTGCATAAACCAATTGTCTTGCGTGCCGTTGGCTTTTAGCCACGCCAATGCCAAATCACCGACTTGATCGGCGCTTTCGCTGCCGCCGGGCAGTTGGTTGCCGAAATTTTGGGTGAAGCCAGCAAAAAACCACCACGCCAAATGGCGTTGCCCAAAGCCGCTAAAGCCAATGGTGTGCCAGCCGCGTGTTTGAAATTGGCGCATCCACATCGGGCGGTCGGGGTCGTGGTCGTGCGCCCGCCCGGCATAGCGCAATTGCGAGGCCGGGCCTTCGTGGCAGCTAATGCCATTATTGATGCCAAAGCGCCCGCTAAATAGGGCCGCGCGGCTGGGCAAGCAGGGCGCATCGCTGGTGTGGCAGTTTTTGGCGATAAAACTCGTGCGGGCCAATTGGTCAATGACCGGCGTGGTGGGTCGCGGGTAGCCGTATGGCCCTAAGTGGTCGGGACGGCACGAGTCAATATCGAGATAAATGATTCGCATAGTAAATACAGTATAAGGGGTTGACAATTCGCGGTGTTTCTGAGATGATGGTGAGGTGCTGATTAAATCTTATGTTTTAAGGCGCATTATCAAAGCCGTCTTCACCATTTTTCTCATTACCTCGTTGGTGTTCTTCATTGTGCGGCTTATGCCCGGTAATCCAGTAGATATTTATATCTCGCAACTGATGATTGAAGAAAGCATGAGCTACACCCAAGCCCTTGACCAAGCCGCCGCTTTGTTTCAATTAGACTTTAACAAGCCGGTGGTTTTGCAATATGTTGAGTATTTGGGCAATTTGCTGCAAGGCAATTTAGGCCAATCATTTCGCTCAAAAGGCACGCCAGCGGCAGATATTATTTTTAAGTATTTGCCTTGGACCTTATTTTGTGTGGGCAGCGGCCTTGTGTTTAGCTTTGTCATCGGGCTGTTGCTCGGCATGGTGGCGGGCTTCAAACGCAATAGCCCGCTTGACATTGGCATTTCGTCGCTGGCGGCGTTGATCGGCGCCATTCCCAACTATCTCATCGCCATCATGTTTATCGTGGTGATGGGGTCGGTGCTGAATATTTTGCCGTTTGCCAAGATTCGCGGCTCGCTTTCGCCGGGCGTGCAGCCCGAATTTAGCCTCAATTTTGTGCAAGATGTGCTTTTTCATGCGTGGGTTCCCATCCTGATCTATGTGCTTAGCACGGTGGGCAACTGGGTGTTGCTCATGAAAAGCAGCACGACCTCGACGCTGGAGGAAGATTTCGTGACAGTGGCGCGGGCGCGTGGGCTAAAAGAGCGCCGTATTTTGACCCAATATGTCGGTCGCAACGCCATGTTGCCGCTCATTACCCAGCTTGCCATCAGCATTGGGTTTGTGGTGGCTGGTTCGTTTGCCATCGAAACCTTATTCGTCTATCAGGGCGTGGGCGCGTTATTGCTACAAAGCATTCAGGCGCGAGATTACCCGGTGGTGCAAGGCATCGTCCTCATCATCACCGTCACCGTCGTCACCGCCAATTTGTTGGTTGACCTGCTTTACAGCCGTCTCGACCCACGTATTCGGGTGCGGTAAATTAGGGCTTATGCAAGGCTTTATTTTTACCACGAAGAACACGAAGGACTCAAAGGTTTGCACCACAAACCCTTTCTTATCTTTGTGAACTTTGTGAACTTTGTGCGCTTTGTGGTAAATCATTTCTTATGTGCATAAGTCCCCAAAATATTTCACTGAGAAGCACAATCTTAAATCAGACAAACACTTAGCATATGCTTCATAACCTTCAAAATTCATTGCGCACCATCAGCCGCAACCCAGTTGGGTTAATTGGGTTGATCGGGCTAGTATTTTTCATCCTGATGTCTTTCGTCGGGCCATACCTCATTCCATTTAACGACGAACCGCGTATGGATCGCATCTACCAGTCGCCATCGTGGCAACATATCATGGGCACAGACCACCTTGGCCGCGACAACGCCGTGCAAATTGTGCATGGCGGGCGCGAGGTGATGATCGTGGCCTTCACAGCAGGGCTAATTTCGCTCGTCATCGCCACCTTGGTGGGCGGGCTGTCGGCATTTTTGGGCGGGCGATTCGATACCGTTGCCATGACATTGGCCGATGTGGTGCTGACTGTGCCGCGCATCATCGTGTTGACCATGATCGCCGGCTTGATCAAATTTACCAACCCGTTGGCGCTGGCCCCGCTGATCGGCATGTTGACATGGCCGACGTTGGCACGCGGCATTCGGGCGCAAATTTTGTCATTGCGCGAGCGCGATTATGTCGAAGCCTCGCGGGTGTTGGGCATGAGTACAGCTCACATCGTGTTTGTCGAAATGTTGCCGAATATGATGGGCTACATTCTGACCGGCCTCATTTTGGCGATGACGGCGGCCATTTATGAGCAAATTGTGCTGATTTTTCTCGGCCTTGTGCCACTTTCTGGCACAAATTGGGGCTTGATGCTCAATTTTGCCTATAATCGCGGCGCGATCTTCCAAAAAGACAGCGTTTATTACATTCTCGCCCCTACTTTGGCGATTGTGTTATTCCAACTGACGATGGTATCGTTTGCCCGTGCCCTCGAAGAAATTTTTAACCCACGTCTGCGCACCCAAGCCTAATCATGACAGCACCCATTACGCTTTCTATCAAAAATTTGACCGTCACCTACAAGGCTGCGCGTGGCTTGGTGCGGGCCGTGCGTGATGTGTCATTCGACCTGCATCGCGGCGAGTGTATTGCGCTGATTGGCGAAAGCGGCAGTGGCAAAACTACTTTGGGTTTGTCGCTGGTGCGGCTGCATGTGCGGGCCGCTAATATCGCCGCCGGTAGCCTCATTTACCATCCCAAGCAAGGCGAACCATACGATGTGCTTAAGCTCAGCCATGAGCATTTGCGCCGTTTTCGCTGGAAAGAATGCGCGATGGTTTTTCAGGGTGCACAAAACGCCATGAACCCGCTGCTCACCATCGGCACGCAGTTTTTAGATACCGCCAGTGACCACGATTGGCACAACCCCCGCGAGGTGGCGCAACGTGGTATGGAATTGCTGCGTTTGGTGCAGCTCGACCCCAAGCGGGTGTGGGAGAGCTACCCGCATCAACTGAGCGGCGGGATGCGCCAGCGGGTGTTGATTGCGCTTGGGCTGTTGTTGCAGCCGCAAATCCTCATCCTCGACGAGCCGACGACGGCGCTCGACATTTTGACCCAACGCGCCATCATTGACGTGCTGCGCGACTTGCGCAAGCAACTCGATTTCAGCATGATCTTGGTCTCGCACGATCTGTCGTTGGCGGCAGAATTGGCCGACCGCGTGGCGACCATGTATGCCGGTAAATTGGTGGAAATGGCGAAAGTGGACGATGCGTTTTATCGAGCGCGTCACCCGTATACCCTGGGATTGGTCAAAAGCGTGCCGACGATCAGCGCGAAAATTGAAGACCTGCGCTCGATTGGTGGCTCGCCGCCCGACCTCATTCAGTTGCCTCCGGGCTGCAAATTTCACCCGCGCTGCACCTTCGCCACCGAGCGCTGCCGCCAAACCGAGCCGCCCGTCGAGGTGGTGGATGCGTTGCATGAGGTGATGTGCCATGAGTGGCGGAATGTTATCAACCCTGTAACTGTTTAATAGACTTTATGCCACCCATCCTTGAACTTACCCGCGTCACCAAGCGTTTCCCTGCCGACAAAGGCGAAATTACGGTGCTGAATGATGTCTCGCTGAGTGTGCAGCCGGGCGAAGCCGTGTGCTTGGTTGGCGAAAGCGGCTGCGGCAAAACCACCACCGGCAAATTGGTGGCCGGGCTGCACGCGCCGAGCGAGGGTCACATTCGCTATCAGGGCAAAGATATTTGGCAGATGAACAAAGATGAATTCGCCCAATATCGGCGCGAGGTGCAATTTATTCACCAAGACCCGTATGCCTCGCTCAACCCCGCCCACACCATTGGCCGCATGTTGAGCTTCCCGCTCAAATATCATGGCATCACCAAAGACGAGGCAAATACCCAAGCGCGGGTGCGTGAATTGCTCAAGCTGGTTGATCTAACGCCGGTGGACGATTTTGTGCATAAATTTCCGCATCAACTGAGCGGCGGTCAACGCCAACGCGCCAGCATTGCGCGGTCGCTCACACTTAGCCCCAAGGTGATTGTGGCCGACGAGTCGGTCAGCATGGTGGATGTCAGCATTCGGCTGTCGCTGCTCGGCATTTTGTCGCGGCTGAAGCAAGAGCTGGGCATGACGGTGCTATTCATCACCCACGATCTCGCCATTGCCAATTATTTTGCGCGTGATGGGCGCACGGTGGTGATGTATTTGGGGCGTGTGGTCGAATTGGCCCGTACGCCCGATATCATGCTGCACCCGCAACATCCGTATGCGCAAGCATTGCTTGGCGCTGTGCCCGAAGCCGACCCGCAACTAACGCGCAATAAAGTGCGCGTGCCGTTGCGCTCGCTCGATGTGCCGAGCCTGCGCAATTTGCCGCCCGGTTGCGCCTTTCACCCGCGTTGCCCCGTTTATGCCCAAGGCGTGTGTGAAACCGACGTGCCGCAGCTCACCCCCATGCCCGATGGCCGCATCATCGCGTGTCATGTGGCGGTTAAAAATATAATGAGTGAATGAGTGAATGAGTGAATGACTGATTATTCATTCACTCATTCACTCATTCACACAATTAAAAAAGGAGATAAAGCTGTCTCTTATACACATCT
>JAHBAL020000098.1 GCA_018500105.2 Anaerolineae bacterium
AAGATGGACTTTAATCGCATATATTTTGCGCGTCATTCCGACGAGGAACGAGGAGGAATCTTTGCGTAAACTTAATCATTGTGCTGATTTTCCGCAAAGCCCCCTCGCTGCGCTTCGGGGTGACGTGACAACTTATGTGCTTGATTTATTCCATTTTGACTCAGAAGTTGGTATTAGCGTTAATTGACAAAAAAAACACCGCCCGCGAGAATGTCTCGCGGGCGGTGTTTTTTGCATTTTACGCAAACATATTGAGCAGCAAGGTGGGCAAAATGCCAAGCCCAATCACAGACAAGGACGCCAACCCCATCGCCACAAGGCTGGGCGTGCTGGCACAATATTGGTCTTTGGCGATGGTCTCGGTCGCGGGGGTGTCTTTCATAAACATTTGCACAATCACCCGCAAATAATAAAACGCCGAAATGACGCTGGTAAGCACGCCCAAAATGGCGAGCCAATTGAGGCCCGACGCCACCGCCGACTGGAATAGCAAATATTTGCCAGCAAACCCAGCCGTCAACGGCATGCCCATCAGCGAGAACAGCGCAATCGCCAAGATCCACGCCAACGTGGGGTTGTGCTTGGCGAGGCCAGTATAGCGCTCAAGGCTGTGATCTTCGTCGCGTTTCATTGCGCCCACCTCATTTAGCACCCCAAAAGCGGCCAAACTGGTCGCAGCATAGGTCGCCAAATAGAAAATGATGGCGTTGGCGCTTTGACCGATATTGGCGACCGAGGCCACGCCCACCAGCAAATAACCGGCGTGGGCGATGCTCGAATAAGCCAACATGCGTTTGACACTGCGCTGGGCCAGCGCAAACAAATTGCCAAAAATCATGGTGAGGGCTGCCAAAAGGGCGATGGCGCTGACCAATCCAACCGAAAAAGCGCCCGGCCCCAGCAAAAACACGCGCATCAACGCGGCAAAGCCAGCCGCCTTGGTTGCGGTGGTCATAAACGTCGTCACCGTCGTCGGTGCGCCGTCATACACATCGGGCGTCCACATGTGAAATGGCACAGCTGCCACCTTGAACCCCAGCCCAGCCAGCACCAAACCAGCGCCAACAATAAGCAAGAGCGAGGAGCCACCGCGCTCAACTTGCTTGAGCATAGCGGCGATGTCGAGTGTGCCCGTTGCGCCATACATCAGGGCAATGCCATACACCAAAAAGCCAGAGGCAAACGCGCCGAGCAAGAAGTATTTGAGCGACGATTCTTCGCTATCGAGACGCGGGCGGGCGATGCCACACAAAATGTAAAGCGGAATCGAGAACATTTCGAGCGCGACGAAGATCGTGACCAAATTGGCAGCGTGGGCCATCAGCATCATGCCGCCGATGGAGAACAGCATGAGCACAAAAAACTCGCCGCGCATGATTTGATGCACACGGTTGTAGCGCAAGGCAAACAACGACACACCAATGCCGATCAGCGCAAACACAATATTAAGCAATGCGGCGTAGCGGTCGGTCAGCACCATATTTGAAAAGCCGTAGACGGCCTCGCCGGTGCGGTTGTAATATAGCCATACGACAGCGGCAATAATCGCGTCTACCAAAATAAAGATTGCTGTCCATGCGACGGTTTCTTTGCGGTCTGCCGGGACCCACAAATCAACCAAAAGAAGGGCGGTGGCCCCCAAAAACACAATGAGCAGCGGCAAAATAAGGATTAGATCTTGCATAATTTTACGACCCCCTCATTATCCCCTGAAATCTGTTCTTGTGAACAAATTCACAAATGAAATGCGTCTACACGCTACTTCGCTCATTATTAAAAATTTGCTGTTTTTTAGATATACATCAATTTAACATATTAAAAATTAGGGTCGGCTTCCAATAATCAACATATATTTCTAAGGAATCGCAAGTTTATTCGTGTATCATATAGCCCCTTAGAGGCAAGGCTAGGTTTTGCTTAGCGTAACTTAAGCTTGATCCCTTCGCCTTAAACATTATCGTTCGATCAATACAAATAGGAGAAGAAGAAAATGACAAATCTAATGAAGCGTGCCATCGTTGGGTCGGCTTCGGCCCTCTTGGCGCTATCGGCCTGTGGCACACCGCCACCGGTTGAGGTGACCCGTGTGGTCGAAGTAACGCGCGTGGTGCAATCGGCGGCCCCAGCCGCTGCCGCGCCAGCCGCCGCCGCCGCCCCAGCAGGCGCAGGCGCAACCCTCAAGGCCATTCAGGCCCGAGGCAAAGTCGTTTGTGGCGGCAACAACTCAACCCCCGGCTTTGGCTTTTTGGGCAAAGATGGTCAATTCTCAGGGATTGACATTGATTTTTGCCGCGCTGTTGCCACCGCCGTATTTGGTGATCCGACCAAGGTCGAAATCAAACCCACCACCTCGGCCAACCGTTTCACCATGTTGCAAACCGGCGAAGTTGATTTGCTCATTCGCAACACTACTTACACCCTCCAACGCGACACCGAGTTGGGTTCTGACTTCGTTGGCATCAACTTCTACGATGGTCAAGGCATGACCGTGCCCAAAGCCAGCAATTACAAGAAGTTGGAAGACCTGAAAGACAAGACCATTTGTGTGCAAAAAGGCACCACTACCGAGCTAAACTTGGCCGATCAAATGGGCCTCCGCAAGACTGCCTACAAGCCATTGGTGTTTGAAACCGCCGACGAAGTGTGGGGAGCCTACGAGGCCGAGCGCTGTGATGCCATCACCACCGACAAGAGCGGTTTGATCAGCCGCATGAGCTTGCTCAAGAAGCCCGCCGATCACGTCATTATGGATGTGACGATGAGCAAAGAGCCACTCGGCCCGATGGTGCGTCATGGTGACAACCAATGGGCTGATATTGTGCGCTGGACCTTGCTCGCCACCATCGCCGCCGAAGAATATGGCATCAACAGCAAGAATGCCGACCAAATGTTGGCCGAAAGCAAAGACCCAGAAACGCAGCGTCTCTTGGGCAAGAGCGGCGACATGGGCAAAAAACTCGGCATTGATAACGCTTGGGCCTTGAACATTATCAAGAAAGTGGGCAACTATGCCGAAATTTATGATCGCAACCTTGGGCCAAACACCCCCACCCACATTCCACGCGGTCTAAATAGCCTCTATACCCAAGGCGGCATCCTCTACTCGCCACCCATTCGCTAAGCAAACCATTTTCGCCGATTTGCGATCGCAATTAACACCAAAAATCAAGGCGGGTCACTCACCCGCCTCACACAACTTGGTTTCAAATATTGATCGCAAATCGGCATTTTTTTATGCCCACCCCTACTCGCCCACCTTTTTATAGAGACGAGCGTGTGCAGCGCATCTTCGGGCAAATTGTGTTTGTCGTGTTCATTGTGGCGCTGTTCGCATGGCTCGGCAACAATATGGTCACAGGGCTGCGCAAACAAGGCATCTCGCTTGGCTTCGATTTCCTCAACAACCGCGCTGGCTTCGATATCAGCGAAACCCGTATTGCCTACGACAGCGATAGCACGATGGGACGCGCTTTTTTGACCGGCTTGGTCAATACGGTCTATGTCAGCGTCATCGGCATTTTCCTTTCCACCCTATTCGGGCTTGTCATCGGCATCGCCCAGTTGTCGAGCAATATTCTGATTCGCAATATTTTCAAAGGCTATGTCGAGCTAATGCGCAATATGCCACTGCTGGTGTATCTCATTTTCTTATATTTTGGGGTTTTTGTTGGGTTACCCAAAATTAGCGAAGCAATGCAAATTGGCCCCACCCTATGGAGCAATCGCGGTATTGGGCTACCTTGGCTGGTGAATGGGCAACTGAGCCTGCCCATTGTCGAAGGCCGCAGTATCACCGGCGGGCTAGTCCTCTCGCCCGAATTTATGACCTTGCTTATCGGTTTGGTCAGCTATACCGCTGCCTTCATCGGCGAAGTGGTGCGCACCGGCATTCAGTCGGTCAGCAAAGGCCAAATTGAGGCCGCCAAAGCCTTGGGCCTAAGCACAAGCCAAACGCTGCGGCTGGTCACATTGCCCCAAGCCTTGCGGGTGATGATTCCCCCATTGACCAGCAACTACCTAAACCTGACCAAAAACTCGTCGCTGGCGGGCGCGGTGGCCTATCCCGATATCGTCTCGAATGCCAATACCATCATCAACCAAACGGGCCGCGCAGTCGAGTCTATCTTCATGGTCATGGTGATTTACCTTACGCTCAGCCTAATTACCAGCGCGTTTATGAACTGGTATAACCACAAAGTGAGGTTAATTGAACGATGACAGCAAGTCCTAACTCACCGGCTGTGCTACCGCCGCCCACCGAGCGCATCGAGGCGTTGCGTTGGCTGCGGCAAAATTTGTTTAGCTCGTGGTATAGCGCCGTGCTCACGTTGGTGGCGATTTGGCTAATCTACAGCATCGCCGTGCCCACGCTGCAATGGGTTTTCACCGAAGCGCGTTGGGGCGTTATCAGCGCCAACATCCGCTTGCTCATGGTCGGGCAATATCCGGGCATCAAACCCAGCGCCGATTTTCCCAGCGATCAAATTTGGCGCATTTACGCTTGTTTGGTGTTGCTCGTCATCTTCATCGCGTTGTCCTTTTTCGGGCGCTACGACAAGCTCATCCGCCGCATCGCCAATATCGCATGGGTCACCTACATCCCACTCATCCTCCTTATCGTCGCAGGCTTTACCTACAAAGATGGCTTTTTGCCCGTCGTGTCAAGCAACCTATGGGGCGGGCTGTTGCTCACCTTGCTGCTCACCGCAGTCGGCATCATGGTCAGTTTTCCATTGGGGATTTTGTTGGCGCTGGGCCGCCGCAGCACCCTACCCGTCATTCGCTGGTTTTGCACCGCTTATATTGAAGTAATTCGCGGTGTGCCGCTCATCACGGTTTTGTTTATGGCAAACCTGATGCTACCGCTGTTTTTGCCTGCCAACTGGGCGCCAACTTCGATTGTGCGAGCAATGGCTGGGGTGTCGCTCTTTAGCGCGGCCTATGTGGCCGAAAATGTGCGCGGTGGCTTGCAAGCCATCAACAAAGGCCAATTCGAGGCCGCCTCGGCGTTGGGAATGAACTATTTTCAATCGTTGCGCTTCATCATATTGCCCCAAGCCCTCAAACTGGTGGTTCCTATTTTGATCGGCCAATTTATTGGTGTGTTCAAAGACACATCGTTGGTCGCCATCGTCGGGTTATTCGATTTTCTGGGCATCGGCAACTCAATCAAGGCGCAGCCCGAATTTGTAGGCACATCCAAAGAGGTCTACCTCTTTATCGCTGCCGTGTATTGGGTGCTGAGCTGGATATTGGCGCGTTATGTCAAGCGTTACGAAATTAAAACTTAAGGCTCATCCCCCAGTCGGTTCAATCTGATCAATTCACGTTATACAGCATCTTTTCATCATGAAAAAAATGTAAGCTGTCATTCCGATGCGAAGCGAGGAATCTTTGCGTAAACATAATCATTATGCCGATTTCCCGCAAAGACCCCTCGCTTCGCATCGGGGTGACGAGTAAATTCATTTCTGTTAATTAATGTTTGAAGTTATGTTAATCTCTAACTTGGCAAGATTAAACCAATCAGGAGATGAGCCGAACTTAATTACCCTACAAAAAATTCAAGCAATGAACGACAAAAATAACGATATCATCGTATGCCGCGATGTTCACAAGTGGTATGGTCAATTTCACGTATTGCGCGGGGTCACGACCACCATCAAAAAAGGCGAAGTGCTGGTGGTGATGGGGCCATCTGGCTCCGGAAAATCAACTTTCATCCGCACCATCAACCGACTTGAGCCACATCAACGCGGGCAAATTATTGTGGATGGCATTGAAATGGGAAACGATGTTAAAAATATCGAAAGCATTCGACAAAATGTCGGCATGGTCTTTCAGCAATTTAACTTATTCCCGCACTTGACCGTGCTCGACAACATCATGCTTGCGCCAATGCAAGTGAAAAAGATGAAAAAACAGCAGGCCGAAGATATTGCCATGGAATTGTTGCACCGCGTGCGCATCCCCGAACAACGCAATAAATACCCCGGCCAACTGTCGGGCGGGCAACAACAACGGGTCGCCATTGCCCGCGCCCTCGCCATGCAGCCGAAAATCATGCTCTTCGACGAGCCAACTTCAGCGCTCGACCCAGAGATGATCAAAGAAGTGCTCGAAAGCATGGTTGAACTTGCCAAAAGCGGCATGACCATGATCTGCGTCACCCACGAAATGGGCTTTGCCCGCGCCGTCGCCCATCGCGTCGCGCTGATGGATCAAGGCAACATTGTCGAAGAAGGCACCCCCAAAGAGGTCTTCGAGCATCCACAACACGACCGCACCAAGCTGTTCCTCAGCCAGATCATGAAGCACTAAATGAGTGATTGAGGGATTGAGGGATTGTTTAGAATTATGAGTTATGAATTATGAATTTGGCAATCCCCAATCCCCACCCCCTAATCTCCAATCAGTCATTCACCCATTCACTCATTCACTCATTTTTCTCCTTCGCGCCCGCCGCCGAATATGAGACGCATGTATTTGGGTCATGCAGGCCGGGCTACCCCAATAAAGTCGTAGATGACGCAGCCGTGCGGGCATGGCTCGAGTTTATGGATCGGCAGCGTATTCGGCGAGTGTGTTGTTTGTTGGGCGATGAGCAGTTGGCTTATTACGACACATGCGCCGCGCCGCTGCTGGCAACGTATCGGGCGCATTTTGGCACGGCAAATGTCTTGCATGCGCCAATTGCCGACTTTACCCTCGCCCCGCTGCCCCTGCTTCGCCAGCATATTTTGCCTTTTCTCGCCGATGCCTATGCGAACAACGCATTCACAGTCGTGCATTGCGCGGCGGGTATTGGGCGCACGGGTCATGTGCTGGCCGCGTGGCTCGTGCGCCATTATGGCCTCAGCAACCCCATTGCCACTGCCGCTGTCGCCAAACTGGGCCGCAACGCCCACGAGGCTGGGGGCGATTTAGATGCCCTACTCAATGCGGTGCGAGTCTCATAAACCAACATAATCATTGCACCGTTGCCACCCTCAAATTGATACGATCAACCATTATGCCAAAGTTATCCATCATCGCTGCCCTCGCACTCAGCCTCAATCTCGGTCTACTGCCACAAACCGTTGCTGCCAAACCTTCGCCACCGCTTGCAAATATCGAAAAGGCCGTCGTAACCAACATTATTGATGGCGACACAATCGAAGTAAAAATAGGCAATTCGACGCAACGAGTGCGTTATATTGGGGTTGATTCACCCGAAATTGGGCAATGTCATTACGCCGAAGCCAAAAATGCAAACACAGCCTTGGTGCTAAATCAAACCGTTACGCTACAGCGCGATACAAGTAATACAGATCGCTATCGGCGTTTGTTGCGCTATGTCAATTTGCCCGATGGACGGTCGGTAAATGAGCTATTGGTGCAACAAGGCATGGCAATGGCGAAAGCCTACCCGCCAGACATCGCCATGCAATCGCGCCTGAATGCGGCCCAAAGCGCCGCGCAAGCCGCCAAACAAGGCATGTGGGGAGCTTGTCGCGTGGTCAATGGGCGCGTGGTCGGCAAATTACCGAGCAAACCGCCTACGACAATAACGACCGCAAGCACCTGCCCACAAGGTTGTGCGACGCCACCGTCCAGCTGTACTATCAAAGGCAATATCAGTCAAAAAACAGGCGAACGCATTTATCACGTCCCCGGAATGCAAAACTACGCCGCAACGATCATCTCGCCCAATTACGGCGAGCGTTGGTTTTGCACCGAGGCCGAAGCCCAAGCCAATGGTTGGCGACGGGCACAGAGATAAAGCATAAGGATTGGGGATTGTTTACGCCCCAATCCTTAACCCCTATTCCCCAACATAACGTTTCACTCGCTCACCGATCACATTAAGGCTGGCTTGCCAAAATGCCTTATCGCGGATGTTGATATCAAAACGGGCGGCGAGATCAGCCGCATTGGCATCGCCGGTGCTCGCCAACAGCGCCTCATATTCGGGCACGAATGCTGCCCCGCGTTGCTGATAAATTGCATATAGCCCGGTGGCAAACAACAACCCAAACGCATACGGATAGTTGTAAAACGAGAAGCCCGGATAATAATAGTGTGGCTTCCATGTCCACATATAGGGGTGCAAATAGCGTTCGTCTAGCCCATCACCATACGTCGCTAACTGCGCCCGCCGCATTATGTCGCACAAATCATCTGCCGACAATTCGGCCTTGGCGCGGCGCTCAAACACCTCTTGCTCGAACAAAAAGCGCGAGGTGATGTCCACAATCACTTGTGTTTTGCTAACCAAATCGGTTTCAAGAATCGCCAATTCTTCGTCGCGGCTACGCGCCCCCCGCAAGGCGGCTTCAATTACAATTGTTTCGCAAAAAATCGAAGCGGTTTCGGCCAAGGTCATCGGCGTAATGGATTGCAAGGATGTGCGGGCTTTCAAGCATTCATTATGAAAGGCATGGCCTAACTCATGCGCCACCGTCGAAACTTGATCGAGTGAACCGTCATAATTGCACAAAATACGCGATTCTTGCACAGCGGGCAAGCCCATGCAAAACGCCCCACCCCGCTTGCCCGAACGTTGCTCAGCGTCAATCCAATGTTGATCAAAAGCGCGTTTGGTCATTGCACTTAAGCGCGGGCTAAAACTGGCAAATTGGCTTTCGATCAATGCGCGACATTCGGCCCAAGAATAAACCCGATCGGTGCTTGCCACAGGCGCAAACAAATCCCACCAAGGCAAATGCGCCTGCCCCAAGCGCTTGGCCTTGGCCTGCAAATAGGCGCGAAAAATGGGAAATGAGTCACGCATCGCGTCGAGCATCGCGTCTAACGTGGGGCGATCAATCCGAGATGCCGTCAATGCGACATGCAAGGCATCGGGCCGCCCGCGCTTTTTCGACAAGGTGATTTCAGCGCCTTTTACGCCATTCATACACGCCGCCAACGGCTCGCACACCGTTTTCCATGCCGCAATTTCGGCCTCGTAGGCGCGGCGGCGCACCTCGGCATTAGAGTCGTGCGACAAGTTGATCAGCGCTGGCATGGATAACTTGTCCACCTTGCCATCGCGCTCAAAATCAACCGTCAATTGTGAGGTCACCGTGCCTTGCAATTTGTTCCACGCCATCGGCCCGCTCAGCGACAACTCCGCTGCCAGCGTCTCCTCGGCCTCACTCATCATATAACGGCTATCTTCTATTTCCTCGGTTAGATAAAAACTGTGTTCGGCGACTACGCCGCCATGCGCCAAAATATCGGGCAACAGGTCGGCAATACTGCGCAGCCACGCCTGAAAACGCACATTCATTTGCCGAAACGGCACACCCATCATTTCGGCTTGTGATAATATTTTCTTGGCGGTGCTGTTGTATGAATCGGTGGTAACAAATGAGCGAATATATGCCCCTACCGTTGTAAAAAGCTTACTTAGCGCATTGACCTGCTGCAAATAATCACCCAACACGCGATTCAGCGTGGCCGCATCTCGCGGGGCGGGCAAACACTGCTGTTCAAATTGCTGTTGCAACGCCAAAATTGATGTTTTTACCTGATCAAGTGCGGCAATAAATTCGGGGGATTCAAGGCTAGGATAAACGCCAGACACGTCCCAACGTGGAAGGTCTGTCAGGGGAGCAGAAGTGACATTCGCCATGCTCCCCATTATGCACCTAAATTAGGAATTACGAATTACGAATTACGAATTACCAACTCATTGGCTTAATCAGCAATTTTCACCCCACAAAACCAATTCATAATTCATAACTCATAATTAAAAAAAACTAACCGCCTGCGGGGCCTTCGCTTGTGCCATATTTCAGCAAGTGGGCGTAATTTGACTCAAAGCGATTGAGCAACTCGGTGGCCTTGGCATCATAAGCCGCACCGTCGCGCCATGTCGAGCGTGGAATCAGCACGTCATTCGGCACGCCCGGCACATATTCAGGGATATTCAAACCAAACACCGGCTCAGCATGATACGGCACATTATCGAGCACCCCATCAAGCGCGGCCCGCACCATATCGCGGGTGTAGGCAATGCGCATGCGATAGCCTGTGCCATATGGGCCAGCCACCCAGCCCGTATTCACCAGCCAACAATTGACATTGTGTCGTTGCATCTTTTCTACCAGCAAATCGGCATACACTTGCGCCTTGTGCACCAAAAACGGCGCACCAAAACACGTGCTAAAGGTGGCTTGTGGCTCGGTCACGCCTTTCTCTGTGCCCGCCACCTTGGCCGTGTAACCCGACAAAAAGTGATAGGCGGCTTGCTCCTTGGTCAGGCGGCTGATCGGCGGCAACACACCAAACGCATCGGCGGTCAACATAATAATATTGCGCGGATGCGGGCCAGTTCCCGTCGGCACGGCATTGGGGATATAGGTCAACGGGTAAGCCGAGCGGGTATTTTCGGTATATTTATCGGTGTCAAAATTCACGCGGCGCGTATTCTCGTCCAACACCACATTCTCAAGCACTGTGCCAAATTGATTACTGGCGGCCCAAATTTCTGGCTCCGACGCCTTCGACAGCTTAATCACCTTGGCATAGCAACCGCCTTCAAAATTGAAAATGCCGTTGTCGCTCCAGCCATGCTCGTCGTCGCCAATCAAGCCGCGGGTGGCATCGGCACTGAGGGTAGTCTTACCCGTGCCACTCAAGCCAAAAAACACCGCCGAAGTGCCATCTTCGCCCACATTGGCCGAACAATGCATCGGAAAAACGCCCTTGAGCGGCAGTAAATAATTCAAAACGGTGAAAATAGATTTTTTCATTTCACCGGCATACCACGTGCCACCGATCAAAATAATGCGCTTGGCAAAATTGACAATGACAAAGGTCTTGCTGCGTGTGCCATCGCGGCCCGGATCCGCCTCGAAGGTTGGGGCGCACAAAATGGTAAATTGCGGGTCAAAATCGCCCAAATCGGCGGCGGGAGGGCGAATGAACAAGTTGCGCACAAACAAGGCGTGCCACGCAAATTCGGTGACCACCCGCACAGGCAAGCGATATTGTTGATCTGCACCGGCATACAGGTCTTCGACATACAGCTTCCGTGCCGACAAATACGACGTCACCCGCGCATACAGCATATCAAATTGCTCTGGGCTAAACGCCTGATTCACCGCGCCCCAATCTACCGAACTTTCGGTAGACAACTCGCGCACCACAAATTTGTCTTTTGGCGAGCGCCCAGTATGAATGCCAGTGCGCACCACCAACGGGCCACCGGACGCAATTTTGCCCTCGCCATTCAAGCTGGCTTGCTCATACAAAGCCGGCACAAGGTAATTCCAATAGACATCATTGGCGGAATGAATGCCATAGGTTTCTAGCCCTTTTTTGCTGCGTCCGTTTCCAATATATTCGGTCATGTTGTGTTTCTCCTTTATTAATTCTCAATTTTGCAACGATAAATTATTAGCCAACAAGACATAATTTGCACCCGCCCAATGGCTAGTGCAGCATTATTTGGGGAGTCTTATTCGCTATATAAACAAAAAAAACGCTGAGTAATATTTTTGCCAATGTCACAATCTCCGCTTAAGTGCGACCAAATGCAGGGTGTGATAGCGACAATAACATCATTACATCATATCCCGTATATAAAAAAAAGTGACACCAGTTTGGTGTCACTTTTCTACTTTTTCTTATTATTTTTTGCGCCCTGCGCTTCATTTCGCAATTGCGCTTCCAACAATTCGCGGTCTCTGGAAGTCAGCGGGCGGTTATTGACCAAGCTCACTTTGCGCTGATTCCCGACCTGTTTCTTAAGCTGCTCCATGCGGCGAGCGCGTTTTAATGCGCCCTCGTCTACCGGCGGCGGGGCCACAGGCTTTGGCGGCGGTGGCGGCTCGGTAAACACCTCAGACCACGCCTTTACATCGGCCCGCGTTGGCGTAGGTTTGGCATCCGGCCTTGCAGCGCTACGCACCTCGGTTTTTTCGATCAGCACTTTGGCAAAATCACTCGACGGCTGCACCCGTATGCCGCTTTGTCGGGCAAAACTCGCTACTTCATTATCTGAGGTAACGACCATCAACCCTTGGCGATCTTTGGTTTCACTCACTTTATCGCGGATCAATCGGTCTGCGCTGGTGCCCGGCTCGGCAAAAATGGCGGTTAAATACGCCCCATGTTGATTTCGTTGCCGCGCAATGACTGGGGTTGTGTCATGCGGGTTTGGGTCAAAAATCACCACAATGCGCTTTTGAACCAATTCTGCATAAGTCTGTAACTTACGCACCAACTTCAACTCATCGTTTGGGTCCGCCAACGACATGCTCGGCATTTTCCCAATTAAATTATGTCCATCAATCAATAGAGGCATCGCAACTATTTTAACCCATTAACAGGTGCAAACAATCCCACAAAA
>JAHBAL020000488.1 GCA_018500105.2 Anaerolineae bacterium
ATTGCCAAGGCCAGCGGCGTGGATGATGCCACCATTAAGAAAGTGCAAAGCATTGTCGGTTGGCCCGCCACCAAAGAGCAAGTCGCCAGCGCGATGGAATTTATCCCAGATGATTTCGTGCTTAAGATTAGCGCCACCGGCACGCCCGACGAGGCTCGCGCCAAAGTGCAGCAATACCGCGACACCGGCTGCACCTGCCCGATTCTCTACCCAATGGGTGACGCCTACGAAATGATTGACGCCTTCGCGCAAGAATAATATTAAATTACGAATTACGAATTAGGAATTACGAATTGGGAACAGTAACCATTCATCATTCATTATTCATCATTCGTAATTCGTAATTTGTAATTGACTCTATGTTAATCTCCCCTCCCCGCACCTCGGTTTCACATGACGTTTCTGGGCAAATTATTGATTTAGTGCGCAGCGGCAAACTGATAGCGGGTGACCGCCTGCCGGGTGAACGCCAATTGGCCGAGCAACTGAATGTAAGCCGCGCTTCGGTGCGGGCGGGGGTGATGCGCTTGGTGACGATGGGCTTGCTTGAATCGCGCCCGGGCAGCGGCACGTATGTGCGCGAGCCGGGCAGCGAGGGGGTGCGCGATGCCTTGGTGCAGCATCTGTCGCCCGATCCTGAGACCTTGCGCGAGTTGTTTGAACTGCGCGAAATTATCGAATCGGAGGCGGCGGCACGCGCTGCCCAGCGGGCCACGCCAGAGCAAATTGAGCGGATGCGGCGCTGGGCGAATGAGATCGCCACTGCAGCTCAGCGCAAAGACCGTGAGGGTTTGGCCCAAGCTGATGTTGAATTTCATCGCCAAATTGTCATTGCCACCGGCAACGAGGTTTTGCTCGATGTCATTGACAGCATCGCCCCCAGTTTGCATGACATGCGCTACGCCAGCACCGATTCGCTTGAGTTGCTGCCGGGTCAGCGCCTCATTTTGAATGCCATTGAGCAAAAAGACAGCGAGGCGGCCCGTAAAGCCATGCTTAGCCATTTAACCATCGTGCGCAAGAAGGCTGCACAATCATCGAATAAATTGAATGAATAAACCCTCAACCATGTGGCTTTTTTATGTGTCTGCCTTGCTCGCCATTATCGGCGGGGTGTCTTATCAGGTTTTGGTCAAACAAGTGCCAGCTAGTCTCAACCCTTTGGTATCAAATTTAGGGGCTTACGCTGGTGTGGTCGCGCTGTGTATTGTGCTGATGCCGTTTTTCCCGCTAGAAGGTGGACTCATGCACCATGTTCGCCAATTAAGTTGGATTCATATTGGTTTGGCGTTTTCGGTCTTGTTCATCGAGTTGGGGTTTTTGCTCATGTATCGTGCTGGGTGGAACCTCAGCACTGGCAATTTGATGACTGGCGTTGTGATGAATATCTTGCTTATTGCGATTGGCTTATTGGTGTTTCATGAGCGGCTGACGCTGGTGAATTATGTCGGCATCGCTATGTGTATTGTCGGTAGCGTTTTGATGAATTACCGCTAGTTTTGTTTTCGCGCAAACGCCTAAATGGCATCCAATTTGACCCATCCCTAGCTTTCTAAACGGAAGCGGAATCTGAAATTCCTTCGTTTTTAGGCGGGTAGGGGTGGGTTTCATTTTCATTATTATGAATCATCTCCCTGTCTCTGAAATTCAGCGTCGTGTTAATGAAAAACGCGACGATATCATTAAATTCATGCGCGATATTTGCGCTATTCCTTCGATGGATTCGCAAATTGGCCCGGTCGGTGAGCGCATTCAACAAGAAATGCGCAAACTTGGCTACGACGAAGTGCGCTTTGACAAAATGGGCAATACGGTTGGCCGCATTGGCAACGGCTCGCGGGTGATCGTGTTCGACTCGCATATTGACACGGTCGGCATCGGCGACCGCACGGCGTGGCAATGGGACCCCTTCATCGGCAAAGTGGAAGACGGCATTTTGTATGCGCGGGGCGCGTGCGATGAAAAAAACAGCACCCCCGGCATGGTGTATGGCCTTGCCATTGCGCGTGAGCTTGGCTTGCTCGAGGGTTGGACGGCTTACTATTTTGGTAATATGGAAGAATGGTGCGATGGTATTGCGCCCAATTCCTTCGTGGTGGCCGACCCGCAAGTCAAGCCCGATTACGTCATTATTGGCGAGCCGACCAAAATGCAGGTGTATCGCGGGCACAAGGGCCGCGTCGAGATGAAGGTGGTGAGCAAAGGCAAAAGCGCCCACGCCGCCAGCAATCATGTCGGCGACAACGCCATTTACAAGCTATTGCCCGTAATCGAGGGCATCAGCCAACTCGAGCCGCAACTGGGCGACCACGAATTTTTGGGGCATGGCAAGATCACTGTGAGCGATATGAAGGTGCAAACGCCCAGCCTCAATGCCGTGCCTGACGAGGCCACCATTTTCATTGACCGCCGCCTGACTTTTGGCGAGACCAAAGACGGCTGTGTTGAGCAAGTGCGGGCGCTTATTCCGCCGCAACACCGCGAGGCGATTAAGGTCGAAGAATTGTTTTACGACGAGCCATCGTATACCGGTTTTGTCTTTCCGGTGGATAAATATTTTCCGCCTTGGGCGCTCGACGAGGCGCATCCGTTGGTGCAAGCCGGTATTCAGACGCGGGCGCTGCTCGGTTTGGCCGATGCCCCAACCGGCAAATGGGATTTCAGCACCAATGGCACGTATTGGGCTGGCAAGGCGGGTATTCCGTCCATTGGTTTTGGCCCCGGCGACGAAACCACCGCCCACACCGTCAACGACTCAGTGTCGCTGGATGAGGTGGTGCAGGCCACCGGCTTTTATGCCTTGGTGGCGAGTTTGATTCCGTAAGGCTGTTTAGCCAAAATAAATACCGGAATCGTCTTGTAAAACGCCCTCCGATTTTCCGCCAATTCCGCGTCTCCGCGATCCAAATTTTGTGATCGCGGAGACGCGGAATTGGCGGAAAATCGGAGAATTATTTTTTCTGAATGGCCTAATTTATTTTCACCACAAAGCGCACAAAGATTTGTATCCTTTGTGCGCTTTGTGGTGAAATATTTACCTTTCGTATCCCACGAGGGGATGACGCAGGCCCTTTGTCATGATTGTGGGTAGATAGCTAAGCCTCGACCGCCAGTGCATGCAGCACGGTGGCGCGGTCGAGTGTGCCGATGGGGCGCTGGTTGCCATCAACGACGACAATGGATTGTTCATCCGCGGCGACCAAGGGTAGCAATTTTTCAAGCGACAAGTTGGCTGGCACGCGCCGCAAATCGGCAGCGGGTTGCGCCGCTAACGTTTGCCCATTCACCAACACACCCGCCGAAAGCACTTTGGCGCGGGGCGCATCTTTGACGAAGGCCCGCACGTAGTCATCGGCGGGATTAAGCACGAGTTCGGCGGGTGTGCCCATTTGCACAAAACGCCCGCTTTTCATGATGGCGATATGATCGCCCAACTTAAGCGCCTCGGCGAAATCGTGGGTGATGAAAATGCTGGTTTTGTGCAAGGTGGCTTGCAGGCGCAGCAGCTCATCTTGCATTTCGTTGCGAATGAGAGGGTCGAGGGCGCTAAATGGTTCGTCAAACAGCATGATTTCGGGGTCAACTGCCAACGCCCGCGCCAAACCGACGCGCTGTTGCATGCCGCCGCTCAATTGTTTTGGATAATGCTGTTCCCAGCCTTTCAGACCGACCAATTCAATCATGCGCATGGCGGTTTCGGTGCGCGTTTTTGGTGCATCGCCGCGCACCTCTAGCCCAAAGGCAACGTTGTCAACCACGCGCCGATGTGGCAACAACCCGAAATTTTGGAATACCATGCTGATGTGATGGCGACGAAATTCGCGCAGTTCGGCATCATTCATCTTGAGCACATCGCGCCCCTCGACCAACACTTCGCCCGATGTGGGGTCGGCCAGCCGCGAAATACAGCGAATGAGGGTAGATTTGCCGCTGCCGGATAGCCCCATCACGACAAAGGTTTCGCCTTTTTTGACCTCGAACGATACATCACGCACCGCTGCCACATGGTTAGCGGGCGTGGCGTTGAGCTGGCGTTTTAGTTCTTCCAATGCCTTTTCGGGCTTGGGGCCAAAGATTTTCCAGATATTGCGACAAGTCAGCATGGTGAAAATTTAAAATTTTAAATTTAAAATGGAAAATTGAAAACTTGCTTTACCTTTCACAAAGAATTACGAAACGATATTGCCCCAATTTTTAATTTTCAATTTTCCATTTTAAATTTACTTCTTGGGTAGCCAAGCCGACCAAACTTTTTCGTTTTTCTCGATCCAAGTTTTGGCTGCGTCTGCCACTTTTTTCTTGTTCAATTCGACATCGGCGATGATGGCAATTTGATCTTTTTCAGAATAATTGAAGTTCTTCAAAAATTCATACACATCAGGGGCTTGCTCTTTCAGCTTAGATGAGGCGACCTTATACAGCACATCGGGCGGATAATCGCAGTTGACCTTGCTGTTTTGCTTCTTGTCATCCATAAATGCGCCACAGGCTTCGGTGTAATCGGGCAATTTGACCGGCGTCAATTCATATTTGGCGTGCACTGAGTGCGGGGTCCAGAAATAGAACAAGATGGGCTGCTTGGCGGCATAAGCCTTATCCACCGCAGCCAACACCGCTTCTTCCGAACCGGCCTTGACGACTTTGAGGTTCATGCCGAGGTTCTTGATGACGGCTTCGTCATATTGCACCCAGGCTGGGTCGCCGGTGAGGAAACGACCAAAGTTGCCAGTTTCGGCGCTCTTGAACAAAGCGGCATTCTTCTTAATGCCTTCCCATGTCGCCAATTCGGGCTTGTCTTTGACCGAGTAGGTGGGCACATACCAGCTAATCTTGCCGACCACGCCGAGCTTGCCGATATCTTCGACCGTTTTGGCGTTCTTGATAAATTTGTCATACGCTTCGGCATGGCCCGACGGCCACAATTCGAGGCTGGCCGAGATGTCATTGGTTGACATGGCGGCCCATTGCGCGTTTTCGTCAATGGTCACAACTTCGACCTTGTAACCCAATTTTGTTTCAATCAACTGCTTGGCAACATAAATATTGGCCGATGAGCCGGTCCAAGAGTTTTCAGCCAGTTTGATGGTTGGCTTGGGTTTGGCGGTGGCAGTGGGCGCAACCGTCGGGGCAACAGTGGGCGGCACAGCCGTCGGCTTTGGGGCCTCAGTTGGCTTTGGAGCCTCGGTTGGGGCGGCTGGTGCGCAGGCTGCTAGCGCAACCCCGG
>JAHBAL020000069.1 GCA_018500105.2 Anaerolineae bacterium
AGATGTGTATAAGAGACAGTATCCAAACCCTGTTCTTCAAGTTCACTGGCGCACCCGAATCGGTCTACATTTTCAGCAAACTTGGCGCCGAGCCAGTGGGCCGTATTGGCAGCGGCATCATCGAGTTGATTGCGGCGCTGCTGTTGCTGACATCGGGAACCGCCGTGCTGGGCGCATTGCTCGGACTTGCCACCATGGGCGGGGCCATTCTCAGCCACCTTACCGTGTTGGGCATTTCGGTCAATGGTGATGGGGGGCTGTTGTTCGGTTTGGCGCTTATCACCACGGTGTGTTTGCTCATTGTGCTGTGGCTGCGACGCAAACAATTACCCATCTAGCATCCGTTCTAGCATCCGTTCTAGCATCCGTTTTCGCATCCGTTCTGGGTCAAAATGCCGAAATCATTGCCCGCCCTTCTCTTGCAAGAGAAGGGCGGGCAATGATTTCGGCAAAAACGGGTTTTACCATCGCTTTTCGCGTTACTTTTTTATCCTTGTCTGACTGCATCTGCTAAACTATTTGGCGAATGAGAAAACACACGCTAACCACATTGGCGATGGCTTTGGCGACCACTTTGACATTCGCTCCGTCGCCCAACATTCAAGCCATCACCGCCCCCCAACCGCAACCCAATCACAACACCGCCCCCCACGCACAATTACGCACAGCTTTGCCTAACGCAGCGGCCTCACCTGCCGCCGAGGCGCTTGGCTTGTCGCTGGGAATTTATCTTGACCCAATTGCCAAAGATTACGGCAACGAATTGGTGCAATTTAACGCACTATCGGGTAAAAAGCACGGCATGATCGAGCTTTTTATGGATTTTGGCGCGGGTGACCCCTTCGACCAGCCTTATTTAGGCTATTTGCTGTGGTTTGTTGACCGACAAGTGCCTGTCGAAGACCGACCTGTGATCATGATCTCGTGGATGCCGATGAACGGCAAAAAGGCATTTGGCTGCGACCGTGACTATGCGCTCAAAGAAGGCGTGCCGCCGCGCACCATTTCGCAAGGTTTGTGCGACACGTATATCCGCGCCTACGCCAAATTCTTCAAAAAATTGCCCTATCGCATCATTATGAAATATGGGCAAGAAATGAGCGTGATGGAATTGCCCTATTGGGCGCCACGCTTCGGGCAAACCCCGCAAGATTTTATTGAGAGCTGGCAACGCATTCACAGGATATTCAAAGAAGAAGGTGTTGAGGGGATGGAATGGTTTTGGGGCATCAGCACCGGCAGCCATCCCGACACGCCCGAAAATAACCATCACCGCTATTACCCCGGTGATGAATGGGTGGACTGGGTCGGCATCATCGCCGACAACTATTACAACCTGATGTGGTCGCCGCAGCCTTGGCGTGAAATGAACTCGTTTGGCGATGACTTGCTATGGGATTTTGCCTGTCGTTATGCCAAGCCGCAAATGATTCACGAAATGGCAAGTGTTGATACCAAGGAATCGGGTAAATCTAAGGCATCGTGGATCAAAAATGCCTTTGCCGATGCGCCGAAATATCCATATTTACGCAGCATGATCTATTTCAATGCGCGTGACCCGCAAGAACGCAATCATTACGCCGATTTTCGTATCACCAGCAGCTCGGCAGAGACCGGCACAATGAAGCCATTGCCCGGCTTTGAGGCGTATAAAGAGGCGATCACCTCGCCGCTTTACAAAACCGACCTGCCTTTGGCGAAAGATGTCACCCCGCCGTATAAGTGGTGCAAGAAAAATACCGACACCGAGGTGAGCATTTCAAATACCACCCTGCGACTGAAGGTTGGACAAACCGGCACGGTGACGATCGAAACCAAGATGCACGCCAAGCCCTGGCCGGTTGAGATGAGCGCACCAGCGCAATTCTCGGTGCAAATTGACAACCCGTTGCTCTCCGCCCCTTGGGGTGGCACGAGCAATGTCAAATTAAAAGTGCTTGACGACACACCAGATGGGGTTTACAACCTTACACTCAAGTTGAACGGGCAAGATGTGCCTGTCAGTGTATTGGTCGGCGATGTCGGCAACGCCCTGCCCAATCAAATCTTCTTGCCGACCATGCTGAACTTTAAGTAGACAATTGGTAGCGCTGTTCGTGTTGCCGTTTGTAGCGCCGTCATCTTGACGGCCTTTCTATTACGCACAAAAACGCAAACATCTTTTGCGTTTTTGTGCGTAATATTTTTTGAATCAGCCGCCAAGATGGCGGCGCTACGGACGGCGATACGAACGGCGCTACGGCGACCGTTACTTCAAAAAGTCTAACGCGCTCTTGGTGACAAGGGCAGTAGCGATGGGCAATGAATCTTCTTCGATGACGAAACGCGGGCTATGATGCGGCACGTGCTTGCTCTCGTCGCTGCTGCCAGCGCCGATAAAGACATAGGCTCCGGGCGCGGCTTGCAAAAACCACGCGCAATCTTCGGCCCCCATCGTGCGGCGGTCATCGCGCACATTTGCCGCCCCGACCAATGCCTTGGCATTTTCGCGCACTTGCTCGGCCAGCGCCGGATCGTTTACCGTTGCTGGCGTTGGGTTCACGTCAAATTCGAGCACGGCGCTGCATTCCATTGACTCGGCAATCCCGCCGATGATGGCCTGCATCCGCTTTTTCAGCAGCGATTCGATCTCTGGCTCAAACGAGCGAATCGTGCCTTTCATCTCGACAATATCGGGGATGACATTGCCGACTGTGCCGCCATGAATGGCTCCGATGGTGATAACGCCCGCCTTGAGCGGCTCGACATTGCGCGAGACCACCGTCTGTAACGCCGTAATGATGTGGGCAGCGGTCACGATTGGGTCGCGCCCCTGATGCGGCGATGCACCATGCGCCCCGCGCCCCGTCACCTTGATGCTAAAGGCTTGGGCCGCCGCCATCGTCGGGCCGTTGGTCATTTGCACCGTGCCGACTGGCTCCATGCTGCTGACGTGCATTGACAAAGCGCGAGTGGGCTTTGGGTTGTCCAAAACGCCATCTTGGATCATGGCTTTGGCGCCAGCGATAATCTCTTCGGCGGGCTGAAAGACAAACTTGGCGACACCGCCCCATTGGTCACGATGTCGCGCCAATAGCTCGGCCACGCCCAACCCAATCGCGGTGTGGGCATCGTGACCACAGGCGTGCATCACGCCCGGATTTTGCGACTTAAACGGCACATCTACCGCCTCGATGATGGGGAGCGCGTCCATATCGAAACGCAGCAACAGCGTTTCGCCCGCGCTGCCGTTGCCTTCTAGCACGCCCACCACGCCGGTTTTGCCAACGCCGGTTTGCACCTCATAGCCCAATTCGCCCAAACGCTGGGCCACGATGCCCGCCGTGCGCACCTCTTGAAAGGCGAGTTCGGGGTGCATGTGGAAATCGCGGCGGGTGGCGACCAATTGGCCGCGCATGGCTTCCGCTTCGGCCTTCAGTTGTTCGATGGTTAAATTGCTCAGATTGTTCATGAGGGCGGATTGTATATGATTTTGATATCATACAATCAGGGCTGTTCAAAAGTCGCCTCGTCATTCCCGCGAAAGCGGGAATCTATAACCAGACAGGCGTAGTTTGACTGGTTTGCCGCATTTTTGACCGGCCTCGTTATGGATCTCCGCTTTCGCGGAGATGACGGGTTAAGTGAAGTGCTGACTTTTGAACAGCCTTATCATACAATGCCGCTCGGAGGCGCGACCCACTGTCATCACTATAATGAGGATTTATATAGAGTTTCATTTTCACCACAAAGCACACGAAGAACTCAAAGGATTGCTCCATAAAATCTTTCTTATCTTTGCGTTCTTTGTGTTCTTTGTGGTGAAATATTTTTAATGTGTATAAATCCTAGCAGTTTTGTCATGTCTACCTCTGCTCTATTCCCCATGCTGTCTGACACCGAGCGTTTGCAGCGGCTGGCCGCGCCGCCCGCCACAGGCCGATTGCCGATTGTGATTGATACTGACCCGTATAACGAAATTGACGATCAATTTGCCATTACCCATGCCATGTTATCGCCCGACCGATTCGATATCAAGGCGATTTATGCCGCGCCGTTTGCCAACGAACGATCGGGTTTTGAGGCCGGACATGGCATGGAAAAGAGCTTTTTGACGGCGCAAGCGGTTTTGCAGCGCCTAAACGCCAGTAACGCCGCCAATATTGCGCCTTTGCCAGCCGTGTATCGCGGGGCCGCCGCCTTTGCCACCGCGCCTGATGACCCATCTGGTTTTCGTGGGCAGGCCATCGCCAGCGAGGCAACATCGCACCTGATCGAATTGGCCCGCGCCCAGCCCGACGACGCGCCGTTGTATGTCGTCGCCATTGCCGCCATCACCAATATCGCCTCGGCCATTTTTCTCGCGCCCGATATCATCCGCAAGATCGTGCTGGTGTGGCTGGGCGGGCATCCGCATCATTACTACGATACCAACGAGTTTAATTTGCGCCAAGACCCTTTCGCCAGCCGTGTGGTGCTCGATTGTGGCGTGCCGCTGGTGCTGATTCCGTGTTTCAATGTCACCGAGCATTTGACGCTGACGACCAATGAGGTCAAGACGCAAGTTGCGCCACATGGCGAGATCGGGCGTTATTTGGCGCACGAGTTTGTGCAATATGCGCACGAACGCGGGGCCGATTCACGCGCCATTTGGGACATGGGGCCATTTGCGTGGCTGCTCGATGCGCGGGCGGTCGAGACGGTGCTTATTCCCACCCCCATTTTGGGAACCAGCCCACAACGGGCGCACGGCTATTTTGCGCCGCATTTGCACAAAGCGCCGCGCCAAAACAAAAGCCAGCCTGCCCATTGCGCGTGGTCACTCGACCCGCGTCGGCATCTCATGCGCGAGGCTTTTCGCGTTTACCGCGACCCCATTTTTGCCGATTTTTACCGCAAGTTGGCAATGTAGCGCCAATGTAGCGCCGCCATCTTGGCGGCCCAGCCGTCAGGATGACGGCGCTACGTTGGCGGCGCTACATTGGCGCTACGTTGGCGGCGATCCAAGGCTACATCTCATTCCCCACCGCCTGCACATCTTGGCAGCCGATCAGCACCAGACCGGCCTCGACGTTGCCTTTGACGCGGTTGCGCTGGATGACGCTGTCGCGCACGCGCTCGATCTTGGCGGCGACGCGGTTATCGTGGATGGTATTGCCCGCCACGTGAAAATGATGACAGCGCTGGGCGGGGGTGGCGTCGCGCTCGGTCCAAATGCGAATGGCGGTGTCGTGGCGGGTAAACTCGTTATCGCTGATCTCGGTTTCGTGGCTGTCGGCGCATTCGGTGTAAAAATGGGTGAAGGCTGGACGCGCACTCACCCAAAATTGCACCCCGTCGCGGTTGCGGGCGAAGGTGTTGCGCACAATGCGATTGTGGTGGCCTTGCTCAATCGCCACCCCCGCGATGCGATTGCCCGTAATCACGTTATCCTCAATCGTGCTGTGGCTCGAATAACCTAGCCAAAAGCCATAATTGCAATTGTCGGCCTTATTGTGGCGAAAAACATTGCGCTCTGAAAATGTGGCCTCGAAGGCGATATTTGGACTCCAACTGCCGTCATTATGCTCGAACACATTGTCATTGCACGGCGTTTTAATTTGGTCTTTGTGAAAACCACCCAAAAACACGCCATCGCCACCGCTGCGCAACCAATTTTTGCGCAGCACATTGTGCGACGAATTGCACATCATCACCAATGCCGCCGCGTCGGCGCCGTTGTGATAGGTCTCACCATCGCGCCCGCGATAGTTGTAAATGCGGCAGCAAAAATCGGCGATGTTGTCGTGAATTTGGTTGTATGACGACTCGAACAGCATCAGCCCGGCTCCGCTGTTAAATGAGGCATTGTTACGCATCACTTCGACGTGATCGCAGCCATACAACATGATGCCGTTTTGCTGGTGCTGCACGTCGTTGTCGCACAGCACGCTATCAATCACGCCGCTCAAGAAAATGCCGCCGCCATAGGCTTGGCTGCGGTCGAGCCAAATATCCAAAAACACATCTGGCCCAGCCACCTCGTGGGTGCGGGTGACGTGGCAAAGCTCAATCGTGAGGTTGGCGCTGGCGTTGGCCCAAATGCCGTGATAATACCGCTCGACCTGCACGTGGTGAATCCGCACCCCACTGCGTCGGTTGACCACAATGCCGCGCCCCGCGAAGCCATCGCCGATGAGCAACGCGCCGTTGCCGTCCAGCGTCACGCCGTCTTTGACAATCTCGATGCCATTCGGCAAATAATATACCCCACGCTTCAGCCGCGTGTCTCGGTCTATTTTCATGCCGTCTTGAGGGGTGATTTCCATAAAAAATGAGTGAATGGGTGAATGAGGGAATGAATGAGTGAATGAGTGAATGAGTGAATGAGTGAATGAGTGAATGAGTGAATGAGTGAATGAGTGAATGAGTGAATGAGGGAATGAGGGAATGAGGGAATGAGGGAATGATTGTGTCTCATTCACCCATTCACTCATTCACTCATTCACCCATTTCAATAAATGCCCGGCAATAACTTCTTCACTTGCTGGCGATAGCGGGCGTAGTCGGGGTATTTTTCGAGCAGCCAAGCTTCTTCGCGGCGGGCTTTGCTGTCGAAGAAAAGGAAGATCACGACTGCGCCAAGCAGGGCGAGGCCAGAATTGAGCGCCAAGGCCCAGCCGAGGCCGAGCAAAATCACCGCCGTGTAAATGGGATGTCGCACAATGCCATACACACCGCTGCGCACCAGCGTGCCTTTGTTGATGGGTTTGGGGTAGGGTGTCAGGTTATCGCCCAGATCGGCGAAGGCCCGCCGAATAAACATCACGCCGATCACCAGTAGCATGATGCCGAGCATGGTGGCGACGCTGCCCAACGGCCAGCCCCAGCCCGTCTCTCGCCCTGCCAGGCGTAAATAAATGGGGATGATTAAGACCAGCACCAGCAGCACCATTTGTAGCGCCACCCAAATGCCGCCTCGATTCACAAATTTCGACTTTTCCATGCGCACATTCTATACCCAACGCGGCAGCGCTGCCGCCAGGATGGCGGCGCTACAAGATGACGGCGCTACAAGATGGCGGCGCTACAAGTCATGCTACAAACGCCGATTCATGCCCGCCTGATAACCCGTCATCTCGACATAACCTGCGCCGGTGACTGGCTTGCCGTTCGATTTGCCGCTCAGTGTGACCGCGCCTTCCCAATATACGGTCGAAATATCGTGCATTTCTTGGTCTTTCACCCGCGGCGTTAGCTCAATCTCCACATTGGCGCTGGGAATACGCACCCGCCAACGCATCGGATATTCGGCATTGTTGTGCGGGCTGCGCCAGCGATCCAACACCTCGACCTGAAATTCATCTAACTTGAGGGTGCGGGCGTTGCCATCGGCCTCGACCAGCGTGCCCTTCGACACCGCATCCACGCCGCCGTTTTTCAGCCGCAACAAATACAGCATCACTTCGCGCTGATCGTCCAATTGCACGGAAAACCAATCCCAGCCCTCGGTTTCGCTACTCAGGGCGCTGGTGCTCCACTCGCGGTCCATCCAGCTATCGCCGCGCACGTCAAATGTGCCGCTCGGCGTGGTGATCTTGCCCGTCGTCGCCATGCGCGTAAATGAATAATAATAAGAAGCATTGCCGGGCAAATTACTCTTGGCACTCAGCCCCCTGTCCCCGTGCAGCACCATCGGCTTGCTGCTGCTCAGATTCAGTTGAATGGCATATTGACCGCCGTTGCGCGTATCTTTGGCCTTGATCTCGACCGCCTCGGCCCCGCCCACGCCCATGGTGGTATTGATGGCCCAATCCTCGATGAAAACATGAAAAGGCATGGCGTTAGCGCCGGCCAAATTGCCACCAGCGCGGCTAAAGCGCTCGAAGGCAGCGTGCTTGTTGGCCCCGCTGTCGGTAATGGCAAAATGCGCAAAATACACTTGCTTGGATGTAAACCCGTTGTCACTTGGCGTTGGGGTGCTGGGCGGCGCAATCGCCCGCCGGAAAATGGTGAATTGGTAGCCAAAATGCCGCCCTTTGGCGTCAGTCAGATTGCCGGTGTAATACCACCACTCAGTCTGAAAATCGTTGTGCGGGCCGTGATCTTGCGGAAATTTTAGTTCACGCGGGGTAAAGGCGCGGGCATAGCCGCTGGTATCGCCGTTCGACATTAGTTCGGCCACACTGGCTTTTGCCTCAATTTTGCGGTTAGACGTTGCCGCGGCCCAGCCGCCTGCCGCCAACCCCACCGCCACACACGCTAACACCACCCCTTGCAACCATTTGTTCATCGCATTACCTCAGCCATGTAGTATAGTGACACAGATAAACCTGCGCTAAAAATAAGCTGTGATCTATCCTTATGGCAACCTATTACTCTGAAATTACCGACGCACAAGCCAAGCTCATTCGCGGCTGTGCGCTGTTTTTTGTGGCGACGGCTGATCCCAATTTTGCCGCCGATGGCGAGGTAGGGCCGGTGAATGTGTCGCCGCGTGGTGGTGTGCCGCTGCATATCCTCAATCGCAATCGGGTAGCTTTTCTCGATTATGTTGGCAGCGGCAATGAAACGGCGCGACATACCCGCGCTGGCAGCCCGATCACCCTCATGTTTTGCTCGTTCGATGAGGCCGACGCTGCGATTGTGCGACTATATGGGCAAGCCATCATTACGCCGTTGGCGCAATCGCCGCTGGCAGATCAATTGCTGCAAGCGGGCGCTCCCGATCTACACGCCAAGCCCCGTCAGGTGATTGAGGTGCAAATTGACAAGACCAGCACCAGTTGTGGCTATGGCGTGCCGGTCATGCAATTGGTGCGGCAGCGTCGCCGCGATGATCGGGGTAGGGGATATAAGGGCTAAAAAGTTAGGACTTACGTGCATTAAAAATATTTCACCACAAAGCGAACAAAGATCGCAAAGAAAAGAAAGGTTTGCCAATGCCAATCGATGGACTTTAATCGCATATATTTTGCGCGTCATTCTGAATAAATAGACGCAGACGAGGGCGCAGCGTCCAGCAAGGGGGAGAAACTTATTGTCTCAATGGGTCATCCCGACGCGCAGCGAGGGATCCCCGAAAATGAAATCCGGCAAATACGTCGTCAGGTCAGCTAAAGTTTTGCCAAGCCAGTGTGACGTTTGTATGGGTTGAGGCGATAGGGATCCCTCACTTCGTATCGGGATGACGCATCAAATATACACATATATCTAA